>CAJPNZ010000030.1 GCA_905372155.1 Propionibacteriaceae bacterium
GTCCCGAGCCCGTCGCCGACCGCCAGCGGCTCCGGAGATGTGACCGTGCCACCGGATCCTCCCCAGCCACCATCGACAACCCCCACGGTGTCGCCGCCGACGGGATTGCCGTCACCGACCTCGGCCCCGCCGCCCAGCAGGTCGCCAGTCAAACCCGGACTGCCTCGAACCGGATACGGCGCCGGGTAGCGGACGCCAAACCCGTTGGGCCCTTCCTGCGGGCCCAACGGCTTTCTCCGCCAGGACCGGTGAGGAGACGCCGCGGCGTGGGCGCGTCGGTTGCCGCGTCGTGACAGAATTGCGCCCGTGGCACGCATCCTCGTCATCGACAACTACGACTCGTTCGTCTACAACATCGTCTCCTACCTGGCCCAGATCGGTGCCGACGTGGAGGTGTGGCGCAACGACGACCCGCGGTTCGCGGAACCCGGCTGGGAGGACGCCTTCGACGGGGTGCTGCTCTCACCTGGTCCCGGCACCCCGGAGCGCGCCGGGGTGTGCATCGACGTCATCCGGCGACTCGGCGGTCGCACCCCGCTTTTCGGGGTCTGTCTCGGGCTTCAGGCGATGGCCGTCGCCCTCGGCGGCGTCGTCGACCGGGCCAAGGAACTGCTGCACGGCAAGGTCTCGCCAGTGACCCACGACGGCAAGGGGGTCTTCACGGGCCTGCCGTCTCCGCTGCGCACCACCCGCTACCACTCCCTCGCGGCCGTCGAGGAGAAACTCCCGGAGGAACTGGAGATCACGGCCCGCACCGAATCGGGGGTCATCATGGCGGTCCGTCACCGCGAATGGCCCATGGAGGCGGTGCAGTTCCACCCCGAGTCGGTGCTCACCGAGGGCGGCTACCAGATGCTCGCCAACTGGCTCGTGACCTGCGGCGACACCGAGGCACCGGCCCGCGCCGCCTGCCTCAGCCCCTTGGTCGCCGCCGACATGGGCGTTTAGAGGACGCAATTCCCCTCCCGGGCGTTGCGCAGGAACCCGCGCGACGGTGGTTTCGACTCGCCTTCGTCGCGGTCCGGCTCAACCAGCTCGTGTGAGGGAAGTCGGTTGAGCCGGCCTGCTCGTTCCTCGCGTCCCGGCTCAACCAGCTTCGGGAAGTTCCCCCTGACCAGCCCGTACCAGTGAAATCTTTCCTCAGCCAGTCTTCGATGGAGTTGGGGATGGGGCCGGGGCCTTGGAGGTTGGCTGCCCACTCGGGCTTGCAGTGGGTTGGTTCTGCTGGGGTGGGATGGCGATCTCCACCGAGACGTCGGAGGAGTTCTTGTCCAGCTCCGTGTCTGGGTCGACGCTCTGCGAGTAGATCCTGTTGGCCGGTTTGGTGGGGTCGGTCGTCGTCACCTTCGTTATGCGCAGATTGCCCGTGAAACCGGCGCTCTTGAAGGCCTGGTTGGCCTGGTTCTCATCCATGCCGATCAGGTTCGGCATCTTCGCGGTGGTGGGGACGGCCTTTGCGATGGTGACGGTGATCTTTCCCGACTTGCGATCCAGTGCCGTTCCCTCCTCGGGATCCTGGGCGAAGACCTTCCCGGCAGCCTGCGCGGTGCTCTCCTTCTCCACCACGCTCACCTTGTTCTTGAAGCCCCTCTCGCTGGCCGTGGAGCGGACCTGGTCGGCGGTCATACCGGTGAAGTCGGGCACCGCGGACTTGCCCGTGGCGATCCGCACGGTGATGGCCTGGTCCGGGGCGGTCGCCTGACCCGCTGCCGGTTCCGTTTCCTGCGCCTGATCCTTCACGGCGTCCGCGGCCTCTTTCGCCGGATCCATGTCCTCCTTGGAGATCGTGCCCGTGAAACCGGCCTCCTTGAGGATCTTCGAGGCCTCGTCGAAGGACTTGCCCTTCACGTCTGGCATCGGCAACTGGTTCGAGCCCACGCCCACCTTCAGGGTCACGACGCTTCCGGTCTTGGCCTGCACCCCGGCTTTCGGATCGGTGTCGACCACCTTGCCCTTGCTGGTGTCCTCGGACTCGACGGTCTCCACCTTCGTCTCGAAGCCCTGCTCCTTCAAGGTGGCCTCAGCGGCGGCCTGGAGGGCGCCCACGACATTCGGCACCGCGACCTGCTTTGGGCCCGAGTTGAGCACCATGTAGACGGCCGCCGCAATGCCGATCGCCAGCAAACCGACCAGCACCGAGACGACGACCAAAGTCTTGCGTTTCTTCTTCGGCTCCTCCTCGCCCTCCACGGGCTCCATGGTGTCGACGGCACCATTCAACGAGGTGGCCTCCGCCGCGTTCGCATCCGCGGGAGTGAGGGGGCTCGGGGCCGCGCGTCGGGCAGAGGACGGCATCACCGTTGTCGGCATCTCGACGGGGGAGGAGTAGGCGGCCATCACGGGTTGCCCGTTCAAGGCCCGCAGGATGTCCTCGCGGAACTCGCGGGCGTCCTGGTAGCGGTCGTTCGGCGACTTCGCCAACGCCTTCAACGTGATGGCGTCCATCGCCGGGGTTACCTCCGGGTCGCGCTGGCTGGGCGGCACGGGCATTTCCCGGACGTGCTGGTAGGCGACCGAGACGGGGGAGTCGCCCTTGAACGGAGGCTCCGAACACAGCAACTCGTAGAGCAGACACCCCACCGAGTACAGGTCCGAACGCTGATCGACCTTCTCCCCGCGTGCCTGCTCCGGCGACAGGTACTGCGCGGTGCCGATCACAGCGGCGGTCTGCGTCATCGTCGCGGAGGTGTCGGCGACGGCCCGGGCGATGCCGAAATCCATCACCTTGACGGTGCCGGCGGGGGTGAGCATCACGTTGGCCGGTTTGATGTCGCGGTGGATGATCCCGGCCCGGTGGCTGTACGACAACGCATCCAGCACCCCGGCGGTGAACTCCAGCGCACGGGCGGGCACGATCTTGCGGCCGTCGCGCAGCACCTCCCGCAGGGTCACGCCCTCGACGAGCTCCATCACGATGTAGGGCACCATCACGTCCGACTTGGTGTCGCGTTCCTCACCGGTGTCGTAGACGGCGACGATGTTCGGGTGGTTCAGGCCCGCCGCCGACTGGGCCTCGCGACGGAACCGGGCCTGGAAGGTGGGGTCGCTGGCCAGGTCGATGCGCAGGCGTTTGATGGCCACGTCGCGGACGAGTCGCAGGTCGCGGGCCCGCCAGACCTCGGCCATGCCGCCACGCCCGATGATCTGGTCGAGCTCGTACCGCTCGCCCAGCAGGGTGCCGCGCTCAGTCATCGCACTGGTCCTTTCGGTTGATCGGGAACCATTGTGGCCCATCGGGCCCAGTTTCCGCCTGCCCTCATCGGAGGGACTCCACGACGGCCTTGAACACAGGTGCGGCGACCCTGCCGCCCGAGATGTCGTTGCGTTCGACCGACGTGCTCTGCACGAAGGCCACAACGGCGACGTGCGGTTCGGTGGCGTAACCGACGAACCACGCGTAGGGGGGACGGTTGGGATCCGACTGGGCGGTACCGGTCTTGCCCCCGATGGTCATTCCGCTGACCTGCGCGGGCGAACCGGTGCCGTCGCTGACCACATTCTCCATCATCTGCTTGAGTTGCTTGGCGGCGCCCTCGCTGATCGGACGACCCGCCTGCTCGGGTTGGATCGTCTGGATCACCTTGAGGTCGCTCCCGGTGACGCTCTTGATCACGTGCGGCTTCATCAGCACCCCGTTGTTCGCGATGGCGGAGGTCACCATCAGCATCTGCAGCGGGGTGGCGGCCACCTCGTACTGCCCGATGCTGGACTGTGCCAGGTAGGCGGGATCCATCTGAGCGGGGAACTTGGAGGCCGTCGCAGGCAGGTCGATGCCGGGAGCCGAGTTGAAACCGAAACGCTGCGCCATACCCAGCATCTTGTCCTGCCCCAGTTCCACACCCAGCTTTGCGAAGGCGGTGTTGCAGGACATCGCCAGCGCGTGTTCGAGGGTGGTTTCCGTGCCTCCGCAGTCCGTGGAGTTGCCGATGCCGTGGCTGGAACCCGGGGCCTGGTAGCTGGTCGGGGACGCGACGGTGGACGATGGTTCGTACCCGGCCTCCAGCGCGGCCGCCGCGGTCACCAGCTTGAAGGTGGAACCGGGAGGGAAGATCTCCCGCACCGCCCGGTTCTTCAGCGGCTCCGCGGAATCGTTGACCAGGGCCTCCCAGTTCGTCTTCTCCGCCGAGGGATCGGAGGCGGCCAGCAGGTTCGGGTCGTAGGTGGGGGTGGAGGCCAGGGCCAGGATCTCGCCGGTGGTGTAGTCGATGGCGATGGCCGCTCCCTGCTGCTTGCCCAGGGCCTTGACCGCGGCGGCCTGCGCCTTCGGGTTCAGCGTCGTGTTCAGGTTCGCGCCCTGCGGTTTCTTGCCCGTCAGCAGGTCGATGAGCCGGGTGATCGTCTGCGACGACGCGGTGCCCGTCAGCTCCGCGTTCCAGTTGCGCTCCAGCTCCTGCTTGCCGTAGGAGTACGAGTACCAGCCGGTCACCGACGAGTACGTCTCGCCCTGGGGGAAGGTGCGCTGCCACGGGAACTTTCCCGAAGCGGGCGTCGACATCGCGATCGCGTCGTTGCCGACCAGGATCGCACCCCGGTTGGTGTTGAACTCGGCCTCCCTGACGCGCACGTTCCGCGGGTCCTTGAGCATGTCCTCCGACCTGGCCACGGCCAGCCAGGTGATGTTCACCAACAACGCCGCCATCAGCAGCGAGATGAAGATGCTGACCTTCCGCAGGGGACCGTTCATTTCGCAATCACCGCCGTCGACTGGGCAGGAGTCATCAACTCCTGCGGGGTGGCCGTTGCGCGCTGGGGCATGCGCGCACGATGGGAGATAACCAACAGGATGCCGATGATCATCCAGTTCGCGATCAGGGAGGATCCGCCCTGCGACATGAACGGCGTCGTCAGTCCCGTCAACGGCAGCAGACGGGTGATGCCACCGATGATCGAGAACACCTGCAACGCGAAGGTGAACGCCAGGCCGCCCGCCAGAAGCTTGCCGAAACCGTCCGGGCAGATCAGCGCTGTCTTCATGCCGCGGGCGACGATGAACCCGTACAGCAGCACGATCGCCATCATGCCGACGATCCCGACCTCCTCGGCGAGACTGGCGGCGATGAAGTCGCTCTCGTTCATGGGCGTCAGCCACGGCGAGCCCTGGCCCCAGCCACGCCCGAACAACCCGCCCCAGGCGTAACCGAACTGGGCCTGGATGATCTGGTAGTTGGCGTCGTAGTCGCCGAACGGGTTCAGCCAGGAATTGACCCGGCGCGGCACGTGGCTGGTGAACCTCCAGGCGAGCAGTCCCGCGATCACGAACGCGACTCCCGCGAGGATCGGCCAGGCCGGGCGCTGCGTCGCGACGTAGATCATGAAGGTGAACAATCCGAAGAACAGCAGGGCGGTGCCGAGGTCGTTCTGGAACACCATGATGCCCAGCGAGAGGAACCACATCACCGCGATGGGCCCCAGATCGCGGGCTCTGGGGAACTCGAGTCCGATGACGCGCCTGCCGGCCAGGGCCAGCAGGTCGCGTTTCTCGTAGAAATAGGCCGCGAAGGCCAGCGCCAGGAGGATCTTGGCCACCTCGGCGGGCTGGAAACTGAACGGGCCGAGTCCGATCCAGATTCGCGCACCGTTGAGTTCGCGGCCGACCCCCGGCATGAGCGGCAGCAGCAGTAGCACCATGCCGGCCAGGAACAGCAGGTAGGGGAAACGCTGGAGCCTGCGGTGATCACGCAGCCAGATCACGACCGCGGCGAACAACATGATGCCGAGCCCCGTCCAGAGCAGCTGGTTCGTGGCGGCGTGCGTGTTCTTGGCGTTGTCGAGGCGCGCGATCATGGCCAGGCCGAGCCCGTTGAGCAGGAACACGATCGGTAGGATCACCGGGTCTGCGTAGGGAATGCGCCACCTGATCACGAAGTGCGCGGCCAGCGCCATGCCGAACCAGACGAGGGTGCCGGGAATCAGATCGTCCGGGGGTGCGCCCCGCAGGTTCAGGTAGGAAACGACCCATCCCACCACGCCGAACGCGCACGCGATGAGGGTCATCGTCAGCTCCACCCCGCGCCGCTGCCGGTAGATGATGTACTCGCCCGTCGCCGAGGGCTGCTGCATGACCGACATCAGCAGGCCTCCGGGTCCGCTTCCTCGGCGGCCGTCGGGCTCATCGGGGCGAGCATCGTCGGGTAGTTCGTCTGCCCCGGTGAGTTCGACAGCGGGGTCGTGGGACTGGTTTCCCTGGGCAGACCCGGGCCCTCCGGTTCGCTCGGCCGAGGTTCGCCCGGCAGTGTGACGGCGCCGAGGCGCTTCCGACGCGCGTCGAGACAACGACTCGCGTACCCGTCGAGGACGTTGGCCGCCTCATTGGCGGAGGTGAGGTCGGAGAAACCGATCGTGTTGGCCACCTGGCGCTGGAAGAACACCGGAAGATCCGAGACCCGGGTGTCGCGGCGCTCCACCAGGGTGTTCATCTCGTGGCCGAGCAGCGCTCCCGGGAGGCCGTTGTAGATCCCGATCCGCCCGTCGGAGGAGGCGATGAAATACCGGGAGGAGCTGTAGACCCGCACCCCCCAGAAGGTCGCTCCCACGACGACCAGGCTCGCCAGGAGCGCCACCGTCACCGTGGGCCAGCGGCGTTTGTTCCTGTTCTCCCGGGGGGCGTAGCGCGCCTTCTCCGTCGAGTCGTGGTCGGGATCCTCGACGGGCTCCGGCTCGGGATATCCCGGGCCCTCCTCCTCGTGGGTGATCGTGGGGATCTCGCGTTCCAGGGCGGAGCCGGCGAGCTGCGGTTCGGCGGCGTCGAGTTCGTCGCTCTGCGGCACCACCTGCGCCAGCACCAGGGAGATGTTGTCGTGGCCGCCGTGCTCGTTGGCCAGGGCCGCCATCCGGGAGACGCACTCGTCGAGGTCGTCGATGTTCATCAGCTCGTGCAGCTCTTCGTGGGTCATCAGACCGGACAGGCCGTCGGAGCAGAACAGCAGTCGGTCGCCCTTGCGCACGTGCAGCTCGAAGAAGTCCGGGTCCGTGTCACCGGCCCCGTTGAGGACCTTCAGGATCAGCGACCGGTGCGGGTGGGTGGCGGCCTGCTCCGGCGTGATGCGGCCCTCATCGATCAGCGACTGCACCCACGAGTGGTCGTGGGTGAGCTGCCGCAGCTCGCCGTCGCGCAGCAGGTAGCCGCGTGAGTCGCCGATGTGTGCGATGCCCAGCAACGTGCCCGAGAAGGCGGCACCCGAGAAGGTGGTGCCCATTCCGTCGAGTTCCGGATCGCTCTCGATCAGGTCGGCAAGCTTGTCGTTGGCGCGTTGCACGATGCCCGCCATGTGTTCGAGCAGGTGCTCGTCATCGAGGCGACGATTTCCGTCGCGGGCCTCCTTGGCCGCGACGGCGGAGGCCAGGTCCCCGGCGGCAGCGCCCCCCATGCCGTCGGCGACGACCAGCAGGTTCGGGCTGGCGAAGGCGGCGTCCTGGTTGTTCTTGCGGACCCGTCCCACCTCGGAGTGAATGCGGATGTCGAGGGAGAACATCGGCCTCACACCTCCAGCTTCATCATGGTGCGGCCGATGCGGAGGATGTCGTTGACCCCCATCGGGGTGGGTTCGGTGATGCGTTTGCCGTTCACGTAGGTGCCGTTGGTGGACCCGAGATCGGTCACCACCCAGGTTTCGGGGTCGCGCTGGACGAGTTGCGCGTGACGGGAGGAGGCGTAGTCGTCGTCGAGGAGGATGGTGGAGTCGGATGTGCGACCCAGGTTGATGGTCGGTTCCAGGGGGATGGAGAGCCCCTGCTGGGCGCCCTGGGTGATGGCGAACCGGGTGGGCTGGTGCTTCGCCCTGCCTCGTCTCGTCGGTGCCTGTTCGTTGGCGGGCAGGTCGGAGGCCGACACCTTCCGGCCGAACATGTCCTTGCGGATCACGTCGGCGAGGATACCGATGAACAGCCAGAGCAGGGCGAGGAAGACAATCTTGATCGCCGCTGCGACGAGATCGGACATGGGCTCACGCCTCCGACGGCGAATGCACCAGCATCCTCGTGTTGCCGATCTCGATGCGGGAACCGTCCCTGAGCTGGGCGGTCTGCACGCGGGAGCCGTCGACGACGATGCCGTTGGTGGAGCCGAGGTCCTCGATGCGGATGGTGCGGTTCTCCAGCGGTCCGGAGACCGAGATCATGGCGTGGCGACGCGACACCCCGGGATCGTTGACGCGCAGGTCCGCGTTCGAGCCGCGACCGATCACCAGGCCCGGGGGCACCAGTGGGTGCCGCACCCCGGCGACCTCCAGCACCAGCTGCTGCGATGCCCGCGGTCTGGGGGCGGGGGGCTGGTCGGGGGCCGTCGCGACGGCCTGGCTGGTCACCCGGAACTGTCCCGTGGGCAGCGACTGCTCCAGCATGTAGAGGATCTGGATGGAGCCGTTGAACACGTAGGAACGTTCCGCCGCGTGCGCCCTGAGCTCCGGGATGATCTCCGAGTTGAGGGTCTTGGTGTAGGGAAACAGCCTGTTGTAGTCGTGGGGGGAGAGGGAGACCGTGAACACGTTCGGTACCAGCCGCTTGTCGCGGCTGAGGAGTTTGGCCTCGGAGTCCAGTTCCCGCTGAATGCCCGCAGCGATCTCGACGGGCTGCACGTCGCCCTTGAAGGCGCGGGCGAAAACCTTGTCCACGGCGGCGCCGATCCTCTTCTCAGCGCGGTCGAACACGCCCATTCACCCTCCTCTCAACGGAACCAGCTTAGAGGACAGGCCAATCGTGGTCACCTGACTCGCCTGCCCTAGGGCCGTGAAACGGGCCCGGAAGTACTGTGGGACGGCCTCGCGGCCGGTTCACGCAGGCCTGCGAGAACCTATCCCGTTCGCTCGCGGGCATCCGCTGGGGCTGCTGGGTGACCGGATCGATGACTGGAACCTATCCGCTCGCCCGCGAGCATCCGCGGGCGGGGTCCCCGGTGCCGGGTCCCGCCGCCCCTCACCCGGCGGTCGCGTCGGGGAGGGGATGGCGGAAGGAGCGGGCGAAGGCCTCGAGGATGTTGGTGGACCCCTCGACGGCGCTGATCCTCTCGGCCGCGAGATCCGCCTCGACGCGGGCCGCGACCTCGCGGACCTCGGGGGAGGTGCGCAGCGACTGGATGATCTCCTGCTCCACCATGTTCCACAGCCAGGCGCGCTGCTGGGACTGGCGCCTGCCGACGAGTTCCCCGGCCTTCTCCAGGTCGGCGCGGTGCTTCGTGACCGCCTCCCACACGTCGTCCATGCCCGCCCCGGTGTAGGAGGAGCAGGTCAGCACGGGGGGCCGTCGCCTCGACTCGTCGCTGGAGATGAGTTTCATGGCGATGCTGAGTTCGCGGGCCGAGACCCGGGCCTCGCCCTCGTTGTCGCCGTCGGCCTTGGTGATGGAGATCACGTCGGCCAGCTCCAGGATGCCGCGTTTGATGCCCTGCAGCTGGTCCCCGGTGCGGGCGACGTGCAGGAACAGGAAGGTGTCGACCATGCCCGCGACAGCCACCTCCGACTGCCCCACGCCCACGGTCTCGACCAGCACGACGTCGTAGCCGGCGGCCTCCAGCACCAGCATCGACTCGCGGGTGGCGCGTGCCACACCACCCAGGTGCCCGGCCGACGGTGAGGGACGGATGAACGCCTCCTCCCGCATGGCGAGGTCGCCCATGCGGGTGCGGTCGCCGAGGATGGAACCGCCGGTGCGGGTCGACGACGGGTCGACGGCGAGCACCGCCACCTGGTGGTGGTGCTCCTCGATCAGTTTGATGCCCATCGCGTTGATGAAGGTCGACTTGCCGGCCCCGGGCACCCCCGAGATGCCGACGCGGAAGGCCCTTCCGGTGTACGGATTGATCAGCTGCAGCAACTCGTGGGCCTGCGCCCGGTGTTCGGGCTTGGTCGATTCCACCAGGGTGATTGCCCTCGCCACATGGCCCCTGGATCCCTCGACGACCTTGGCCGCCAGCTCCGCCACATTGAGATTCCGCATGGGAGCCACCATATCTCCCGGCGCCGTCGGGGCCGGGAAGGGGCCCGCCAGCCCGGGACGTCGGGTCAGCGTTCCGACAGGCCCTCGATGCGGTGCATGATGACGCCGTCGTAGCCGAGCATCGCCCAGTCGGACTCGTAGTCGCCGATGCGCGGTTCGTTGGCCCTGCCCTCGACGTTGTTCAGCAGCAGCGACGGGAAGTCGACGCCGCACTCGTAGGCGTGCGGGTAGACGCCACCGAAACGCGGGTTGACCTCCAGGATCGACCAGCCCCCGGGGGTGGAGAACAGGTCCACGTCGATGGTGCCGCGGAAACCGCAGCGCGTCACGAAGTCCTCCACGAGGGCGAACAGGGAGTCGTCCTTGAACGACACCGACTTGTCGGCGGTGCCGGCCCGCATCCGCAGCTTCTTCTTCGCGAACATGGCCGCCACCTCGCCGGAGATCATGTCGACGTAGACGTCAACGTCCACCGGTTCTCCCGGCAGGAATTCCTGGATGATCAGCCCCGGGGTGGCGGCGAAGGCCGCGTCCAGGTCGGTCCGCGAGTCGATTCGCGCGATCCCCGCGGAGGCCGAACCCGTCCGCGACTTCACGAACAGCGGGAACTGCGCCACCCCCGCGTCGAGATCGGCGTGGCAGGCGTCGAGGTCGATCCAGGACCGCGGGGTCGGCAACCCCTCCGCCGTCAACCACTGGTACATCAGCCACTTGTCGAAGGCCCGCTCCACCACCTCGGCGGGGGAGATCATCACCTTCGTGCCGATCGCCTCGAACTCGTCGACGTGTTTCGCCAGGAGACTCAGCTCCGGATCCAGCAGCGACAGCGCCACCGAGATCTCCTCGTCACGGCAGATGCGCAGGATGGTGGGCAGGTACTCGGGGTCGTTGATCAGCGGCACGACGTGATGGCCGTCGGCCGCGTACAGCGCGGGTGCGAGCTCGGAGGCGTCGGTGGTGATGACGCGACCGCGACCCGCCAGTGCGCGTTTGAAATAGGTGACGGTCTGGACGCGGCTGCCCGCGGTGAGGATGAGGACGTTCATGCCCCGGTTTCCCTTCGTCTCGTCTCCGGTCACTGCCAGGTGTTGCCGGCCAGGTATTCATCGACCCCCCAGCGCTGCCTGACGACGCTCAGCGAGGAATCGGCGTGCCGAGCATAGACCCGCGGCAGGTACTGGATGAACAACGGATTGAAGGTCATCGTGTAGGAACCCACCTTGTGGTAGACGATCCGGTCGCCCTCCCGCAGGCGTGGGGCGTCGGTGAGGGTCATGAGCCGGTCGTTGTCGAGGCAGGTGAATCCGGAGACGATCTGCGGGGTGGGGCACGGTTCGCCGTCGCCGTGGACGGTGTGTTCGTAGGCCGACTTGCGCAGGAACGGGTCGAGGTTGGTGCGCGACCCGTCGGTGACGACGATGACGTGGTCCTGCACCGGTTTGGTGTCGATGACGCTGGTGTGCAGCTCGAAGGGCACCGCGACCAGGGCCGCGCCCGGTTCGATGATCAGCCGGGTCCGGGCCGGATCGACGGCGTCCCCCAGGGCGTCGCGGATGGCGGTGACGTACTGGTCGGGGGTTGGGAAACGGTCCGAGTCGCCCCCGAAGAACCCGCCACCCATGTCGATCCAGTCGAGTTCCAGGCCGTGTTTCGCGATGATCCGGCGGGCGGTGCGACCGGCGGAGACATAGGTGTCGAGCGCTCGCGTCAGCGACGTGACGTGCAGGTGCAGGCCCGCGATCCGCACCCCCGCGGCGCGCATCTCGGCGATCGCGGAGTCGAGGTCGCCGTTGTCGGCGTGGAAACCGAAACGCAGCCCCGCCGATCCGCTGGCGGTGTGGTCGGGGGCGTCGCGGTCCACGTCCCAGTTGACGCGCAACCCCACCGAGTCGACGCGTTTGCCTGCGGCGACCCGCTCGGCCACCCACCGCAGTTCGCGCCGCGAGTCGAGGTTGACCGTCGCCCCCGCGTCGAAGGCCTGCGCGAGCAGCCCCTGGGTCTTGACGGGCCCGTTGACGATCACCCCTGCGGGATCGTGCCCGACGCGCAACGCCAGCTGCCATTCCTCCTCGGAGACCACCTCGGCGGGCACCCCGTTGCGTTCCATCCACGCCACCAGCCACGGCAGCGAGTTCGTCTTCACCGAGTACGACAGGACGGCCCCGGGCCAGCCGCGGTCGAGGGCGTCGCGGAACGAATCCACCTGCTTCGTGAGCAGGTTCTCGTCCACCACGAACGCCGGGGTCTCGATTCTGTCGTCCATCGCTGTCTCCTCGTCGGGGGATCTCCTTCTGCGAAGATCCTACGGGCGGGGCGCTGTTGCGCGCCTTTCGAGGGGCGGCGCGATCCGGATGGGGACACCGGGTCGTTTTCCGGATATCGGACGGTGAACGCCGGTTGATGTTTTTACGGCGCTGTTCACGTGGTTATCGGGAAGCGATCCTGAGGCTAGACTGCAACCCGGACCCAAGCGATTGAGAGGCGGACCCCATGGCTGAACCCCGCATTCTTCCGTCGGCGGATCTGGACGACGACATCCGGATCGGCGACGGCTCGTCGATCTGGCATCTCGCCCAGGTGCGAGGCGGCGCCGAGATCGGTGAGAACGTGATCGTGGGACGGGGAGCCTACATCGGCAGCGGCGTCCACGTCGGGGACAACTGCAAGATCCAGAACTACGCCCTCGTCTACGAACCCGCGCACCTGGAGGACGGCGTCTTCGTCGGCCCGGCCGCGGTGCTCACCAACGACACCTTTCCGCGCGCCGTCAACCCCGACGGCACATCGAAGAGCGCCCACGACTGGGAGCCGGTCGGGGTGACCCTGAAGCGCGGCAGCTCCGTGGGGGCGCGCGCCGTGTGCGTCGCCCCCGTCACGATCGGCGAGTGGGCGACGGTCGCCGCCGGCTCCGTCGTCACCCGTGACGTTCCCGCCCACGCGCTGGTGGCCGGGGTTCCGGCCCGGCGCATCAAATGGGTGGGCCGCTCCGGTTTCCCCCTCGAGGAAACCGGTCCCAACACATTCCGTGACCCGCACACCGGCGACGAGTTCGAGCAGGTGGGCGAGACCCTCAACCTCGTAAAGGAAGCCCGATGACCCAGTCCTTCATTCCCCCTGCAAAGCCGATCATCGGCGACGAGGAACGCGCCGCCGTCGACCGGGTGCTGCGTTCCGGCATGATCGCCCAGGGACCCGAGGTGGCGGCTTTCGAGACCGAGTTCTCCGAGCACTTCAAGCTCGGCCGCGCCTGCGTGGCGGTCAATTCCGGCACCTCCGGCCTGCACCTGGGCCTGCTGTCCTGCGGGATCGGCGCGGGCGACGAGGTGATCGTGCCGTCGTTCACCTTCGCGGCCACCGCCAATTCCGTCGCCCTGACCGGCGCCACCCCGGTGTTCGCCGACATCTCCGCCGACGACTTCACCCTCGACCCCGCCTCCGTGGAGGCCTCCATCACGGAGCGCACCAAGGCGATCATGCCGGTTCACCTGTACGGTCACCCCGCCCAGATGGACAAGCTGCGCACCATCGCCGATTCGCACTCGCTGCTGCTGTTCGAGGACGCCGCCCAGGCGCACGGCGCCTCGCTGGACGGCACCCCGGTCGGTGCCTTCGGTGAGTTCGCGATGTTCTCGCTGTACCCCACCAAGAACATGACCTCCGGTGAGGGCGGCATGGTTTCCTGCGCCGACGCCACCATCGAACGCAACATCCGCCTGTACCGCAACCAGGGGATGCTGCAGCAGTACCACAACGAGGTCGTCGGTTTGAACAACCGCATGACCGACATCCACGCCGCCATCGGCCGGGTGCAGCTCACGAAGGTCGACGCCTGGACGAGGACCCGCCAGGAGAACGCCGCGTTCCTGTCCGCGAACCTGGAGGGCGTCACCCCGCCGCCGGTGGCCGACGGCGCCGTCCACGTGTACCACCAGTACACGATCCGCGTCCCCGAGGACCGCGACGGCCTGGCGAAGGCCCTCAAGGAGGAGTACCAGGTCGGCTCCGGGATGTTCTACCCCGTCCCGAACCACCGTCTGAAGCCGTTCCAGTCGCCGGTCGAGCTGCCGGAGACCGAACGCGCCGCCAAGGAGTGCCTGTCGCTGCCGGTTCACCCGTCGCTGACCCGGGAGGACTTGGAACGCATCGTGAACGCCGTCAACACCCTCGCGAAGGCCGGTGCCTGATGAGCAACCTGCGTGCCGGCCTCATCGGCCTCGGAATGATGGGGCGTCACCACGCCCGTAACCTGCGCGCCATCGACGGGGTCGACCTCGTCGCGGTGGCCGACGCCCAGGGCGACCCGCACGGCGTCGCCGAGGGGCTGCCCGTCCTGCCCGACGTCGACGCCCTGCTGGAGCAGAACCTCGACTACGTGGTGATCGCGGCTCCCACCATGTACCACGAGGAGATCGGCCTCAAGGTGGCCGAGGCCGGCGTGCACGCGCTCATCGAGAAGCCCCTCGCGAAAACCTTCGAGGACGCCCAGCGCCTCGTCAGGGCGTTCGCGTCGAAGGGGCTTGTCGGGGCCGTCGGCCACATCGAGCGCTACAACCCCGCGCTGCAGGAGCTGCGGAAACGCCTCGAGGCGGGCGAGCTGGGTGACCTGTACCAGATCTGCACCCGCCGTCAGGGCCCGTTCCCGGCGCGCATCGCGGACGTCGGGGTCATCAAGGACCTCGCCTCCCACGACATCGACCTGACCGCGTGGGTCACGCAGCGCGACTACGAACTGGTCGCGGCCCGCACCATGTTCAAGGCGGGACGCGAGTACGAGGACATGGTCTCGGCCACCTGCCAGCTGTCGGGCGGCCTGATGTCCAACCACCTCGTCAACTGGCTGACCCCCACCAAGGAGCGGTTGACCATCGTGACGGGCGAGAAGGGCATGTTCATCGCGGACACCCTCACCGCGGACCTGACCTTCTACGCCAACGGCCGCATCGCCACCACCTGGGACGACATCGCCCAGTTCCGTGGCGTCTCCGAGGGCGACGTGACGCGGTTCGCAATCGCGAAACCGGAGCCGCTGCGCACCGAACACGAGAACTTCCGCGACGCCATCCTCGGCCGCGACTCCGACGTCGTCACGCTGGAGCAGGGCGCCCAGGTGGTGCGGGTCTGCGAGGCGATGATCGAATCGGCCGCCACGAACCAGTTCGTTGACGTCCGCTGAATCCGATTCGCCAAGCTCCCGGTCCCGGTGGCTCGTAGCAGGAGCGGCCGGGACCAGCCTGCTGGTCTGGTGGCTGCTGCACCGCTGGTGGTTCATGTCCGGCGACGACTACCTGCTTGTCACGCAGGCCGGGGACGTCGCCGGGAGGTTCTCGTTCGGCGACTGGCTGGGGTTCCTGGCCCACGAATGGGGTGAGGTCAACGGCCGCACCTCCGACAGCCTGCTGCGTGCCGTGCTGCGGCCCGGTCCGTGGTTCTATCCGCTGTTCGCGCCGTTGATGCTGACCGCCACCGGCCTGGCGGTGGGTGCCTGGCTGGCCGCCACCCGCCCGCGCGGCGATCGCGCATGGCTGTACCCGGCGGGTCTGCTGGTCGTCCCGTTCCTGCTGTGGCTCAACCCCTCGTTCTCCGGTGACGCCGTGTTCTGGACGGCGGGGGCCATGAACTACGTCCTGCCGCTCGGCGCGGCGGCCGCGGGACTGGCCGGCACGGTTCGGATCCTCGGCGGCGACGATCTGCCGTGGCGGTGGGTGGTTCTCACCGCTGTCGGGCTGGCGCTGACCGATTCGCTGCACGAGATCGTCTCGGGCGCCCTGGCGGCCGTGGCCTTCGTTGTGATCGTCACCGCCCGCGGCAGGCTGCCCATCAAGGCGTGGGTGCTGGCCGGCACCTCACTGGTGGCCTTCGCCGCCCACATGTGCGCGCCGGGCCTGTGGATGCGCAGCGGAAGAGTGGCGGACAAGGCGGGGGCCGGTTCCGTCGTCGAACAACTGATTCACTCCGTCGCCGTCTCCTTCAACGTGTTGTGGGGCCGCACGGCCTGGATCTGGCTGGGGCTGGTCGCGGTGCTGGTGTGGTTGGGGGCGACCGCGCGACGCCGGGGCCTGGTGCTGTCGGCGACGGCCGTCGGGGTTGGCGTTCTCGGCCTGGTGTCCAGCGCCTACACCCATCGTGCGCCCGTCGGCGATGACACCGGGCAGGTGCTGCCCCCGGAGACGGTTCCGTTCGCGACGCTGCTGCTGGCGGTGCTGCCCGTGGTGTTCCTGGCGGTGTGGGTGGCGCTGGCCCATGAGCGCGAACGGCTGGGGTGGGTCCCGGTGATGGCCTGGGCGGGATTCATCGGTTCCAACGTGTTCGTCCTCGGCAGCGGCGCGTCCGGGGATCGGGTTCATTTCCTGCCGACCGCGCTGCTGCTGGTCACGGTGCTGTCGCTGGCGTCCGCCCTGACCCGGGAGCTGGCGGGCCGGGCGCGCACCGGGTTGGTGGGGGTCACCTGGGTGCTGCTGGGACTGCCCGCGGCGGTCTGGGCCGACAGCGCCTGGGTGGGGTTGCAGGCCAACCAGCGTTTCGTCGAGACCGAGATCATCCAGCCCCTGAAGGCAGCGGCGCCGGGCAGTGAGGTCGTCGTGCCGAACAACCTCCCGGCTCCGCTGATGTCCTACGGGTTCGCCTTTCTCATGCCCCGCTACGAAGAGGCCATGAAGATCTACCACGACCTGCCGCGGGACCTTCACGTCACCAACCCGTGACCGGGTCCCGTGTCTCCGAAAAGCTGAGATACACTTGGGCACCGCTCCGCTCGGAGGATCTGCTGGGGGTCGTGGTGAAGGAATGATTTGAGTATTTCCAGGCTCCTGAACAGTGGCGCGTTCCGCTATGTGATGGCTGGGGGTGTGGCCTTTGCGTTCAATGTTCTTCTCCTGAACATCTTTCGCGAGGTTTTCAGGCTTCCCACGAGCCTCTCCGCGCTGCTGGCCTTCTGGGTGTCCTTCTTCTTCACCTATTCCCTGCAGCGCCTGTTCGCCTTCCGTTCCGAGGCATCGGTGCGCGCGTCCTTGTTCCGCTACTCGGCCCTCGTGACATTCAATTCCATCGTCGTGGCGTTCGTCGTGACCGTCTACCACGACCTCCTCGGCCTGGGGTTGGGGTCCTCCCAGTTTGTCGCCACCGCCATCACCACCGTGTGGAATTATTTCGCCTACAAGTACTGGGTGTATGCGAAGCGCTCATCCGCGACGGGGACGCCGGCTCCGGTGGAGGCGGCGGGTGAGTGACGTACTGGGGCTGTCCATCGTGGTGCCCGCACACAACAGCGGCTCGCGCCTGCGGGAGACGCTGCAGCAGCTGACGCGGGAACTGGGTCGCGATGACGTCGAGGTCATCATCGTGGAGAATGGGTCCTCCGACAACACCTGGGAGATCGCCGAGGATCTCGCCCTGGGTTCCTGGGGGTTCCCCGTCCGGGCGGTTCGATCCGAGGCGGGGCTCGGCGCCGCCTATCTCAAGGGGGCCTCGGGGGCGAGAGGCGACGTGGTTCTTCTCACCGCCGACGACCTTCCCTTCGGCGTCACGGACATCCGTTCCTGGGAGTCGATCGGCGACCCGTCCGCCCTGGTGATCGGTTCGAAGGCCCACCCGGGCAGCACGGTTCCCCGATCGGTCCCACGAATCGTCATGTCGTGGGGATACCGCCTCCTGCGTCGGGCGATCCTTGGCATGACCGTGGCGGACTGTCAGGGAACCCTTTTCGTGGACAGGGAATGGTTGCGGCGGAGCATTCCGTCTCTCCGGGAACACGGCTATCTGACGAGCACGGAGATCGTGTACCTGGCGCAGCTCGACCGGAAACGTATCATCGAGGTTCCCGTCGTTCTCCACACCGGTCACGCGCGCGGCAGAACCCGGATCAGAACATCGGATGTCTGGGACATGGCATTCGGACTTCTCCGGCTTCGTCGACGCCGCCGGGAATTTCTTGCCATGTCGGAGGAACCATGAATAGGGCCGGGGTTTTACGCGCCGGCCCGGGACGTTGAATCCCGGGGAACCATTGTCGATGTGTGGAGCGAAAAAGGAAGTGCCCCACCCGTGTGGGTGGGGCACTTCCTGCAGCTCGTGCGAAGAAAACTCAGAGAGCGTTCTTCAGGGCGCTGGCCGGGGTGAACTTCGCGACGCGGCGGGCCGGAATGGTCATGGCCTCGCCGGTGGAGGGGTTGCGCCCCTCGCGCTCGGCGCGCTGCGTGGTGGAAGCGGTGAATACACCGGGAAGCTGGATCTTCTTGTCGGCGACGAGCGCCTCGGTGATAACGGCACCGAAGGCGTCGAGCGCGGCCTCGGCCTGTGCGTTGGTGAGCCCGGCCTTGGCCGCTATGGCCTGGATCAGTTCACGCTTGGTCATTGTGTCTCCTTAAAGCATTTGAGTACGCAAACATACTTTGACCGATGTTGGGGGGATGTCAAGCCAAGACGCACCGAAACCTTCAGATATGGCCGTTCGGACGGCAGGAAACCCCCAGATTGGTTACCAGATCGAGACTCCTCGGCCCATTCCGTAATATCTCCAACCGGATTCCTGCCACAGTTTGGGGTCGAGCACATTCCGGCCGTCGATGATGGCGGGCGAGGCGACGATTCCTCTCAGCTCCACCGGGTCCAGACAGAGGAATTCCTTCCACGGGGTGAGCAGCAGCACCGCATCAACCCCTGTCAGGGCCTCCTCGACGGTGTCGCAGACCCGCATCTCGGGTTGGCGTCGGCGCAGCTCGGGTCCGGCCGCCGGGTCCACGACCCGCACGTCCGCGCCGCGCGCCCACAGCCGGGAGGTGATGTCGAGGGCGGGGGAGTCGCGCAGGTCGTCGGTGTCGGGTTTGAAGGTGATCCCGAGCACCGCCACCTTCCGGCCCGCCAGCCGCCCCGCGACCGCCTTCTCGGTGAGCGTGACGGCGTGGTCGCGGCGGCGCAGGTTGATGGCGTCCACCTCGCGCAGGAAGGTGAGGGCCTGATCGATGCCGAGTTCCCCGGCGCGCGCCATGAAGGCCCGCAGGTCCTTCGGCAGGCAGCCGCCACCGAAACCGATGCCCGCCTGGAGGAACTTGCCCCCGATCCGGTCGTCGTGGCCGATGGCCTCCGCCAGCCGGGTGACGTCGCCGCCGGTCGCGTCGCACAGCTCCGCCATGGCGTTGATGAAGGAGATCTTCGTCGCGAGGAAGGCGTTGGCCGCCACCTTCACCAGCTCGGCGGTGGGAAGGTTCGCCACCACCAGGGGGGTGTCCTCGGCCAGCATCGGCGCGTAGCAGGCGTCGAGGATCGCCCTGGCGCGGTCCCCCGCCGCGCGGTCCTCGGGCAGCCCGTAGACGATGCGGTCGGGGTGGAGGGTGTCGGCGACGGCGTGGCCCTCGCGCAGGAACTCGGGGTTCCACGCCAGAAGGAAATTCTTGCCGCTGGCCTCCAGCCGGTCGGCGAGCCGCTGTGCGGTGCCGACCGGAACCGTCGACTTGCCCGCCACCAGCACTGGGCCACCGGGCCTAGGGGTGAGGTGTTCGACGATGGTGTCGACGGCTGCGTCTACCTGGCTGAGGTCCGCGCCCAGCCTTCCCGGCAGCTGCGGGGTGCCGACCCCGATGAAGACCAGGTCGGCGTCGGCGAGCCGTCCGGGGTCGGTGGTGAAACCCAGCCTGCCGGAGGTGACTCCTCGCGCCAGGATCTCGGGGAAACCGGGTTCGTGGAACGGCGCCTCGCCCCGCGCCAGCCGGGAAACCCTGTCCTCGTCCACGTCGAGTCCCACGACGTCGTGGCCGATCTCCGCCATGCAGGCCGCGTGCACCGCCCCCAGGTAGCCGCAACCGATCACTGCAATCCGCATGCGCTGAAGGGTAGCGGGTGAGGCCCTCGCGGTTTCACCGACCACGAGCTGGTTGAGCCGGGGCGCGAGGAACGAGCGGCCCGTGGCGAAACCATCTGGCAGCCGAACAACAGACCTGACCACGAGTCCCTTGGCCGCACGCAAGAGGTTTCGACGCGACCTGCTCGCTGACGCTCGCGGGTCGGCTCAACCAGCTTTGCCCTCTCCGAAGCCGGTTGAGCCGGGGCGCGAGGAACGAGCGGCCCGTGTCGAAACGATGGTGAGGGCGTCCGGGGACTTGAGGTTTCGGTTCGGGAGCGACCTCTCAGACCATCTCGAGGGTGGCGGGGTCGGGGCCGATGCGGTTGCCTGCGTCGAGCGCGTCGATGGCCGCCCGGTCCTCCGCCGACAGTTTCATCTCGAGGGCCGCGAAGTTCGATTCGATCCGTTCGGGGGTCTTCGACTTCGGGATCACGACGAAACCGCGGTCCAGGTGCCAGCGGATGATGACCTGCGCCGGGGTGGCGCCGAGCCGTTCGGCGATGCGGGTGATGACGGGATGCTCCAGATCGGCGGCCCGCCCCAGCGGCGACCAGCTCTCCACGGTGATCCGCAGGTCCGAGCAATGGTTGATCAGGTCGTCGGGCTGGAAGGTGGGGTGCAGTTCGATCTGGTTCACGACCGGGGTGATGCCGGTCTCGTCGACGATGGTGTCGAGATGCTCGGGCAGGAAGTTGCACACCCCGATGGAACGAACCAGACCCTCGGAACGGAAGTCGATGAGCTGTTCCCAGGTCTCCACGTAGGTGCCGCGCGCGGGGCAGGGCCAGTGGATCAGGTACAGGTCCACGTGGTCGAGGCCGAGTTTCTCGAGGCTTTGTTCCAGACCGGGACGGGCCAGGTCGCGGCCCTGGTCCTTGTTCCACAGCTTCGTGGTGACGAAGATCTCGTCGCGCGGCAGAGAGGACGCGGCGATCGCGCGTCCAACACCCACCTCGTTGCGGTAGATGGCGGCGGTATCGACGTGCCGATACCCGGTCTCCAGGGCGTGGCTGACGGCGGCGGTGGCTTCGTCGTCGGTCATCTGCCAGACGCCCAGGCCGAGCTGGGGGATGGACTGGCCGTCGTTCAGTGTGATGGGCGGAGCGCTTGTCATGAACCCAATTGAACACCCTGGCCGAAGGGGGCATCACCAACCTCGGCGAAGGGTGAGAGAATATCCCCCATGCAATCGCTGCCTGCCCTGCTCGATGCCCGTCTGCGCGCCGTCACGGGGGTGGATCCGGAGATGCGGCCGGCCACGAAACCCCAGTTCGGGCACTTCCAGTCCAACGTGGCGCTGCGCCTCGCCAAGGAGCAGAAACGACCCCCCCGGGAGGTCGCGGCGGACATCGCAGCCCAGCTCGACGTCTCCGACCTGTGCGAACCCCTGGAGATCGCCGGGCCGGGGTTCATCAACTTCCGGATCCGCGCCGACGTGCTGGCCCAGGCAGCCACCGCGGTGCTGGAGGACCCCCACCACGGACTGAGCCGCACATCGCACCCGCAGCGGGTCGTCATCGACTACTCGGCGCCCAACGTCGCCAAACAGATGCACGTCGGGCACCTGCGCACCACCATCATCGGCGACTGTTTCAACCGCGTCCTCACCGCCCTGGGGCACGAGGTGATCCCGCAGAACCACATCGGCGACTGGGGCACCCAGTTCGGGATGCTGGTCGAACACATCCTCGAGGCAGGAATCGACGTCACCGCCCTCGACCTCGCCGGCGCGGAACAGCTCTACAAGGACTCCAAGAAACACTTCGACGACGACCCCGGTTTCGCCACCCGCGCCCGCGCGCGCGTCGTGAAGCTGCAGGGCGGCGACCAGGAGACCCTGGCGATCTGGCGGCAGCTGATCGCGGTGTCCCTGGCCGGTTTCAACGCCGCCTATCAACGCCTCGGGGTGCTGCTGACCGATGCGGACCTGGCGGGCGAGTCGACCTACAACGACGCCCTTCCGGAGGTGGCCGCCGACCTGGCCGAGCGCGGCATCGCCGTCGTCGACGACGGGGCGCTGGTGCTGTGGGTCGAGGGTTTCGACGCGCCGCTGATCATCCGCAAATCGGACGGCGGCTACGGCTACGACACCACCGACATGGCAGCCATCCGGCACCGGGTGCGCGAGCTGAAGGCCGACCGGATCATCTACGTCACCGACGTGCGCCAGTCGCAGCACTTCCAGGAACTCTTCGAGGCCGCCCGGAAGGCCGGCTACCTGCCCGAGGACGTCGAGGCGCAGCACGTCGGCTACGGCATGGTGCTCGGCCCCGATTCGCGCCCGTTCAAGACCCGCGACGGCGGGACGGTGTCGCTGACGAGCCTGCTCGACCTGGCGGAGCAGGAGGCAACGCCCGAGATCGCACTGGCGGCCATCAAGTACGCCGACCTGTCGGGCGCGATCCACAAGGACTACGTCTTCGACGCCGAACGGATGGTGCAGACCACCGGCGACACCGGGCCGTACCTGCAGTACGCGCACGCCAGGATCTGCCAGATCCTGCGCAGGGCCGAGGCCGAGAACATCGGCTGGGGCGCGGTCGCGGTGCTGGAGGACCCCGCCGAACAGACCCTCGCCCTGGTGCTGAGCCGTTTCGGTGAGGTCGTCGACGAGGTGGCCCGTGCCCTCACCCCCCACAAACTGTGCGGGTACCTCTACGAACTGGCCGGGGCCTTCTCGGCCTTCTACGAGGCCTGCCCGGTGCTGCGTTCCGAGGGGGAGGTGCGCTCCTCGCGCCTGGCGCTCGCGGCAGCCACCCGCGAGGTACTGGCCCAGGGCCTCCACCTCCTCGGAATCGAGGCCCCCGACCGCATGTGAGGTCCCACCCCAAAGCCGGTTGACCTCCAATCCCGAAGCTGGTTGAGCCGGGCGGCGACGAAGGAGCGGCCCGTGTCGAAACCATCCGGTGGTTGAGGAACATACCCGACCACAACACCCCGACCCCCTTCACCTCACCCTGCCCTTCCCGTGCACGAATCGCGGAGGCTCGACGGCTCGACGTGGCGGGCTCAGAGGGTGTGCGCAACAACAGCTTCTGGAGGTGTGTTGTGCGGTTGGATGAGCAGCGTCGTGGGTTGATGTTGGTGTTCTTGGGGCAGGGCCGGTCGTGTCGAAGCTGGTTGAGCCGGCCTGCTCGCTCTGCGAGCGGGTCGTGTCGAAACCATGGCGAGGGTGGTCGGGGTCTTGCGGTCGGTCCTGGTCGCCGGATGCCAGTGGTGGTTTCGACTCAGCCGTTCGCTGGCGCTCACGTGCTGGCTCAACCAGCTTCAAGGAGGGGCGCTCACGTGCTGGCTCAACCGGTTTTGGGGAGTGGCGCTCACGTGCTGGCTCAACCAGCTTCAAGGAGGGGCGCTCACGTGTTGGTTCAACCGGTTTTGGGGAGGGGCGCTCACGTGTTGGCTCAACCGGTTTTGGGGAGGGGGCTCGCGGCCCGGCTCCACCGGCTTGTGGTGTGAAATCTCGTGGGCTTCTCGCCTGTTTCCCTCCGACCGCTGGTCGTGATGGATCGGCCTCTCGGCCCGGTTCTGAGGGGCGACTCCTACCGTGGTCCCATCCGGGGCGGGGCCGTCGGACCCGCGGACGTTCCCGATGAGCCGCTGAACCCCGATTTTTCGGGGTTCACCGAGCCAAGACCTGGGTTGTAGAAGACAATTCGGGAGGTCTTTTCGTTCCCTGCCGGATATCTGGAGCGGTGCTAGGCTCCCAGCCAGATCGTGAGCGATTCCAACCACCGGGATGACCGGGTCGGTGGGTCCGACGGGAAACTCCCCCGGCCGCGTGCCGGGAAACGAAGACACCCGAGGAGATCCGGAGCCACATATTCGACGAATGGTCGTGGAGGAAACGCATGCGGATCTGGAATCTATTGGAGCCGACCTGTGCGGCTGATGGCGGTCGTGCGGATCGGAATGTTCTGAGCACACGACCCGAGGAGTGAGCGGGAGAGAAACGGATATGCGGGCCCTGACCTGTGCGTGGCGCTTCGTGGTGCGCAAAAAACTGAAGACGTTGATAATGTTCGGCATTCTGCTGTGTTTGTCGACGGTCATGCTGAGCATGGTTGCGGTGAAAGGCTCGACGGACGCGGCGGCGTCGCAGGTCGGTCAGCAGCTGAAGGCCGGCTTCACCCTCGAGAACAACCGGAAGAACAATTCCGGCACTCCCCGGGGTGGCGGTGTCGTCAAGGAAGCCGACATCGACGCCGTCAAGGGCGTGCCCGGGGTGAGCGATCACCTCCGTCGCATGTCGCTGACCGCCGACCTGGTGGGGGCGAAGCCACTGAAGCTGCCAAATTCCCAGCGCGACTACGACGCCCAGAAGGAAAAGCTCTTCGGGAACCTGGTGGGCGGCTACGGGGAGAACAACACCGAACTGGACGTGAACTTCCGTTCCGGCGGGCTGAAACTGAGCCAGGGGCGCCACGTCAACGAATCCGACGTCAACAAGGCGATCATTCACGAGGATCTCGCCAAGGCGAACGGCCTGAAGGTTGGCGACAAACTCAAGTTGAAGGCGAACCCGGAAGACGCCGACAACGTGCACAAGTCCACCGAGGAGGTGGAGGTCGAGATCGTCGGCCTCTTCTCGGGGGAGAACATCAAACCCGCTCGGACGCGCGTCGAACTGGTGCAGAACTCCATCTACACCGACGTGACCACCACGAAACAGCTCGCCAAGTTCCCGGAGGGCAAGGAGATCTACACGGACGCCACCTTCTTCGTGGAATCCGCAGACAAACTCGACGACGTGATGAAACAGGCCGGTCAGCTGGGGGTCGACTGGAATAAATTCCAGCTCTCCAAGACCAACCAGATCCTCGCCGGCGTCACGGGCACGGTGCAGAGCATCTACAAACTCGTCGACACGATGGTCGTGGCCACGGTCATCTTCGGCGTGGTGGTGATCTCCTTGGTGCTGTGGCTGTGGGCCAGGGAGAGGAGACGCGAAACCGGCATCCTGCTGGCGGTGGGCGCGTCGAAACCCGGGATCGTGACCCAACACATCCTGGAGCTCGTGCTGATAGCGATCCCGGCCTTCGGGGCGGCGTGGTTCGCGGCCCAGGGCGCGGCCCAGTTCATCGGCAACCAGCTGGTCTCCCAGGCAGCGAAGTCGACGTCGAAGGACATGGCTTCGCAGCTCGGCGGCAGCGGCCTCGGTGCCGACAACGAATCGGCCCTGTCCGGCAAGACCCTCGACCACGTCCAGGTGATGCTGGATACCGGGCAGTGGGCGCTGGTGTGCGGAATCTCCTTGGCGCTGGTGTGCGTCGCGGTGCTGATCGCCTCCATCCCGGTCCTGCGCGCCAGGCCCAAGGCCCTGCTCACCCAGCTGTCCTGAGGTACCTGCGATGTCGTTGTTGTTGAAACGCGCCTGGCTGTCGGTCAGCAGGCGAATCGGGAAGAGCGTGGTGCTGCTGCTCATCATGACGGTGATCTTCACCGCCCTGGTGGCGGAGGCCAGCGTCCGCGGCTCCATGCAGGCCCTCCGGGAGAGCGTCAGCCGTGGGGTGCCCGCCGGGTTCGTGGTTCGTCCCGGAGCCGGGGAACTGAGCCTCACCGATGCGCAATCCGTCAGCGGGGTGCAAGGGGTCATCGGCCACAACTATGTCCGCGGTCTCACCGCCACGCCATCGGACCTCAAGCTCGTCGAGATGCCCGCCAGCGGTGTGGAGCTCTCCGGTGACGTGGCACCCGAGGCGGGTGTCACGGGGGTGACCCGCAGCGACCTGATCCAGGGTTTCGCCGCCAAGCAGTACACCCTCGTCGAGGGACGCCACATCACCGAGGGCGACCAGAACTCGGCGATCATGCACCAGGAACTGGCGGCGAAGAACGGCCTGAAGGTGGGGGACCGAGTCACGCTGAACCGCGACGGAAAATCCGTGACGGTGACCATCGTCGGCCTGTTCACCGGGACCAGTGGGAAGGCGTCGCTGCCCTCGGAGATGGCGGAGAACACCTTCTACACCGACCTGGCCTCCAGCGGGGAACTCGCCACCGGGCAGGGACTCACCGAGGCCCAGTACCTGGTCGCGAGCGCCGACGAGCTGGGTGCTGCGATCGCCCGGGCAAAGGGACTGTCGCTGCCCTGGAACACCCTCCAGGTGGAGGACAACGCCAAGTCCTTCGCGGGGGTGCTCTCCGGAATCGCCACCGTCGAGGGGTTGCTCAACCTGATGCTGGCTGGGGTGAGCCTCGCGAGCGTCGCGATCCTGGTGTTCGTGCTGGTGTTCTGGGTGCGGGGCCGGATTCACGAGATCGGGATCCTGCTGTCGGTGGGCACGTCCAAGAAGAGACTGCTCGCGCAGTTCCTGATCGAGTTGACCATGGTCGCACTCGCTGCGGGTGGCCTGGCGGCCCTCGCCTCTGGCCAGGTTTCCCGTATCCTCGGCGACTTCGTCGTCGGGCAGGCTGCGGGGGCGGAAGACGGCCAGTCCGGCGTCAACGTCCCACCCCCCAGCTTCGCCGCCGCCTCGGCGTTCGACCTCGGACGCGCCTGGCTGCTCGGCTACGCCGTCGTCCTGGTGTCGGCGGTGGTCGCAATGATCCCGATGCTGCGGCTCAAGCCGAAGCAGATTCTCTCCAAGATGAGTTAGGAAATCACAGATGAGCGTTCTTGCGCTGGAAAAGGTCAACTACGCCTACGAGAAGATGGCGCGAAAACTCCTCGAAAACGTCACCATCGAATTCGAGGAGGGCAAGTTCTACGCGATTCTCGGTGGCTCCGGGGCGGGCAAGTCGACGCTGCTCGGGTTGCTCGCGGGGCTGGACATTCCCACCAGTGGGAAGATTCTCTGCAACGGAAAGGACATCTCGGAGGAGGGGCTCCCCAAACACCGCAAACGCAACGTGTCGCTGGTGTTCCAGAACTACAACCTGATCGACTACCTGACCCCGTTGGAGAACCTTCGCCTGGTGAATCACCGGGCGGACGCCGGGGTGTTGGAGAAGATGGGACTGGAGAAGGAGGAGATCAACCGCAACGTCATGAAACTCTCGGGTGGGCAGCAGCAGCGGGTCGCGATCGGCCGGGCGCTGGTCTCCGACGCCCCCGTGATCCTCGCCGACGAACCGACGGGCAACCTCGACGAGGACACCGCCAGCGACATCATCGACATCCTCAGGACCGCCGCACACGACGAGAAGAAGTGCGTGATCGTCGTCACGCACAGCAAACAGGTGGCCAAGGCCGCCGACGTCGTGCTGCGGCTCAGAAACCGGAAGCTCGTGGCCTGATCGTGAGGGGTTTCGTGGTGGCTCTCGGCTTTGTCCGACCGCGGAACCTTTCCGATTCCTCGGTTCTGGCGCCGTTGCGACAGGACCACGAGCAACCGGAAGCGGCCGGGATCCGTCTGCCCGGATCCCGGCCGCCCACATCGACGCGTGTCAGAGGGACAACGGGGTCACGGCCCCCGAGATCACCGTCGCGGTTCCCTTCGCGCCCAGGGCGAGTTCCTGGGCGCGGGGGTCGTTGAACACCAACAGCGATCCCACGGGGGCGCCGTCGTCGACGAAGACCTCCACGCTTGAATTGTCGACGTAGACGTGCAGCCGTACCTTGCCGTCGACGGGGTGGTAGGCGATCTCACGTCGCAGGGCGAACTGTGCCGTCCCGCCGTCGCGTCCCGGCACGGTCGCCAGGCCACCGGCGGTGCGGTCGAGGTAGAAGACACCCTCGGCGGGCATGACACCCACCCGAACCTCCTGGAGCGCGCCGTCGACCTGGCCGCGGCACAGGCTCAGCCATGCGTCACCGGCCCCGGAGACGTCCAGCGTCAGGTCCAGCTCGACGACCCGGCCCGTACCCAACCCGGTGGTCGTGTCCGTGGCGGACAGTCCGCCGATGTCCGTCGCCCGGCCTCGCAGCGCATCCAGTTCCTTCACCGGCTGCTGCCGCAGGAGCCGTACCCCGTCCCGGGTGGTCAGCGTCAATTCGCGCGGGATGCTCATCTGGTTCTTCCAGCCCTCGGTGGGCATCGAGTAGGGGTAGGCCCAGTTGCCCATCCATCCCAGCCAGATGCGGCGCCCCTCGACCTTCTCGAAGGTCTGTGCGGCGTAGAAGTCCTGACCGGCGTCGGTGAAACGGATCCGGTCGTCCTCGGGGAAGAACGTGGAGCCGTCGAAGTCGCCGATGAAGTACTGGGCCGTCGAACCGTGGGTTTCGTTGTTGTCGCCGATCGACATCGTCAGCACCCAGCGGGTCTGGCCGGTGGAGACGTCGTCGATGGGGAACAGGTCGGGGCATTCCCACACCGCGGCGTGGGAACCCTTCCCCTCACCGAAGTCGCTGGCGTGCGCCCAGGAGCGCAGGTCACCGGAACGGTACACGGCGATGCGGTCGCCGAGGGAGACCACCATCACCCACGACTTGGTCGGCTCGTGCCAGAAGACCTTCGGGTCGCGGAAGTCCTTGCGGCCCTCATTGGGGATGACGGGGTTGCCGTCGTAGCGTTTCCAGGAGCGGCCGCGATCGGTGCTGTAGGCCAGGGACTGCGCCTCCCCGCCCTCGGTGGAGGTGTAGATCGCGACCATTCCGCCGCCCGGGACCAGTCCGGAGGTGTTGGCGCCGTCGTCGACGCAGCTGCCGGACATCGCCAGGCCGAGGGCGTCGTGTTCGAGGGCGGTGCCCAGGCGTTCCCAGCGCACCATGTCGGGGCTGACGGCGTGCGCCCAGGTGCCGTCCTGCTGGTGGAACAGGTGGTACTCGCCCTGATGGAAGATCAAACCGTTGGGGTCGGCCAGGTTCCCGCTGGCGGGGGTGTAGTGGTACACCGGCCGGAAGGGATCGGTCTTGGCCGTGGCCTCCGAGGGGATGTGGGACGTGGGG
>CAJPNZ010000031.1 GCA_905372155.1 Propionibacteriaceae bacterium
CCGACGCCATCCTGACCAGCCAGTCCCAGACCAGCCGAACCCAGACTCACAGATCGCCTCGGTGCCGCCGTTGTTGGCGCGGCCGGTGTCGAAGTAGGCCAGGAACGCGTCGCGCCACTGCTTCAACGTCTTGCCCAGCCGCTTGCTCTCCGGGATCGGAAACGTCGGCAGCGAGCGGATGAGGTCGTCGGCGATGCGGCGTCCCTCGGCTGGGCTCTTCGCCCTGTAGGCCGACCGCAGCTTCTGTGCGCACAGCCAGGCGACGAGGATCTCGTTATGGCGTTGGTCGGCAGCGATCGCGCGGTCCAGCCGGGCACGTTGCCGGTCGGTGAGCTTCTCCTGACCACAGCGCAGGATCGTGCGGATGCCGTAGAGCGGGTCGTTCTTGCGACCACGGTGGCCGTGGATCTCCTGCTGCACACGCCGGCGGTCCTCGTCGACGGCCTGGGTGCCGAGCTTGACCACATGGAACGCGTCGAGCACAGCGACCGCATCCTCGAGTTGGTCATCGATGGCGTTGTTGTAGCTGTGGAACGGATCCAGCGTGGCGACCTCGACCCCGTCCTTGAAGTCCTCGCCGCGTTCTTCGAGCCAGTCGCTTTACGCCTTGCCCGACCGGCCGGGGACCAGGTCGAGCAGCCGCGCCTGCGGCCTGCCTGTGTCGGGATCCGGGGTGAGGTCGACCATCCCGGTCAGCTGCTTGGGTCCACGGCCACCGTCCTCGATCGGGAACTCGCTGACGTGGTGCCACACGTGCTCGTCCGCACCGAGCCGTTTCACGCCGGCGAAGCGCCCCTCGTCGTCGGCCATCGCTTGCAGCAGCAGCTCGATCGAGGTCCACACCGTGTTCCACGTCGTCCCGAGCTGCTGCGCCAGGCCGCTGACCGATGCATGCTCGCGGCGGAGCTGGTTGATCGCCCACCAACAGGCTCGGGTCGATTCAAATGTCCAAGAACGACCTCCGCGCCAGGCCGATCTACCAACATCTCAAGGAATCCATCCAGGCCCACCTTGCCATCGTGTTCGCCGCCCTCGCCACCTGGAACAGACCACCGGCTGGAGCACCAAGAAGTTCGTCACCGTGATGCGCCGCTACCGCACCATTCAGATCCAAACCGGCCAGCACACCATCACCGCCGAAGACTTCCTACCCGACGACGCCCAAGACGCCCTCAACAAGCTCCGCGACAACCGACAACAACCGCACTAATTGTCACAAGTCGGGTTCCACGCTGGTCGACGGCAGGGCGGGCCTGCCGGACGACCACGACCTGACCGGGGTGCGGGGGGTCGATGTCCTGCCGCCCTTCGCCGGGGGCTGATTCAGCGCCCCGGCAGTTCTCGCAGCAACTCCTCCGGCACGGGGAACGGGAGGGTGTGGAAGGTCTGGTCGGAATTGATGTCGTTGAAGTCATCCTCCTTGACGCGCACGAAATCCGGGGTGGCCTCGGCGATGTATACCTTCGATGTGCCCGAGTCGGTCGCGAGTTCGTAGGGGGCGGCCAGGTAGCGGATGCCGAGCTCGTCCAGGGCCTCCTCCGCCTCGAACCAGTCGACCGTTCCGCTGCGTTCCCGGCCGAGCAGGTCGATGGCGACGAAACCCTCGCCGCGGGGCACGATCCAGCCGATGGGCTCGCGGTTCGCCCCGCCGAGGTGCGTGATCCAGTCCTCGGGCACGGCCCTCTTCGTCCTCTTCACATCCCAGAGTTTAGGGGGCTGCGGGCGGGGTCCGTTCACCGTGGTGGAGCAGGGCGGTGCCGGCGAAACGAAGCGTGTGTGAAGCTCATTACCATACGGAGCTTCGTCCCGGGCGGCGTCTCAGATAGTGCAACGCCTGAGTTGTGCAATCCTGCGATCTGCTCTTAGGGTTGCCTAGCTTTCTCTCTGAAAGGACGCCGTCGGCGTCCTGGGCAGTTCGATCTGACCGATACCACCAAACACAATCGCGCCGTCGTGGCGGCAGGAGGCATGGATATGAAACGCAGGACTTTTCTGGCAGGAGCCGCGGGGGCGCTGGGGGTGGCCGCCGTCTCGGCGTGCGGCAACCGGAACCAGACGGCCGAAACATCCGGTTCGGGTTCCGCCGGCGGCGCATTGACCATCACTGATGTGGCCGACAGGACCGTCGCCCTGGAATCCGCTCCCACCAAGATCATCCTGGGGGAATCCCGCCAGGCCTACTCGCTGCTTTTCCTGCAGCGCGACAACCTGATGGACAAGGTCGTGGCCTGGGGAACCGACATCCAGAGCGCTGCCCCCGACATCTACGATCGCCTGGTGAAGGTGCAACCCAAGGCGGCAGAGCTGCCCACCGTCGGCAGCGTCGCCAAGGGAGACCTGAGCGTGGAGAACCTCCTCGAGTACAACCCCGACCTGTTCCTCATGACCCTGGAACAGTACGAGGCCGCCAAACAGGCCGGGTTCGACGCGAAACTGGATTCCGCCAAGATCCCCTACCTGGTGACCGATTTCCGCAAGAAACCGGTGGAGAACACCCACACCAGCGTCCGGCTGCTGGGCCAGGCCTTCGGCGTCTCCGGCAAGGCGGATGAGTTCCTCACCTACTACGACTCCCTGGTCAACCCGGTCCTGGAGGCAGCCAAGGCCAAGGCCGAGGCGGATCGCCCGAGTGTTTTCGTGTGGCGTTCCCCCGGCATCTCCGAACCCGGCCGCACCTTCGGGGAGTCCAACTTCGGCCAGATTGTCACCGCCAGCGGCGGCAACAACCTCGGCACCAAACTGATCGATGGGGACGCGGGCACCGTCACGGCCGAGCAGCTGATCGCATCCCAGCCGGACATCATCATCGCCACGGGCGGCGACTGGGAGAAGCAGAAGGTGAGCGAGAAGACGGTCATCAAGTACGTCAAACTCGGCTACAACGCCACCCCTGAGGAGACGAACCAGACCTTGGGGCAGCTGTCCAGCGAGACCGGTTACAGCGAGCTGAAAGCGTTCAGCGACAAGCAGGTCTACGGCATCTACCACCAGCTCTACGACGCGCCGTACAACTTCCTCGCCTACGTCGCCTTCGCCGAATGGCAGGGACTCAAGGTTGACGGGCTGCCCGAGGTGGACGCCGCCTGGAGCGAGTTCCACGACAAGTTCATGCCCTTCAAGGCCGAGGGCGTCTTCGCCGCCAAGCTGTCATGACCGACACCAAGGCAGCCGAGACCGTCTTGGAGAGTAGCGCCGCCTCAGTGGAAGCTGCGGTACTGGAGGACGGCTCCCAGAAAGAAGCACTCGCCGAGTTCTGGCGGATCAAGACCAAACGCATGCTGACCCTCGTCGGCATTCTCGTGGCCGTGGTGGCCATGTTCGTGATCGCCATGCTGGTGGGGCCGCTCGACCTCAGCGCCGCGGACATCGCCAGCACCTATCTCAGGGGGATCGCGGAAGGACTGCAGCAACTGGGGATCGATGCCGGATGGGCGGCGGAGGTGTCCGGGCGGACCCGAACCGTCGTGATGGAGTTGCGTACCCCGCCCGCTCTCATGGCGGTGGTGGCCGGAGCCGCACTGGCCCTTGCCGGCGCGCAGATGCAGACCATTCTCGACAACCCCCTGGCGGAGCCCTACACCCTCGGCGTCTCCGCCGCTGCGGGTTGCGGCGCGGCAATCGTGATCGCCACCGGGATCAGTTTCCCCTTCTTCTCCGAGGCCTCCGTGCCGATCGGCGCCGCGGCGCTGGCTCTGGTCGCCAGCGGGGTGATTGCGCTGGTGTCGCGGCTGCGGCGGTCGGGTCGCGAAACCATCATCCTGCTGGGTATCGCTCTGGTCTTCGGGTTCCAGGCGTTGCTGATGCTGCTTCAGTACCGGGCCTCCCAGGAATCCCTCCAGCGGATGGTGTTCTGGACCATGGGATCGCTGGAACGCGCCACTTGGTTCTCCATAGCCATGGTGCTGGTCTCCCTCATCGTGGTCACTCCGCTGTTCTCGATGAACCAGTGGAAACTCACTGCGCTCTCGCTCGGTGAGGCCCGGGCCCGGGCCATGGGTGTGAAGGTCGACAACGTCCGCATGTGGACCCTGCTGGGGGCCTCCCTGATCGCGGCGCTCACCGTCAGCTCTGTCGGGATCATCGGTTTCGTGGGCCTGGTCGGCCCCCACGTGGCCCGCATCCTGGTGGGGGAGGACCAGCGGCTCTTCGTGCCGACGGCAATGGCCTGCGGCGCTCTGGTGCTAACCAGCGCCCATGCGGTGGCCCAGATCGTGGTGCCGGGTGTGGTACTCCCGGTCGGCATCCTCACGGCCCTCGTCGGTGTCCCGGTGTTCGTGCTGATCATCCTGGGCAGGCGGCGCACCACCTCCGCCATCTCCAACTAGACCACGCTCACGAGAAGAGGTTCGGAACTCATGCTCAACCTTGAATCCATCAGCGTGAGCTATGGAAAACACGCGGTGCTCTCCGGTCTCGACCTGACCATCAAGGAGGGCGTCGTCGCCGGTCTGCTCGGCCCCAACGGCTGCGGGAAGTCGACGCTGGTCCGCTCCATCGCGGGCGCCCAGCACTGCCACGGGTCGGTCAGCTACGGGAAACGCAGCGGTCGTGCCCTGCAGGACGTCACCGGGTACATGCCCCAGGAGATCCCGGGGCACATCGCCCTGACCGCCATGGAATCGGTGCTGGTCTCGGCCCAGCGCGGCGGCTCTGCGTGGCGGGTCCCGAAAAAGGACGTGGAACGCGCCTACGCCGCCCTCGACGCACTGGGCATCGGCAAGCTCGCCAACACCTATCTGGGGGAGTGCTCGGGAGGCCAACGGCAGCTCATCTCCCTGGCGCAGACCCTCGTTCACGGACCCGAACTGGTGCTGCTCGACGAACCGACCAGCGCCCTGGACCTGAAACACCAGGTCCGGGTGCTGCGCAGCGTCCGCAAACACGTCCACGGCTCCGAGGCCACGGTCGCCGAGAAACTGAACGGAAAGGACGCGGATGCGGGGGAATCGTCCTCCCGGCTGGCCCTGGTGGTCCTGCACGACATCAACCTGGCCACCCGGTTCTGCGACGAGGTGATGCTGATGACCGCCGGTGAGGTGGTGGCCCAGGGAACCCCACACGAGGTCTGCACCTCGGAGAACCTGAGCCGGGTCTACGACACGGAGGTGGCGGTGAACACGGACGAGGACGGGGTGCTCACGGTCGTGGCCCGATAGGGGATCGACCCGGCTTCTCCGGAAGCTCATTCGGGAAGCTGGTTGAGCCGGGCCGTGACGAGGGAACAACCCGAGTCGAAACCACAGGGTGGTCGAGAAACAGGCGGTATCAGGGAGGTCGTGCTGGTCAGTCCCGGACGAACAGCAGTTTCCCGAATGAGCTGCCGGGGGAGGCCATGACCTCGGCGACCGGGCCGTGTTCCACGATCCGGCCGTTTTCCAGGACCGCGACGTCGTCGGCCAGCGCCGCGACGTCGGCCGGGTCGTGGGTGACGATGATGCTGGGGCAGCCGACCTCGGCGAGGGCCGCCTTGACCGCCACCCGCAACCGGGGCGTGTACTCGACGTCAACGGCGGCGAAGGGTTCGTCGATCAGCATTGCGCGGGGCCTGGTGGCCAGCGCCCGGGCCAGCGCGACCCGCGCCGCTTGGCCGCCGGAGAGTTCACCGGGCCTGCGGGAGGCGAGATCGGCGGCATCCAAGCGCTCCAGCATTTCCAGCGCCAACGCCCTGGCCTCGTCGCGCCGGAGTTTCTGGGCGCGGGGCCCGTAGGCGACGTTGCTCAGCACGTCGAGGTGCGGGAACAGCAGCGGCTGCTGTCCGAGCAGACCGATGCGGCGCCGGTGGGCGGGCACGAAACGGCGGGAGCCGACCAGGACCTGGCCGTCGATGTCGAGGCGGCCGCGGTCGGGTTTCAGCAGCCCGCACAGCAGGTCCAGCAGCGTCGATTTCCCGGCCCCGTTCGGGCCGACCACGGCCAGTACCCGCCCCGGCGGCACGTCCAGGCCGGTTTCGTGGTTGCGGGAATTGAGGGTTCCCTCCCAGTGCAGTCCCTTCACGACCTGGTCCTTCCTTTTCCGTACGCGATCACCATGACGATTCCCGCGAAGATCACCAGCAGCAGCGACAGGGCGATGGCGGCATCCGGGTCGGCCTCCCGCTGGAGGTAGATCTCCAGCGGCAGGGTCCGGGTCCTGCCCTGCAGGGAACCCGCGAAGGTCAGGGTGGCGCCGAACTCGCCCAGCGCCCGGGCGAAACTGAGCACGGCCCCCGACAGCAGCCCCGGGAACACCAGCGGCAGGGTCACCGTGAACAGGGTCCGGGTGGGGGAGGCCCCCAGGGTGGCGGCCACCCTCTCGTAGCGGTCCCCGGCGGTGCGCAGCGCCCCTTCGAGACCCATCACCAGGAAGGGCAGCGACACGAAGGTCTGCGCCAGGATGACGGCCACGGTGCTGAAGGCGATCCTGATGCCCGCGGCCTCCAGGTGCTGCCCGATCAGCCCTATCCGCCCGAACGTGAACAGCAGCGCCAGCCCCCCGACCACCGGGGGCAGCACTAGGGGCAACAGGACCAGGGGCCGTAGCCAGCGCAGCCCGTGGCGCGCCAGGATCAGCGCCATTGGCGTGCCGAGCACGATGCAGAAGACGGTGCTGACGCTCGCAGTGAGGATGCTGAGCTGCAACGCCGCCAGCGACGACTGCGACGTCAGCAGTTCCCACAGACCGGGCCACGGCACCTTGCTGAGCAACCCGGCCAGGGGCAGTGCCACCAGCAGCATGCCGAGTGCCGCCGGCAGCACCACCCATCTGGGGGTCGTCACCTGGGTGCGCCGAAACCAGCTGCCTGCAGCATGGTCTGGCCCTGTTTGCCGAGCACGAAGTCGACGAAGGCCTGGGCTCCCTGGCGCGCGGACTTCGTCACCGCGATCGGGTACTTGTTGACGACCTTGTCCGCCTCGGGGGTTTCGATGATCTTGACCTTGTCCCCCGCGCCCGCGGCGTCGGTGACGTAGACCAGGCCCGCGTCGGCCTCACCCGAGGTGACCTTGGCCAGTACGTCGGTGACCTTCTGCTCCTCCGAGACCGGGGTGAAGGTGAAACCGGTGGCCTCCGAGAGCTGTTTGGTGGCCGCCCCGCAGGGAACCTGCTCGGCGCACACCACGAGTTTCACGCTCTCCTTGGTGACGTCCTCCAGTTTTGTGATTCCCGCGGGGTTGCTGGGAGGGGTGACCAGCGTCAGGGTGTTGGTGGCGAAGATCTTTGTGTTCGCGGCATCGACGTTCCCGGCGTCGGAGGCCACCTTCATCTGCTTCTCGTTGGCGGAGGCGAAGACGTCGGCCTCGGCGCCGTTGTTGATCTGGGTGGCCAGCTCCGAGGAACCACCGAAGGAGAACTCGATGGTGTAGTTCGGGTGGGTTTTCTTGAACTCCTCGTAGATCTTCGGGAAGACGTTTTTCAGGGAGGCCGCGGCGAAGATCGTCAGGGTCGCGCTGGTCTGGTCGGTGCCGCCCGATGCGGCGGAGGACGCCGCCGGTTGTGTTGCGTTCTGGCTGGTGTTGGACGTGGCCTGGGAACCGCAGGCGGTCAGGGCCAGCAGGCTCGCCAGGGCCAGGGTGAGTTTCTTCACGAGAGTCCTTCCGGGGTTTCAACGATCACCGTGGTGGCCTTCACCACGGCCGTGGCGAGTGTTCCCGGGACCAATCCGAGCCGATCCGCGGATTCCGTGCTCATCAGGGACGTGACGACGAAGGGTCCGCACCGCAACTGCACCTCCGTCATCACCTTGTCCTTCTTGACGGCCATCACCAACCCGGTGAGGCGGTTGCGCGCCGAGGTGGGGGTGCCCTCCGTCTCGGCCGCGGCCTGCCGGGCCTGCTGGAAGGCCACCAGGTCGCGTCCGTCGACGCTGAGGTGCCCGCCGTCACGGGATGCGCGCAGCACACCCCGGTCGATGTTTCGCCTGAGGGTGTCGTCGCTGACGCCGATCAGCTGGGCGGCTTCCCGGATGTTGAAGGTGGTCGTGGGGCTCACCGGCAAATCCTGTTCGTCGGAATCTGAGTGTCAAACCCCGTCATGGTATCCGCACATGCGAGTGGAAAGCTATCCGCCGATCGCATTCATGGGACGTTGAGGTTGAAGGAAACCGGGATTGTTGATTCCGTGGCCGGGCAGTTTGCGCAGCAGGCAGCGGTGGAAGATCCCGGCCAGTTCCTCGTCCCCGGCGCCTTCGCGCATCGGGGTGCGCAGGTCGGACTCCTCCGTGGCGAACAGACAGTTGCGCAGCTGCCCGTCGGCGGTCAGCCGCAACCGGTCACAGGCGCCGCAGAACGGCGCGGTCACCGACGCGATGATGCCGACGGTCGCGGGGCCGCCATCCACCAGGAAACGTTCCGCGGGTGCCGCGCCACGGCTCGGCAGCGGGGTCAGGGTGAAGTGTTCACCGAGCCGGGCCATGGTCTCGGCGGCGGTCACCATCGAGTCGCGCTGCCAGGTGTGCCCCGCGTCGAGGGGCATCTGCTCGATGAAACGCAACTCGTAACCGTGGTCCATCGCGAACGCCAGGAGGTCGGGTGCCTCGTCGTCGTTGATCCCGCGCAGCTGCAGCGCGTTCAGCTTCACCGGGTGCAGCCCCGCGGCATCCGCCGCCGCGATCCCGGCCAGGACGTCGGCGAGCCGGTTGCGGCGGGTGAGCTGGTGGAAACGATCCGGTTTCAAGGTGTCCAGGGAGACGTTCACCCTCGCCAGGCCGGCCCGTTTCAGGGGTTCGGCCAGCCGGGCCAGGCCGATGCCGTTGGTGGTGATGGAGATCTCGGGGCGTGGCTCGACCGATGCGATGGCCGCCACCACGTCCACGCAGTCGGGGCGCAGCAGCGGTTCCCCGCCCGTCAGGCGCACCTCCTCGATGCCCTCCCCGACGGCGATCCGCACTATCCGCATCAGTTCCTCGGGGGTCAGCAGGGTGGTGCGGGGCAGCCACGGCACCCCCTCGGGGGGCATGCAGTAGGTGCAGCGCAGGTTGCAGTGGTCGGTCAGCGAGATCCGCAGATCGCGGTGAACACGGCCGAAACGGTCGGTCAGGGTCACTGGGGCAGCCCCAGGTTGGACCAGGACACGCGCCCGGACTCCTCGTGCTGGTGCTTCCAGATCGGCACCTCCGCCTTGACGCGATCCACCAGCGTCCGGCACAGCTCGAAGGCCTGGCCGCGGTGCGTCGATGCGGCGACGGCGACGATCGCCACCTCCCCGACCCCGAGGGAGCCGATCCGGTGCTCGACGGCGAGGACGGCCCCGCCCTCCGGGTCCAGGTCCGATGCGACTGATGCGGCGACGCCGGCCAGGAACCGGTCCGCGTCGGGATGACAGGTGTAGTCGAGGCCGACGACGACGCCCTCGGCCTCCTCGTCGTGGTCGCGGATCAGGCCCGCGAAGCTCACGCGCGCGCCCGCGTGCGCGCTGGAGACGAGGGCCTCCAGACGTGACTGGTCGATGGGGTCGGTGGTGATGGCGGCGTGGATCACCGGCATGGGCACCCCCTCCTCGCGCATGACTATCCCTGACAGGCCGCAAGCCTACTGGCGATCCTCCCGATTGGTGGTGTCGTCCACTTCCGCGCCGCCCCGGATGTCGTTAAACTCCGCCGCATGACTGAACTGCCCATCACCGAGAAGTCCTCCTGGGGTAGCTGCGGCTGCGGCTGCGGTCACGACTCCCTGCCCGAACTCGATGCCCGCGTCATCCCGCACGCGATCCGTCACGCCGCGATCCTCGGTGTCGTCGGCTCCTTGAACGTGGGCGGCGCCTTCATCCTCGTCGCCCCCCACAACCCGCTGCCGCTGCTGGCGCAGATCGCCGACCTCCACGGCGACGCCATCCAGGTCAGCTACGTCCAAGAAGGTCCCGACGCTTGGAAGCTGAAGCTCGAACGGCGCAGCTGAACCCTTTGAAAAAGGCCGCACCAGCTCCCGCGTCGCGCCGTGTCCTCCTGGTGATGCTGGCGGGAATCAGCCTTCTGACAGGCCTCAACGCGGGACTGGTGCGGCTCGGTGTCTGGGCGCCGGTGGCCAGCGGCCGGCTCGCCGACCTGCACGGGCCGCTCATGGTTCTGGGATTCATGGGATCCCTGATCTCGCTGGAACGCGCCCAGGCGCTGCGCAACTGGCTTGCCTACGCCGCCCCTGCCCTGCTCGGCTCAGGGGCTCTCGTGTTGATCTCCGGGGCATTCCCGGTGCTCGGGAAGCTGCTGCTGTTCGACGGCGCCCTCGCTTTCGTCGCCGTCATGGCCGCCCTGTACCGCCGCGCCCCGTTGCCGCTGGTGGCCGCCCAGGTGGTGGGGGCGGTCCTGGCGTGTCTCGCGGCCGCGCTGCTGGTCAGCGTGGAGGTTCCCGCGCTGCTGCCCCTGCTCGCCGGGTTCATAGTCGTCACGATCGCCGCCGAACGCGCCGAGCTGGCGCAGCTGACCATGGGTCGCCGCGCCGTCCCCACCCTGGTTGCGGCGAGCGCGTGGCTTTCCCTGAGTGCTGTTTCCGCGTTGCTGTGGCCCGGTTCCGGCGACCGCATCTTCGGGGCCGGGGTGCTGTTCGTGGCGCTCTGGCTGATCCGCGACGACGTCGGGCGTCGGCTGATCCGAAGCGAGGGCCTGCGGCGCTACAACGCCGCCGCGCTGCTGCTGGGAAACTTCTGGCTGGCCGTCGCGGGCCTCACCTGGGTCATCGTCGGCCGCCCAGAGGCCACCGGAACCTATGACGTGGTGGTGCACGGCACCTTCCTGGGATTTGCCATGTCCATGATCATGGCCCACGCCCCGATCATCTTCCCGACCGTCCTTTCCCGTCCCCTGCCCTACCGCCCCGCCATGTGGGTGCCACTGGCGGTGCTGCACCTGGGCATGGTGGTGCGCGTCCTCGGTGCCCTGACCGGAACCTTCCTGTACCAGATCGGAGGAGCCATGACCGTGGTCTCGATCCTGCTGTTCGCCGCAACTGCCATCCACTCGGCGGTGCGGGCATGAGCACCCCCACCCGTCCGGGAGCGGGACCTTCGGAAACCGGCCGGCCCCCTCAGGCGGGGCGGCCGGGCGGTGGGGGACGGCCCGGCGGTTCGCGCCGCAATCGCGCCCGCGACTACACCGTCATCATCTGGTTGCTGAGCGCCGTGATCGTCGCCGCGGCCCATCGCCTGGTGCCCGAATCCACCTGGCTGATGGTGCACCTGGTGCTGCTCGGGGCCCTGACGCACTCCGTGCTCGTGTGGAGCCAGTACTTCACAGCGGCCCTGCTCAAGACCCGGCCCGACGAGGCCCGGGACCGCGCGCAGCGCAGGCGTCTCGGCCTGCTCTCCCTGGGATCCCTGGCGGTGTTCGTCGGGGTGCCGGCCACCTGGTGGTGGCTGGTGGTCGCGGGCGCGGCGCTCGTGACCGCGGCCGTCTCCTGGCACGGGATCTCGCTGTGGCGGCAGCTCCGCAAGGCCCTGCCCGGACGTTTCCGGGTGGCCGCCTGGTATTACGTGGCCGCCTCCTGCCACCTGCCGGTCGGGGCTGCGTTCGGGGCGACGCTGGCCTTCGGACTGGATGCCACCTGGCACTGGCGGTTCCTCGTCGCCCACACCATGACGAACCTGCTGGGTTGGATCGGCCTGACGGTGGTGGGGACGCTGGTCACCTTCTGGCCCACCATCCTGCGCACCCGCATGGACGACCGCGCCGAGGGATTCGCCAAGCAGGCCCTTCCCTGGCTGATCGGCTCGGGGATGGTCGTGGTGGCGGGCGCGCTGGCGGGTCTCCAGTACGTCGCGGTGGCCGGTCTGGCCGGTTACCTGTTGGCGCTCGGCTGGTGGGGCAGGGTGCTCGTCGCCCCGCTGCGGCGTCGGCCCCCGCGCGAATTCGCCCCCGCTTCCGTGCTCGCCGCGATGATCTGGTGGGTGGTTGCCCTGGTGGTCACCGGCGGGATCGTGCTGACCACCCAGACCTCGGGTTGGTCGGAGGTGACCGGAACCCTCGCCGTGGTGTGGGCCGGCGGTTTCGCCGCGCAACTGCTCACCGGCGCACTCAGCTACCTGCTGCCCTCCGTCCTCGGCGGTGGGCCCCGTGTCGTGCGGGCTGGCGCGGCCTGGTTCGACCGTTTCACCACGTTCCGGATCGTTGCCATCAACGGCGCCCTGATACTGTTCCTCACCCCCACACCACCCTGGGTGAAACTCACCTCCGGTGTGCTCGGGGTGGGGTCGGTGGCGGCTTTCCTGCCCCTGATGATCCTCGGGATAAAAGCGAGTGTCGCGGAACGCAAGGCGATTGCCAAGGCGGGTCCCCGCACCGGGCCGCCCCAGAAACTGCCCGAACGGGAATCCGCGCTGACTGCCAACGGGATGCTGGCGGGTGTGCTCGCCCTGACCCTCGCCGTCACGGTGGGGGTCGGCATCGACCCATCGGCGGTCGGCCTGGGCGGCGGGTCGTCGTCGACGAGGGTGAACGCGACGGGCAGGACCCAGAGAATCCAGGTCACCGCCAAGGAGGGGTTGCGTTTCGAGCCCGCCTCGGCGGAGGTCAGCCGCGGTGACCGGGTGATCATCGAGCTGAGCAACGCCGATGCCACCATGATCCACGACCTGAAGCTCGGCGACGCCACCACCCCTAGGCTGAGTGCGGGAGAGACCGCGGAGCTGGACCTCGGCGTGGTCGGGGAGTCCATCGAGGGCTGGTGCACCGTCGTCGGGCATCGCCAGGCCGGGATGGTTTTCACCCTCAAGGTCTCGGGGCAGGACGCCTCCACCTCGCAGGACGGAACCACAGGTGGCGGACACGACCACGCCCCTGCGCAGGCCAACTCGGCCCCGCTGAACACCGTGGTGGATCCCGTCGCCCCGGCGGCCACGGAGGAAACCATCCACCGCGTGGAGATGCGCGTCACGGAGCTCCCCCTCGAGGTGGCCCCCGGGGTGTGGCAGAAACGCTGGACCTTCAACGGCGGGCCGGTCGGACCGACCCTGCGCGGCAAGGTCGGGGACGTGTTCGAGGTGACCCTCATCAACGACGGCACCATCGGTCATTCCATCGACTTCCACGCCAGCAATCTCGCGCCCGACGGGCCCATGCGCACCATCGCCCCGGGCGAAAGTCTTGTCTACCGGTTCATCGCGCACCGCGCCGGGATGTGGCTGTACCACTGCGGCACCGCCCCGGTGTCCGCGCACATCGCCGCCGGCATGCACGGTGCGGTGATCATCGACCCCGAGGGACTGCCCGCGGTGGATCGCGAGTACGCCCTGGTGGCCTCCGAGATCTACCTGACCGGTGGCACGGGAACCAGCCCGGAGACCGCCGCCGAGGTCGACGCCGCCAAGGCGCAGACCGACACCCCCGACTACTCGACCTTCAACGGCATTGCCTTCCAGTACGCGCAGCGCCCGTTCACCGCGAAGGTGGGGGAGAGGGTGCGGTTCTGGGTGCTTTCCGCAGGGCCGAACCTGTCCACGAGTTTCCACATCATCGGCGGCCAGTTCGACACCGTCTACTTCGAGGGCGGCTACCTGCTCAAGGACGGGAAGGACGCATTCGGCAACAGCGGCGGCGGTTCCCAGGCCCTCGGGATCGAGGCCGCCCAAGCGGGTTTCGTGGAGCTCACCTTCCCGGGGGCCGGCCACTACACCGTCGTCGATCACGCCTTCCTGGACGCCGAGAGGGGCGCCCTCGGCACCGTCGAGGTGACCGAGTGACGCCCCTGCCCGAGGGGAAGCTTCTCGGGGATCAGTTGTCGTAGACGGTGATGTGGATGTGGTCCTTGTGGTTGGCGGTGTCGCTGCCGCGACCCGCCATCGGACGCCAGCCCTCGCTGTCGCGGGTGATGTTCCAGATCTTCTGGTCCCAGATGATGTAGTGGACGCGGAACTGGGAGTGGTTCGCCTTGAAGTAGGCGGCCAACCGGTTGCCGAGATCCTTGTTCGTCCTGTAGTTGGGGATCATGATGTCCACGGCCCGGCCCGAGGGGTGATCCGGCAGCGGATCCGGGCGCACGCCGTACATCGTCTTGATCTCCGGGACGTTGTTCCAGATGTAGCGGACGATCCGTTTGACGTTCTCGTTGGCCTGATCGAGGCCCTTCGACCAGCCCCGGTTGAGGCTGCCGCCGTCCCCGCCGCGACCACCGTCCCCGCCGGGGGTCGACGAACTCAGGTAGCGGGCCGTCACCCAGCGGATGGCGCCGTTGTGGACGATCTGTGCGCGTCCCGACCGGACGGTGCCAGTCACGGCCACCTCGCTGCCCTTCGGGATCTCGCCGGTATGGGAGGATCCGGTGGCCGAGTGCCAGATGTTGAGGTTCGCCGTCGCGTACTGGGTGGTGGTGGAGGGCAGGCCGCCCCCGCCCGGGGCCGAGGAATCACCCACCGCCCTCAGGTACTTGTTGTTGAACCAGCGGACGCTGCCCTGCCAGATGCACTGGGCCATTCCGCTGGTCACCACGTCCGTGCAGTCGAGGATCGTGCCGCGCGGGACGTCGCCCAGGGAACGGTAGCCGCTTCCCGGGGCGGTGCGGATCATCAACTCGGTGGTGGCTCGCAGCTTCCTCGTGGTGGTGGGCAGGTCCTGGCTGGGGGAACCCGCGGACCGCGACAGGTAGCGTGTCGCCGCCCAGAGCGTCTGACCGTTCCAGGTCACCTGCGAGAACTCACCCTTCACGGTGCCGGTGAGCCTCACCTTCGTGCCCTTCGAAGCGACCGTGCTCACCCGGTAACTCAGGCTGGGTCCGGTGCGCAGGTTCAGCGCCGTGGTCGTGTAGGCGTCCCCGGAGGCGCCCGAGGACGACCCGCCGCCCCCGCCGCTCGACGACGAGGCCAGGTAGGCGGATGCGACGTAGCCGGTGCGGCCCTTGTAGGAAACCTTCGTCCAGCCGTTGCTGGTGCTCAGGGCCTGCACGTGGTCCCCGGAGTAGAGCAGGCCGATCCGGGAATAACCGGTCCCCGGTCCCGAGCGCACGTTGACGGCCGTGGTGGCCCGCATCGAGGTGCCCGCCGCATCAGCGCTGGTCACCAAGGCCAGTGAGCCGACCGATTGAACGAGCCCGGCCACCACCAGAGCAGCCAGCCCTCCCCGCACGGTTCGCATCTTTCGGTTCACGTTTCCTCCGAAATTTCTCAAGGTCTCGGGCCGACACGACTCTTCCCCGGGACCTCGGCCCCAGCCGTGTCGGCCGATCGGACAGTAAGGAGAGGGGAAGGGTTCCCACAAGCCCGGACGGTGGCGCACGAAGGATGCATGAGCCGTCCTCGCGCCAGGTTTCCGAAAATCACATCGGTGTGTTTTCGCACGAAAGAAGGAGGGGCAAAGCGGCTTTGACTAGGCGTTGTGACTTTGGTTGATTGATCAACAGATGTTTTGTACGATTTCTGAGGGAAACCTGAAACTGAGTCCGACAATTCACCTCAACAGCCACTTCAGGTTCAGGTGGTTGAGGTTGAGGTTGAAGGTGTCGATGCCGTTGGGACCCAGAGACGTTCATGCCCCGTGGGGAGAGCGCGCGACGCGCCCTTTTCGGAGGGCCCGGCGAGTTGCAGGTGAACCCTTCCGGTCAGGGCCCCGTTGAGGCGACCTCTAAACTTCACCCATGGCCCGTAGAGGATGGTTGGGACTCCCGCTCTTCGATTCCCATTCCGAGCCGAGCACCACTGCCTGCGTGCTCTCGGGCGGTGGGTCGCGGGCAAGTTTTCAGATCGGCGCCCTCGACTACCTGTATGCGAACGATCCCGGGTTCACCCCCACGATCTTCGTCGGCGCATCGGCCGGGGCCATCCTGGCCGCAGGCCTGGCCCAGTACCCCACCCGTCAGGAACAGATCGGTTTCCTGGAGAGCGTCGACGAGCTCTGGTGTTCCATGACGGGCCCCGATGACATGTTCATTCCCCGCCCCTGGCTGTCCCGGCTGCTGGCGGAGGCCCCGGCATGGCTCGAACTCGTGGGCCAAGGTGCCAAACCGGTGGATACCCCGCCACGCTCCTCCTGGCTGCCGTTGCGGCGCCGCCGTCCCGAACCGTCGGGGACCGAAACCCCGGAGGACCCCGTGGAGGAGGCGCTCACCCCTGACGAGGAATTGCAATCGGACTTCTCCCTGGGGTTGATGGCGCAGCTGGCGGGTGCCCTCGGGCGGCTCCCGAAGCTGGGGAGCGACCTGATGGCGGTCAGGGCGGGACTGGAGCAGTCGCGGTCGCTGTACCGCCCGGGGCCCGTGCTGGCGAAGCTGCTGCACCCGGACGTCTTCGACCCCGGCCGGGTGTTCGCCTCCGGCATGCAGCTGCGGATGGCGATGGTGGCCCTGGAGACGGGGGAACTGCACTTCATGCGCGAGGACGGCGCCCTGGTCAACCGCGAGGACCGGGAGATCGATGCGGGTCCTCACAACCTGACCCGCGGGGTGCTCGCGTCCTGCGCCATTCCTGGGGTGTTCCGGCCGGTTCCGGTCGGTGCAGAGACCTATGTCGACGGAGGAGCCCGGGAGAACCTGCCCGCGGAGATGGCGATCGGGCACCTGCAGGCCGGCCGAACGTACGTGGTCTCGTCGCAGACCGACGGGGTGCCTCGAAAACAGTCGATGGCCCAGGCCGACATTTTCCAGGTCGTGATGCGCGCCACCGAGATCCTCATGGACGAATCCGGACGGGACGAGACCGCCTACGCGCTGTCGGCCGGTGCCGTCGTCATCGCCCCGGACGTCGAGGTGCACGAGGCCATGACCGTCCACCCCGGGCTGATTCGCATCCACCGCGACCACGGCTGGTCCCGTGCGGCCGCGGTCGTACAGGGAATCGACGCGGCGGAGCAGCAGCGGCTGAGCCGGGTCACCGCGCTGCGGATGCGCTGCCTGCGGCGGGAGGAGGCCTGGTTGGACGACCTCACCAACCGTCGTGCCCTGCTGGAGCTGCAGAGCGCGAAACTGGAATTGCGTGACGCCATGGCCCGCTGCCAGAAGAACCTGCTGCCCGAGGGCGTGGATCAGTGCTGGGCCAGGTTCGAGGAACACCCGAGGAATCCCGGCGTCGGGCCGCGGTGGCTCGAGGGGTGATCTTTTCCGCCAGAAATTACTTTTGCCACGTAACATCGTCCATCCGTCCGGCTATGCTGACCGCCATGGGTGACATTGACGACGTCCTGGAACTGCGGTGGAACCGCTACGGAGATGAGCTGACAACGGCGCTGCGCAACGTCTACGGAGAAAAGACCGACGCTCTGGTGGAGCGGGTGCGTGGAATCGTGACGAAGACGCTCGAGGAGCGTCCCGCCGACCTGCGCAGGCTGGATGAAGCGCGTCTGCTGCGCCCCGACTGGCTGCAGCAACCCGGCATGACGGGCTACGTCTGCTACACGGACCGGTTCGCCGGCACCCTGAACGGGATCCTCGGGCACCTCGACTACCTGCACGACCTCGGGGTCACCTACCTGCACCTGATGCCGCTGCTGCAACCCCGCGAGGGCGCCAACGACGGCGGCTACGCCGTGGCCGACTACCGCTCCATCCGCAGCGACCTCGGAACCATGGACGATCTCGCGGAGGTGGCGAAGGGGCTGCGGGAACGCGGCATCTCGCTGGTGGTCGACCTGGTGCTCAACCACGTCGCCAAAGAACACGAATGGGCCCGGCGTGCCCGGGCGGGCGAGCAGAAGTACCGCGACTACTTCATGATCTACCCCGACCGCACCGTCCCGGACCAGTACGAGCAGACCCTGCCCGAGGTGTTCCCGGACTTCGCGCCCGGGAACTTCACCTGGGACGAGGAGCTCGCCGGATGGGTGTGGACCACCTTCAACGACTACCAGTGGGACGTGAACTGGGCGAACCCCGACGTCTTCTGCGAATACCTGGAGATCATCTGCAACCTGGCGAACCACGGCGTCGAGGTGCTGCGGCTGGACGCCATCGCCTTCATCTGGAAGCAGATGGGCACCGACTGCCAGAACGAACCCCCCGTCCACGAACTCGCGGAGGCGCTGCGGGCCGCGGTGCGGATCGCAGCCCCGGCGGCGGTGTTCAAGGCCGAGGCCATCGTCGGTCCGCGTGACCTGATCGCCTACTTCGGCCAGGGACGTCACTACGGGAAACTCTCCGATCTGGCCTACCACAACTCGCTGATGGCCCAGCTGTGGTCGGCGCTGGCCAGCCGCGACGTGACGCTGCTGCGCTACGCCCTCGAACGGTTCCCAGCGAAACCCCCGACGGCCACCTGGGGCACTTACGTGCGCTGCCACGACGACATCGGCTGGGCCGTTGACGACCGCGACGCCGCCGCGGTCGGCATCAACGGGGCCGAGCACCGCCGGTTCTTGTCCGATTTCTATTCCGGCGAGTTCCCGAAGTCGTTCGCCCGCGGCCTGGTGTTCCAGGCCAACCCCGTCACCGGCGACCGGCGCATCTCCGGCACCTTGGCTTCCCTGGCCGGGCTTGAGCTGGCCCTCGAGTCGAAGGACCAGGAGGCCATCGATCTGGCGGTGGGCCGCATCAACATGCTGCACGCCGTGATCTGCGGGTTCGGCGGGGTGCCGCTGATCTACATGGGCGATGAACTGGCGATGCTCAACGACTACCACTACGGCGACGATCCCGCGCACGCCGAGGACAACCGCTGGGTGCACCGCCCCGTCATGGACTGGGACGCCGTGGCCGCGCTGGCCGAGAACCCCGACTCCGCCCAGGCCCGCGTCAACGCGTGGCTGCGGCACGTGCTCGACGTGCGCCGCGCCACCCCGCAGCTGCACGCCGGCTACGAGTCGCACATCCTCGACGTCGGCGACCGCAGAGTGCTCGTGATCCGCCGTGACCACCCGATCGGCCCCATGTACCAGCTCTACAACCTCTCCGAGCACAGGGTCAGCATTCCCATGGGGCTGCTGCGCACCCCCTACGGCAGCAGGGCCAAGGAGCTCCTCGACGACGTGATCTGGGATCTGGATCCCGCCACCCTCAGCCTGGAGCCCTACCAGGTGCGCTGGTTCGTGGCGGCCGAGGACCTGGAGGAGTGATCAGCACCCCGTGAAGCTGGTTGAGCCGGGCCATGACGGAATCACTTCTGGTACCTGGTGGTCAGACCCGACCACGGTTCCCCGGGCGCGCGTGAGAGGTTTCGACACGGCCGGTTCAACCGACTGGGGCAAAGCTGGTTGAGCCAGCACGTGAGCGTCAGCGAACGGCTGAGTCGAAACCACTTCTGGCACCCGGTGGTCAGAACCCGACCCCAACTAGGGCGGGTCACGGCATTGTGTGGCAGATCAGGCGCGAGCCCGCGGTCCCGCCCTTCCCGAACTCCTCGTGGGCCCGTGCCAGATCCGTCACTGCGTAGGTCCTGTCCACAACGGGGCGCAGGATTCCGGCGGCCACCCGCTGCGCCAGCTCGGTGAGATCCGCGGCCTTGTGCCCGGCCGCGATGGCCCCGATCCTGCGGCGGGCCCGGAGCGCGGCGGGAAGCGTGCGGAGCCAGGCGTCGCCCCGGGTCAGAACGATGCGGCCCGGCCGCCGGGCGGCGCCCAGCCAGTCGCGGCCGTTGCCCGCCGCGATGAGGACCGCGTCGTAGTCTCCCGAGCGTCGCGGCTCCAGCGTCTCCGGCGTGGCGTGGTCGAACACCCGGGTCGCGCCGAGGCCGCGGCACAGCTCGACCGCGCGGGCCCCACACACGGCGTCGGTCTCCACCCCGAGGGCAACCGCCAGCTGGATGGCCGCCAGGCCGACGGCCCCTCCCGCCCCGACGATCAGCAGGCGCTCACCGTAGTGGACCCGGACCCCGTCGCGGATGCCGCGGAGCGCGGTCAGCGAACCCAGGGGCAGCGAGCCGGCCTCCGTGGGCGGGACGAACTCCTCCGGGAAGGCGCCGATCCGTTCGGAACCGACGGTCAGGTACTGCACCGCGGTGCCGCGCCTGCGCAGCGGCTCCACGTCCAGCACAGCCCAGACCCAGCGGTCGGCCTCGAGCCCCGGAACCCGGGATTCCCGGACGATTCCGAGGACGTCGAAGCCGGTTTGTTTCGGGAAACCGACGCCGTGCATTCGCAGTTTCCCCGAGCGGTACATCAGGTCGATGGCGCTCACCCCGCTGGAGACGGTCTCGATCATCACCTCGCCGGGTTTCGGTTTCCGTACGGCCACATCCTCGGTTTCCAGGACCGAGGGATCGCCGTAGCGGTGGTACTGGACGGCCCACATCAGACGGCCGTCCCCGAAATCTCGGGTCCCAGCGATCCTTCGCCGAGGATCTTCCGGACGAGGGCGTGGATTCCCGCCAGGGCGGGAAACACCGCCAGCGCCGTGACCACGGCCTTCGGATCCTCCGGGCGGATCCCGTGCCGTTTGAGGACGCACCGCGCCCACAGCCAGTAGGGGATCACCACCAAAGGAGAGGTGACCACCCCGGTGGTGTACCTCCCGGCGACGAGGCACGAGGCGATGTGCGTGAAGCCGTGCAGCCCGAAGGCCAGCAGGCCGCCACGGAACAGCGTCGACCTGCCCCCGCTGCGCACTCCCGAGGCCGCGGAAGCGGCGACCACGGCGCCCATGGCGGACATGGCCAGGTTGACGTGGACCTGGGAGATGCCGCGTTCGCGGAACTCCTCGGGGATCGGCAACTGCTCAGGGAGACCGGAGAAAACCTCCCGGGAGGTGGGCGCCATGGTGAGGTACTCCTCGGCGTCGTGCAGGGCCCAGGCCGCGAACAACCCGACGCAGGCCCGGCGGATCCGGTTGTTTCGTTTCATGATGTCCTCCTTCCGCAAATTACGCTACCACTGGTAGCGAAAGTCTGGGTGGGAGAATCGGGGCATGGCGGGAGAGACTGGGCGGCCGCGCAACGCCGCGGTGAACGATGCGGTGCTGGGTGCCACCGTCGCGCTGCTTGGGGAGCGCGGCTACCAGGGGCTGCGGATCAACGACGTGGCGGAGCGTTCCGGGGTGGCCAAGACCACGGTCTACCGCCGCTGGCCGACGCTCACCCACCTGGTGGTCGCGGCCATGGAACACGCCCTCGGGCAACGGGACATCGAGCCGACGGGAAACCTGGGTACGGACCTGGACCGGATGATCCGCGCCGGGTACGGGGCCCTCGTCGGCGGCGGGACGTCACTCCTGGCCGTCGCCCTCGACCTCCACGGGCACGCCGACGCGCAGCTACGTGCGGCCTACCGCCGGCGCATCATCGACCCCATCCGCTCCCGGGGCATCACCCTCCTGGAGGATGCGATGCGCAGGGGGGAGATCCGCGACTCGACCGACCCGGAGGTTGTGGCGGACGCCGTCATCGGCGGGCTCATCTACCGCGCCGCCATCCTCGCCGAACCACTCGGAGTGGAGGAGGCGTGCGCATTCGCCCGCAGGGTGGTCGGGCTGGCGCGGTAAGACCATCGCCGTCGGCTTGCGCGGGGCATTCTCCGATCGGCAATGACGCGACGGAATCCGGGCCGGGCCGACCATCGCTGGCGCAATTTCTCAGATTCTGGAATGAATTGACACCGGGTCATCAAGGACATAGGTTGGAGACAATTCATCGACCATGGGAGCAGCCATGCAGCACGCAGCGATCCTGACCAGCCGGGTCACGCCTCGCCCTGCCCGCACGTGCTGTTGTCCCTGTTGATCCTTCTCAGCCTGGCTTCTTGAGCCCGGAGGCCGCCTGAACGCGGTCGGCTCGTCGCCCCTCCCCGATGTCCGGGGTGGCTGAATCAATCCTCCTGAAACGGTTCGCCGTTCGGTTTTCGCTTTCCAATTCACCGCCCATTTCCGGCGGTGTTCAACCCTGCCCAGAAATGAGTATTGCCATGCCCAAAAACCTTTCTCGCCGTGCCTTTGTCGGGGCCATTCCCGCATTTGCCGCGTTGAGTGCGTGCAGCGCTCTTTCCCGGGCCGGCGCCACCGGGAGCGGCTCCGCCGATCAGGGTGGATCCATCGTCCTCGGGGTTTCGGGGCCGAGAACCGGGGCCAGTGCCGAGTACGGCCAGTACTGGCAGGAGGGCTTCGACCTGGCCCTCGAGGAACTGAACGCCGCCGGGGGAGTGGACGGCCGCAAGGTGGAACTGAAATGGGAGGACTCCCAGTCCGATCCGAAACAATCGGTGCCGATCGCGCAGAAGTTCGTCGCAGACGCCGCCGTCATCGCGGAGCTGGGGGACTTCTCCTCCGGAGCCTCGATGGCCGCTTCGGCCACCTACCAGCAGGCGGGGCTCGTGCAGTTCGGTTTCACCAACTCCAACCCCGACTTCACCAAGGGCGGCGACCACATGTGGTCCACCTCCCTGACCCAGGAGTTCTACCAGACCCGCGCCGCCCAGTGGATCGCGGGCAGCTACCAGAGGATCTCCGTGGTCTACCTCGAGAGCGACTGGGGCAAGAACTCCTTCGACATCTTCAAGGCGGCCGCGGCGGAGGCCGGACTGGAGATCGCATACGAGTCACCCATCCAACCCGACTCCGAGGACTACCGGCCCGTCCTGATCAAGGCCCGTGACGTCGGACCGCAGGCCGTCGTCCACCTCGGCTACGGACCCGACGGCGCGCGCATCGTGCGGCAGCTGCGGGAGATCGGGTTCACGGGCCAGTTCTTCGGCGGCCAGAACATCCCGCAGTTCCTGGAGGCCGCAGGATCCGCGGCCGAGGGAACGATCATCATCGAGAACTTCCTGATCGGCAACGACTCACCGGCGGTGGTCGACTTCAACAAACGGTTCAAGGACAGGTTCGGGCACGACCCCAGCACCTTCTCCGCCTACGCCTACGACGCCCTCAACGTGCTGGCCGAGGCGGTCCGCCGCGGCGGCGCCACCCGTGAGGGCGTCTTCAAGGCCCTCTCCGACGGCGGCAGGTGGAAGACCGTGCAGTTCGGGGAGTTCGAGTTCTCCGCGGACCGCCGCCCCGGTGACGTCACACTCCTGCCCGTCACCGTCAAGAACGGCGCCTACGTGCCGGCGGAGGCCTCATGATCGACACGATCGTCTCGGGGCTCGTCCACGGCAACGTCTACGCGCTGGTCGCCGTCGGCATCTCCCTGATCTTCGGCGTCACGGGCGTGGTCAACTTCGCCCAGGGCTCAATCGTCGGTTTCGGTGCGATGCTCGGCTGGTGGTTCATCGGCGTGTGCGGGTGGCCGTGGTGGCTGGCGCTGCTGGCCGTGGCCGCATCCAGCGCCCTGATCGGCTGGATCATCAACCTCACGACGGTGCGCCCGCTGATCAAGGCACCCCCGATCGCCGCGCTGCTCGCCACCTTCGCGGCCTCCATGGTGCTCGACAACCTGAGCCAGATCCTGTTCAGGGCCGACACCCGCGAATACCCGGCCCCGCTGCCGACCGACGACCTGCCCGTCGGCGGGGTCAGGCTCGGCACCTCCGACGCCGTCGCCCTCGGTTTCACCATCGCTGCGATGCTCGCCCTGTGGGCGTGGCTGCGGTTCGGGCGCGACGGCCTGGCCGTGCGGGCCACCGCGGCTGACCCGGACGCCGCCCGCCAGATGGGGATTCCCGTGACGAGGGTCCAGAACCTGTCCTTCCTGCTGGCCTCCTGCCTCGGCGGGGTGGGGGGAATCTTCTTCGGCATGTACGCCGGCGTCCTCTCGCCCTATTCGGCCTCCTTCACCGGAACCGTCGGTTTCATCGCCGCCGCGGTCGGCGGCCTGGGATCCATCGTCGGCGCCGTGGCCGGTGGTTTCGTGATCGGCCTGCTGGAGGCGCTCGGTATTTACCAGTTCGGCGGCAGTTTCCGGGACCTGTTCATCTTCGGCGCCTTCCTGCTGGTGCTGCTGCTGCGACCCCATGGGCTGTTCGGTTCCCGGCACACCGTCTCATCCGAACCCATGACCGGCACCTTCCTCGGGGCCGGCCGCCCACCCAGGCTGGCGTGGTGGCACTGGGTGCTGCTCGCCCTGGTCGCGGGCCTGGCGGTGCCGCTGCTGGGCGGTCCGGTGCTCAGTTCCGTCGGCACCCAGGTGGCGATCTACGCCATCATCGCGGTCCCCATGACGTTGCTGGCCGGGTCGACCGGGCAGGTCTCCCTGGGACAGGCCGCGCCCGTGGCCATCGGCGCCTACGCCTCGGCGCTGCTGGTGATGCGCCTGAACCTGCCCTTCCTGGTGGCCCTGTTGCTGGCCGGGGTGATCGCGGCGGTGCTGGCCACCCTGGTGACCCTGCCGATCTGGAGACTCGGCGGTCACTACGTGTCCATGGCGACCCTGGCCCTCGGCTACATCGTGCTGTCGGTGATCCGCGGCTGGGACGCGGTCACCAAGGGTGCCTACGGGCTCTCCGGCATCCCCGCCCCGGAGATCCTCGGGTTGCGGCTGCTGGTTGCCGAGGACCACTACCAACTCGACCTGGTGGTGTTGGCGGTCACGTTGTTCGTGGTGTTCAGGATCCGCTCCTCGCACCTGGGCAACGTCCTGGCGGCCGTCGGCTCCGACGAGATCGCGTCGCGTTCCCTGGGGTTGCGCACCCGCGGCTACAAGGCGCTCGCCTACGCGCTGGCCGCCTTCTTCGCCGGGATGGCGGGGGCGTTGCTGGCGCACCAGTACAACTACCTCGATCCGACGGTGTTCACCGTCCAGATGTCCGTGCTGGTGCTGACGATCGTCGTGCTGGGCGGGATCAACTCCCCCTTCGGGGCGGTGCTCGGTTCCCTGGCCCTGGTCGGGTTGCCCGAAGCGCTGCGCCTGGCCCCCGACGTGCGCATCCTGCTGTACGGGATCGTCGTGATCGCGATCATCCGTTTCCTGCCCCAGGGCCTGTGGACGAGGAGCGCATGATGACCACACCAACCACACCCGTGCTGAAGGCAACCGGTCTGCACCGCCACTTCGAGGGGGTGCACGCCGTCGCCGGCGTCGACCTGGAGGTGGCCCCGGGACAGACGGTGGCGATCATCGGCCCCAACGGCTCCGGCAAGACCACCACCCTCAACCTGGTGACGGGGGTGCTGAGGCCGAACTCCGGGAGGATAGCGATCCGCGGCCACGTGGTGGCGGCCCGCCATCCCGAGCAGGTAGCGACGGCCGGGGTGCTGCGGACCTTCCAGAACGGCCGTGTCTTCGGGAACCTGACCGTCGCGGAGAACATCTCCGTTGGGCTGCACCGCGAGCTGAGGGCCCACCGTCCCCTGAAACGCCTGGCGGAGATCCCCGTCCTGCGGCGATTCCTGGGCTGGTTGCCGCTGCTCGGAGAGGTGCTGGCGGCGCTGCTGCCCCTGCCCGGGACCGGGAAGGAACGAAAGGAAATCGAGCGGCGCGTGGCGGCCGAGATCGACAGGTTCCCGGAACGCCTCGGCAACCGAACCGAGGACCTCGCATACACCCTCAGCTACGCGAATCGGCGGCGCACCGAGATCGCCCGCTCCCTTGCGGGACGGCCGACTCTATTGGTCCTCGATGAGCCGACCGCGGGAATGAACCAGTCGGAGACCGCCGAGATGCTGGAACAGCTCCTCCGCCTGAAGGCTGCGGGGCAGTCGATCCTGCTGGTGGAACACAAACTCGACCTGGTCATGACGCTGTCCGACCACGTGCTGGTGATGGACGACGGCCACGTGATCGCCTCGGGGCCACCCGAACAGGTCAGGAACGATCCGGCCGTCATCGAGGCCTACCTCGGCAGGCCTGAGGACGCCCGTCGCCGCGCCCGCGAGGAACGGGCCCGGAAGGACCGGGGAGGAGAGGACGATGACTGAGACGCTTCTGGAATTGCAGGCAGTGGAGGTCAGTTACGGGCAGGCCAGGGCACTGAACGGCGTGAACCTGGCGGTCCCCAAGGGGCGGATCGTCTCGCTGCTCGGCGGCAACGCATCGGGCAAGTCCACCACCATGAAAACCATCCTGGGGCTCGTGCGCCCCGATACGGGCAGGGTGCTGCTGGACGGCAAGGACATCACCACCTGGCCGACCTCGCGCAGGGTGGCCTCGGGCATCGCCTCGGTACCGGAGGCGCGCCGCATCTTCGCGCCCATGAGCGTGGAGGAGAACCTCCTGCTGGGCGCCTACACGCGGCGCGACAAAACCGGCATCCGCGACGACCTGGCGGCCCAGTACGACCGTTTCCCCCGTCTGGGGCAGCGGCGGCGCCAGGCGGCCGGGACCATGTCGGGTGGGGAACAGCAGATGCTCGCCTTCGCCCGGGCCCTCATGAGCCGTCCCCGGCTGATCTGCATGGACGAACCGACCATGGGCCTGTCTCCTCGTCTCGTGGACGAGGTACTCGAAACCATCGCCGCGTTGAACACCGACCTTGGGCTGGCCGTGCTCATGGTCGAACAGCAGGCGGAGCTGGCCCTCAGCATCGCCCACCACGGCTACGTGCTGGCCACCGGGAACCTCGTGCTCGAAGGACCGGCCGGAGAACTGTTGGACAACCCACGCGTCCAGGAGGCCTACCTGGGGCGCACCACACGAAACGGAGACGACGATGACGACCAAACGTGACCGATTCCTGACCGCCGCCCGGGGCGGAACCACCGACCGTCCCCCGGTCGGGGCCTGGGTGCACTACGGATCGGCGAGATGGAGTCCGCAGCAGGTGGCCGAGGCCCACCTGAGGTTCTACCGCGACTACGACTGGGACTTCATCAAGGTCATGCACGACTACCGCATCGACCTGCCCGAGGGGCTCGAGGAGATCACCGACCCCGCGCAGCTCGATGACGTCCTGGCCGATCCCGGGGCGCTGCTCGACAGCCACGCCAGGCAACACGAGGTGCTGGAACTGATCCGCGCCGCCGCCCCCGAGGCCGCCGTCATCGAGACGGTGTTCTCACCCACCCAGGCCCTCGTCAGGGCCCTCGGCGGCAGCGTCATCGAGTACTTCAAGGTGGATCCGGCTCTCGCGCACCGCACCATCTCCCGGGTCGCCGACGCCCTGGCGCGCTACGCGGCCGGGCTGGACGGGTTCGGCGTCGATGCATTGTTCGTCGCCGTCAACGGGGCCAGCAGGGACGCCACCAGCTTCGGACTGATCCCCGAACAGTTCCGCGACTGGGTTGCCCCCTACGACATCCAGGTGCTGGCCGCCGCTCCGTCGCTGGTGCGAATCGCGCACCTGCACGGCGAGGACGCCGACCCGGAGCTGATCGCCGACTACCCTGTCGAGGTACTGAGCTGGTCCGACACGTCATCGGCCCCGACCATTCCCGAGGCCACGAGTCGCTACGGCTGGGTGCCGATGGTCGGGATCGACGAGCTCACCAGCCTCTACTGGACCCCCAGCGAGGCGGCCGCACACGTCCTCCAGGCACGCCGCGCCGCGGGCGACCGCCTGATAGTGGCACCCAACTGCACCCTCCACTCCGACACCAACCCCCTGACCCTCGTCGGTCTCAGGAGGGGTGTGGACGTGGCCCTCACGTACTGAACGAAAGGAACAGCAATGACCGTCACGGCCCGCAGGGGAACCGAGCTGCGCTGTCGGAACTGGCGGGCCGAGGCGCTGCTCCGCCTGCTGGAGAACGTCCTCGAGGTGGGTGAGAGACCCGAGGAGCTGGTGGTCTACGCATCCATCGGGAAGGCCGTCAAGGACTGGGACGCCTACCGGCGGATCGTCGATGCCCTGCAACACCTAGGGGAGGACCAGACCCTGGTGCTCCAGACCGGAAGGCCCGTGGCGGTGCTGAACACCCACGCCGCCGCCCCGATGGTGGTCTCGGCGGTGAACAACACCGTGGGGAACTGGGCCACCGAGGAGAGGTTCTACTCCCGCCTGGCGGAACACAAGACGATCTGGGGTGGGTTGACGGCCGCCGCCTGGCAGTACATCGGCAGGCAGGGCGTGCTGGGAGGCACCTACGAGTTGTTGCGCGCCGCCCTGGAAAAGCACTTCCGGGAGCCCGCCGCCCCGCACCGCTGGGTGCTCACCGCGGGGCTGGGCGGCATGGGCTCCTCCCAGCCGATCTCGGCGCGGATGCTGGAGCTGTCCACCCTGGTGGTGGAGGCCGATCCCGCGAAACTCGCGAAGCTCAGGGTTGCCGGCGGCATCGACCTGGTGATCGACGACCTCGACGGTGCCCTGGCGACGATCTCCGCGGCGATCACCGAACGACGGCCCGTCGCCGTCGGGCTGCTGGGCAACGCCGCCGACGTGTTCCCCGCCGTGGTGGCCGGCGGTGCACGCCCCGACGTCGTGACCGACCAAACCGCCGCCCACGACGCCCGCTACGGCTACCTGCCATCCGGCTACACCCTCGAGTCGTGGGCCGAGGCCCGTGAAACCGACTCGGAAAAGGTGGAACGCGACGCCCGCGCCTCCATGGCCGCCCAGGTGCGGGCCATGCTCGCCCTGAGGCAGCGCGGATCGGTGGTGTTCGAGAACGGCAACAACCTCAGGGTGCAGGCCTCCCACGTCCTCGGCGAGGCCGAGAGGCAACGGGTTTTCGCGGAGATCCCCGGTTTCATGGAGGGCTATCTGCGGCCGCTGTTCAGCCGCGGCATCGGACCTTTCCGGTGGATGGTCCTCTCCGGCGACGACAACGACCTCGCGGTGGTCGACGACTTGGCGGCGACGATGTTCCCCGAACGCCCCGAAATCGCCCGGTGGATCGACCTGGCGCGCCGCCACATCCCCGCCCAGGGCC
>CAJPNZ010000032.1 GCA_905372155.1 Propionibacteriaceae bacterium
GACCCATGGGTGGGCGGGGGTACCCCCGCCCACCTGTCCCCCGCCTATTCGGTGATGAGGGCGTAGGCGGAGATGCGTTTGACCCGCGCCGACGCGCCCCAAGCCACCAGCGTCCCAAGCAGGACGACACCGACCGCCACCACCAGAATCGTCCACGGCTCGACGCCGAGTTCGACCCTGCGGAACCCCACCCGGGCCAGCAGCGCCCCAAAACCGGGCGCGAGGGCGAACCAGCCGGCGACCCCTCCGAGAGTTGCGCCGAGCAGCAACGGCGGGAGCAGTCCGGCCAGGATCTGGCGACGCAGCTGGCGAGACGCGAACCCGAGAGCTTTGAGCACTCCGAAGTCGCGCGCCTGCTGGCGGATCTGGGTGGTGATGACAACCCCGGTGACGAGCGCCGTCGTCGCCACGGTGAGGGTGACGACGGTCGCGATGAGGCCGAGCATCATGTCCGAGTACGGGCGGCTCTCTGTCTCCATCGCCTGCTTCATGTCTCCGCCCGACCCGCTGGGCGTTAGTGCCTCAACCTGGCTGCGAAGTTCACCCGACGACTGGCCGGGCCGCCCGAACACCCACAGCCCTGTCGGCCGGTGCTCGGAAACCATGCGTCGGACGCCGTCGTAGGTCAGGTCCGCGAACATCCCCCACTGCCGCGATCCCTGCAGCAACCCAACGACGAGGAAGTCCTGGCTTTGGCCTTGGAAATCGACTGCAATGGTGTCGCCGATCCCTGCGCCCGTGAGGTCTGCCACCCGGGGACCGATGGCGATCTCGTTGTCGTGACGCGGCTCACGGCCCTCATAGGCTGAAGAGGACAAGACATCGAAATCCTGGACTGCTCCGCCGGCGATCTGCCTGCCGGAAATGGTCAGCGTGAGGGAATCGTGGCGGTAGGCCTTCTCGACCCCAGGAAGTTGCCGTATCTTCTCGAGCGTGGCGTCGACGTCCTCGGGATTCATGCCTTCGACGGTTACGTCGGCGTAGTCACCGACCAGAAAGTGCGCGAGGTTCGGCTGGACCTTAACCATACCGACCGCGAAGCTCGCGAACACCAGCACCAAGGCGAGCACCATCGTTGTGGCGGCGGCGCGGCCGGGATGAACGAACGCGTGGCCGAGCCCCAAACGTTCCGGCACCGCTCCCCGGGCGCGGTCGAGCGGAAAGGGCTGAGCTCTGAAGTCGTGGGCCTCGAGGCCACCCCGCAACGCGACCACCGGGCTGAGGGAACGCACCCGGAGCGCCGCGAGCCCGGCGGCCAGGGCGATGGGCGCCAGCAGCACGGCGGCGGAGACGAGGCCCGCGAACGGGTTGAGGCCCGGGCTCCACACCACCGAGCCTTGCTGGGAGAGCTGCCAGCTCAGGGCCGGCAGAACCAGGTAGCTCAGCGCGATCCCGGCCAGCGCGGCCACTGCCCCGCCCAGGACGTACGGCAGGGCGACGGAGGCGATGATCCGGCCGGTGCGATAGCCGAATGCCTTGAGCGCGCCGATGGCGGTGGAATCCTGCGAGATTGCCTCGGCTATGAGGGTCCGCAGGACAATGACCACAACGAGCAGCAGGACCGCAGCGAAGGCGAGGAGTGACAGCGCGAACACGCCGGGGCCGAGTCCCCCACCCGTGCGTAGGAGCGCGACGCTGGCCGAGGACAGCTGCACATCCTGGCCTGCGGACGCGCGTACCGCGGCCTCCGTATCGGCCAGGACCTTGTCGGCATCGACCTCGGCGGTAACGTCCGCCGAGGTCAAGGTGATCTGGTTCGTCCACCCGGTGACGTCGACACCCGGGTTGGTGACGAACAGCATGACCCCAAAGGAGCGGCCGGCGAAGTGGGTGGCCTCGAGGTAGCCCTGGACGTGGAAAGTGTGGTCCTGACCGTCGGCGCGAATCGTGATCGTTTCGCCCAGGGGATAGTCGGAGGCGAGCGTGAAGGGGATCACGATGCCGTCGTCGAAGGTTGTCTCGGCGCGCGGTAACACGGTACTGGTTGCGGCTCCAGTCCCGGTCCGGCGTGAACAGGAACAGACTCGACAGGTCGGTGCCGCCAACCTTGACACTCGACCAGCGTCCCCGGAGCCCTTGGACGTCGACCTCCGTCACGCGCTCGTCGGCGCGCAGCGTCTCGGCGACTGGGCTCCTCGGGAGGGGATCCAGGACGATCAGATCAGTGGTTCCAAGCTCCTGCGCGCGGCGGTCGAAGTTGGAGTTGTAGCCCGTTGCAACGATCAACGCCAGGTTCGCTACGGCCGCAGCGAGCAGCGTGAGGATCCCGAGCGTGACGAGGCGGCCCCAGTGCCGCTTGAGGTTGCGGCGGATCAGGATGGCGATCGCCACGCTCACCACCCCATCTCTTCAAGAAAGTGCTGCAGCCTCTCGCGTCTGCCCGAGTCCTTGCGGTCGAAGCGACCGAGTTCGAGATCCCCGGCGATCACCCCGTCGCTCAGGTAGAGGATACGGCTGCCGCGCAGCGCCGACCGAACGTCGTGGGTGACCATGAGGATGCACTGACCACCGGCATGGAGATCACTGAGGAGGTCGAGGACGGCGTCGCTTGCCTCGGAGTTCAACTGACCGGTGGGCTCGTCGGCGAACAGCACCCGCGGCTCGCGGATCAAGGCCCGGACGATGCCGGCGCGTTGCGCCTCACCGCCGGACAGAGTAGTAGCGGCGGCGACCCGGGTTCGCTCGGGCAGACCGACCCGGTCGAACAGCTCACCGGCTCGTTCCACGATCTCCCGGCGGCGCCGAGAACCGAGCAGCCCGACCACCAGGACGTTGTCGCTGACCGACAGCGAATCGAGGAGATAAACCTGCTGAAACACGAAACCGCAGTGGTCGAGCCGGAACCTTGCCAGTTTGTCTTCGGACATTTTCTCGATGTTCTGGCCGTCGAAAACTATCCGTCCGAGGCTCGGCCGGTCCATGCCCGACAGGGCGTACAGCAGTGTCGACTTGCCGGCACCGGAGGGCCCCATCACGACCGTGAAGTCGGCACCGTCGATCTCCAGATCGATGTTCTTCAACACATGGTGCTGCGCCCCTTTGCGGGAGAACGTCTTCGACAGCTTCTCGGTGGTGATCAGACTCGCCATGTCCTTGACGCTACGGCCCAGGGCCCTGAAAGGTCCTTGCCGATTCCTTAAACCTTTCTGAACTGGCGAGCCACCAGGCAATCCCGCGCCGTTTCGTTGATCCGGCACGCGACGCCTCATCCACCTGGCGCCGCGCGTCGGGAAGAAGACGAGAAGAGGACGGGCGCCAGGAGGCGGCCACGGCAGTAACACCCGGCGCGGATCAGCTAGGCCAGGGGCAGGGTGAGCTGGGCGACGAAGCCAGCGCAGCCATCGGCGTTGGCCAGGGTCAGGTCGCCCCCCATGCGCTCGGCCAGCCAAGCCGAGGTGTACAACCCCAGGCCCGAGCCCGGGATGCCGGCCGCGTTGGAGCCTCGGAAGCGCTTCACCACCAGGCTTGCGACCTCCTCGTCGCGCACGCCGGGACCGGAGTCCGTCAGACGCAGCCACCACGACTCGGCCGTGGTGCCGGAGTCGACGACGACCCGCGTACCCGCGTACTTGGCCGCGTTGCCCAGAAGGTTGTCGAAGATCTGGGCGAGGCGCTTCGGGTCGGCGACGACGATCGCCTCAGCCAGCTGGAACGGCTCGAGCGCCCCCGTCGCGTCGGCCGCACGAAGCAGACTCGCGACGCGCGGCGTCGGCAATTCCTCGGGGACGACGGGCAGCGCGTCCAGGCGGTCGTCGCTGGCGGCGCTGAGCTCGTCGATGAGGGAGTCGACGAGCCGGGCCCGCTCGGCGATCGCGTCGAGCCGCTGATGCCGGACCGCGTCGCCCTCTTTGAGCGCGAGCAGCTCGGCATTGGCCAGGATCGTGGCGACGGGGGTTCGAAGGTCGTGGCTCAGCTGGGCGACCAAGTCGCGTTTGGACTCCTCCGCCTTGGCGGCGGCCTCGCGGGCGGCCGCGAGTTCAGTGCGCATCAGGTCGAAGGAGCTTGTGAAGGCCCCGAAGGCCTGCCCACGATCCACTCTGAGAGGCGCATCCAGCCGGCCCGCACCGACGTCGGCGGCAAACTGCTCCAGACGCCGGAAGGGTCGCAGCAGCCTCGCCCACGCCCAAGCGGCCCAGGCAGCGGCACCCACCCCGGCCAGCCCCAGCACACCGACCCCGAGGCGTCGCGCACTCCCCCAGGCCGTCACCCATTGCTGCTGCTGCCCGGAGCCCAGCCACGCACGACCCACGACGCGGCCGTGGGCCACGATGTCGAACCCAAACGCTCCCCGCCGGGCGGCCTCGAGGTCGGAGACAATCGGGTCGCCACTGCTTGCCACCACGCTGCCGCCCGCGACGATCGTCCAATCACCGGAGTAGGTGGCCTCGATGCGGGGCCAGGTCGCACGCACCTGGGCAAGGAAGTCGTTGGCCTCCACGACATCGAACCGCGGCGCAGCGGGAGCCGGGGCCAGCCACACCGCGACCGCCCCAAGCAGCAGTACCACGGGAGCCACGAGCAGGGCGACGAAACGCCTCACCGGCCGCCCTCAAAGACGTAGCCACGCCCCCACACCGTCTTAACGTAGCGGGGGTCGGCCGGATCCGGCTCGATGTGAGTGCGCAGACGACGCACGTGCACGCTGAGCGTGGCATCGCCGGTCAGCGGCGAGTCCCAGACCGCGGTAAACAGTTCCTCCTTCGGCACGACCCGCCCACGATTCGCCACGAAGTGCCGAAGCAGCCGGTGCTCCATCGCCGTCAGTTTTACCTCGGCCCCATCAACGAAGACCCGGTCGGCGTCGTCGTCAACCACCAGCCAGTCGTCGCGAAACCCCCGCGGCTGTCCCAGCCGGTCCAGCATGCGGCGAACCTTGGCCAGCAGCACCGCCAGGGAGACGGGCTTGCGCACGTAATCGTCACCCCCGAGCCCCAGGGCAAGGATCTGGTCGTCGTCGCTGCCCCGGGCCGACAGGAACAGGATCGGTACGTCGCTTTTTGCCCGCATTGCGCGGCACACCTCGAAACCGTTCACATCCGGCAGGTTCACATCGAGCACGACCAGCTTCGGCGGGCGCGCATCGAACGCAGCCAACGCGGAGGCGCCGTCGACGACGTACTCGGCATCAAGCCCGAACGCCTGCAGGTACGTTGCGATGGCATCGGCCAGCTCAGCTTCGTCGTCGACGATCAACACGCCCATGGGCTGATCGTAACCGCCGCTGGAAGCGGAAAGGCCCGCCCCAACCGGGACGGGCCACTTCCTAGCGAATCACTTGGCGCGTTCGATGATCTCGACCAGGCGCCAGCGCTTCTGCGCCGACAACGGACGGGTCTCCATGACACGGACGCGGTCACCGATGCCGGCGGTGTTGTCCTCGTCGTGGACCTTGATGCGCGACGACTTGGTCATGACCTTGCCGTAGAGCGGGTGCTTCACGCGGTCCTCGACCAGGACGACGATGGTCTTGTCCATCTTGTCCGAGACGACGACGCCCTGCATCACCTTGCGGCGGCCGCGCTGTTGGGTGGTGGTTTCAGACATGCTCACTTCTCCTGGATCGCGGGCTCATCGACGATGCCGAGGTTGCGTTCCTGCAACACGGTGTAGACGCGGGCGATGTCCTTGCGGACCTCGCGAAGCCGCCCATGGGACTCCAGCTGACCCGTGGCGGCAGCGAACCGGAGGCCGAACAGCTCCTCCTTCAGCTCCACCACCTTGGCGTTGAGCTGTTCGCGGGACAGGCCGCGCAGCTCGTTGGCGGTCAGGGCCTTGCTCATCAGATCTCACCTGCTTCGCGTTTGATGAAACGGGCCTTGAAGGGCAGCTTGTGGATTGCGAGGCGCATCGCCTCACGGGCCACGTCCTCACCCACGCCGGAGAGCTCGAAGAGCACCCGGCCGGGTTTGACGTTGGCCACCCACCACTCGGGCGAGCCCTTGCCGGAACCCATGCGGGTCTCGGCCGGTTTCTTGGTCAGGGGGCGGTCCGGGTAGACGTTGATCCAGACCTTGCCGCCACGCTTGATGTGACGGGTCATGGCGATACGAGCGGCCTCGATCTGACGGTTCGTCAGGTAGGAGGACTCGAGCGCCTGGATGCCGTACTCACCGAAGGCGAGTTTCGTGGCGCCCTTGGCAACACCGTCGCGTTTCGGGTGGTGCTGCTTGCGGAACTTGACGCGACGAGGAATCAGCATGGCTCACGCTCCTGCGTTCGAGGTTTCGGGAGCAGCCTCGGCCGGGGCCTGGGCTGCTTCGGCGCGACGGCGTCCGCCGCGCTCGGGACGATCTCCACGGCCCTCGCCGCGTCCCGGGCGACGGCCCGAACGCTGACGACCGGTGGGGGCGGAGTTGCGGGCGGCCTTCTGGGCGGCGCGTTCGGCGCGGGTGCCGGTGACGTCGCCCTTGTAGATCCACACCTTGACGCCGATCCGACCGAAGGTGGTGCGGGCCTCGTAGAAGCCGTAGTCGATGTCGGCGCGGAGGGTGTGCAACGGCACCTGGCCGTCGCGGTAGCCCTCGGAACGCGACATCTCGGCCCCGCCGAGACGCCCGGAGCACTTGATGCGGATGCCCTTGGCGCCGGCGCGCATCGCCGTCTGCTGGGCCTTGCGCATCGCGCGGCGGAAGGCCACGCGCGCGCCCAGCTGCTCGGCGACACCCTGCGCGACGAGCTGGGCGTCGATCTCGGGGTTCTTGACCTCGAGGATGTTCAGCTGCACCTGCTTGCCGGTCAGCTTCTCCAGCTCGGCCCGCACCCGCTCCGCCTCGGCACCGTTGCGGCCGATGACGATCCCGGGGCGCGCGGCGTGCAGGAAAATGGTGACCCGCTTGGAACGGCGCTCGATCTCGATGGAGGAGATCCCGGCGCGTTCCAGCGACTTGGTCAGGTAGTTGCGGATCTTCACGTCCTCGGCCACGTAGTCCGCGTAGTTCTTCGTCGCGTACCAGCGGGTGATGTGATCCGTGGTGATGCCGAGACGGAAGCCGTTCGGGTTGATCTTCTGCCCCATGCTCAGGCCTCCTTCGACTCTCGGGGTTCAACGACCACAGTGATGTGGGAGCCGCGTTTCAGGATCCGCGAGGCGGAGCCCTTGGCGCGGGGACGGATGCGACGTAGGGTCACGCCCTCGTCGACGAATGCCTTCGACACGTACAGGTCCCGGGAGTCCAGGTCCTCGGAGTTCTCGGCGTTGGCGACGGCCGAGGCCACCACCTTGTACACGGGCTCCGAGGCCGCCTGGGGGGCGAACCTCAGGGTGGTGAGTGCCTCGGAGACGTCCATGCCGCGGATCAGATCCACCACACGACGCACCTTCATCGGGCTCATCCGGACGTGACGCGCGATGGCGTAGGAGCCGGGACGATCACCGAGCAGGGCCTCGCGACGGGCGCTGTTGCCGTTTTCGTTGCTCATCGTTTCGTTAGTCCTATCCTCGCGCGCCTCAGCGGCGACGGGCTTTCTTGTCTTCCTTCACGTGCCCCCGGAAGGTGCGCGTGGGGGCGAACTCGCCCAGCTTGTGACCGATCATGGCCTCGGTGATGAACACCGGGACGTGCTTGCGGCCGTCGTGCACTGCGATGGTGTGGCCCAGCATGTCCGGGACGATCATCGAGCGGCGCGACCAGGTCTTGATGACGTTCTTGGTGCCCTTTTCGTTCTGAGCGTCCACCTTCTTCATCAGGTGGTCGTCGACGAAGGGGCCTTTCTTCAGGCTGCGTGGCATATTTCCTCAGGCTCCCTATCAGCGCTTCTTGCCGGTCTTGCGGCGACGCACGATGAGACGGCTGCTCGCCTTGTTCTTGTCGCGGGTACGACCCTCGGGCTTGCCCCACGGGGACACCGGGTGGCGACCACCCGAGGTGCGGCCCTCACCACCACCGTGCGGGTGGTCGACGGGGTTCATCACGACGCCGCGGACGGTCGGGCGGATGCCCTTCCAACGGTTGCGTCCGGCCTTGCCCCAGTTGATGTTCGACTGCTCGGCGTTGCCGACCGTGCCGATGGTGGCGCGGCAGCGGACATCGACCATGCGCATCTCGCCCGAGGGCATGCGCAGGGTGGCGTACTTGCCCTCGCGGGCCACGAGTTGGATGGCCGCACCGGCGGAGCGGCCCAGCTTGGCGCCGCCCCCGGGGCGCAGTTCAACGGCGTGCACCGTGGTGCCGACGGGGATCTGCCGCAGCTCCAGGTTGTTGCCGGGTTTGATGTCGGAACCCGGGCCGGAGACCACGACGGTGCCCTGGGTCAGGCCGTTGGGGGCGATGATGTAGCGCTTCTCGCCGTCGCGGTAGTGCAGCAGCGCGATGCGGGCGGTGCGGTTGGGGTCGTACTCGATGTGGGCGACCTTCGCGGGCACCCCGTCCTTGTCGTAGCGCTTGAAATCGATGATGCGGTAGGCCTGCTTGTGACCACCACCGATGTGGCGCGTGGTGATGCGACCCGAGTTGTTGCGGCCACCGGTCTTCGACTTCGGGGCGAGCAGCGACTTCTCCGGGGTCGAACGGGTCAGTTCGACGAAATCGGAGACGCTGGCGCCGCGGCGACCCGGCGTCGTCGGCTTGTACTTGCGGATACCCATGACGATTCAGTCCTTCTTCACTCGCCCTGGCCGGCGAAGATGTCGATGCGGTCACCCTCGGCGACGGTCACGATGGCGCGTTTGACATCGACCCTCTTGCCGATGCCGAAGCGGGTGCGACGACGCTTGCCCTGACGGTTCTGGGTGTTGACGGCTATGACGCGAACATCAAAGATCTTCTCGATCGCGATCTTGATCTCGGTCTTGTTGGCGCGGGGGGCCACGACGAACGTGTACTTGTTCTCGTCGAGGAGGTTGTAGCTCTTCTCGCTGACGACGGGACGCCAGATGATGTCGCGGTGGTCGCGGATCTTCAGCTCGCTCACTTCTCCTCCTCCTTCTCCAGCTCTTTCGCGGAACCAGCGGGTTCGGTGGCCTCACTCTCGGATGCGACGGCCTCGGCACCGCGGTTGGTGAAGGCCGCCAGGGCCGCGGATGTGAACACGACCGAGTCGGCCACCAGCACGTCATAGGCGTTGAGCTGGTCGACTGCCAGCACGTGAACGGTCGGGATGTTGCGCAGGCTCAGCCAGGCGACCTCCTCGAACCGGTCGAGGACCACGAGCACCTTCTTCAGCTCACCCAACTGCTCCAGCGTCTCCAAGGCGGTCCGGGTGGAGGGGACCTCACCGGGGACCAGCTCGGAGACCACGAAGACCTGGCCGTCGCGGGCGCGATCGGACAGGGAGCCGCGCAGGGCCGCGGCGATCATCTTCTTGGGGGTGCGCTGGGAGTAGTCGCGAGGCTTGGGGCCGTGAACGGTGCCGCCACCGGTCCAGATCGGGGAACGCCGTGAACCGTGACGGGCACGGCCGGTTCCTTTCTGACGCCACGGCTTGCTGCCGCCGCCGCGAACCTCACCGCGGGTCTTGGTGGAGTGCGTGCCCTGGCGGGCAGCGGCAAGCTGGGCCACCACGACCTGATGGATCAGAGGAATGTTGGTCTGGACGTCGAAGATCTCGCCGGGCAGCTCGGCGGTGCCGGCTTTCTTGCCCTTGGGAGCGTGGACGTCAACGGTGATGGAGCTCATGCCTGCTCACCCTTCTTTGCTGCGCTGCGCACGACGACGAGCGAGCCGTTGTTGCCGGGGACCGCGCCGCGAACCAGCAGCAGGCCTCGTTCGGCGTCGACGGCGTGGATCTTGAGGTTCTGGACGGTCACCTTGGCGTTACCCATGCGACCCGCCATGCGGAGGCCCTTGAACACGCGACCGGGGGTGGAGCAGCCACCGATGGAACCGGGTGCGCGGTGCTTGCGGTGCACACCGTGGGAACCCTTGAGGCCACCGAAGCCGTGGCGCTTCATGACGCCCGCGGTGCCCTTGCCCTTGGTGGTTCCGGTCACGTCGACGAACTCACCGCCGGCGAAGAGCTCGGCGGTCAGCTCCTGGCCGAGGGTGAACTCGGATGCGTTGGCGGTGCGCAGTTCGAGCAGGTGCCTGCGAGGGGTGACACCGGCTTTGTCGAAGTGCCCCTGGGCAGGTTTCGTGACCTTCCTGGACGCGATGGCCCCGAAGCCGAGCTGGACGGCGCTGTACCCGTCCTTCTCGGGGGTGCGGACCTGGGTGACGACGCAGGGCCCGGCCTGGATGACGGTGACGGGGACGATCTTGTTGTTCTCGTCCCAGAGCTGGGTCATGCCGAGCTTGGTGCCCAGGATGCCCTTGACGATTCGTTCGCTGTTGCTCATCTCGGACCTCACGGAAGCTTGATTTCGATGTCGACACCGGCCGGAAGGTCGAGGCGCATCAGCAGATCGACGGTCTTCGGCGTGGGGTCGAGGATGTCGATCAGCCGCTTGTGGGTGCGCATCTCGAAATGCTCGCGGCTGTCCTTGTACTTGTGGGGCGAACGGATCACACAGAACACGTTCTTCTCGGTCGGCAGCGGCACGGGGCCTGCCACCTTGGCACCGGTGCGAGTCACGGTGTCGACGATCTTACGCGCCGAGCTGTCGATGACCTCATGGTCATACGCCCGCAACCGGATGCGGATCTTTTGTCCCGCCACAGTTCGTTCCTTCTACTCGTCCCTGATGGAGTTCTCATGAACTTATTTGGGGCCTGGACCCCTCCGCCGCTCCGACCCCCGAGGTCGGGAGTGTCGGGCTCGAAGCCGCAAGGAAAGACCTGCCTCCAGCTTTCCGGAGGTCACATCTTGCGCTTGGGCGACCTGCTCGACCTCGACAAGGAGGGCATTCGTCGCACACGCGACAGACGCCACCCCTTGCGGAGCAACCTGCACATTCTTGCACGCCCTCACCGACGTGCCAAATCGCCGCTGCGTTCAGGGAGTGCTGCGGTTCAGGAAGGCGAGAATGGCGCGCACCCGGCGGTTCTCGTCTCCGGGCTCGAAACCGAGTTTGGAGAAGATGTTGGAAACATGTTTCGCCACGGCGGCCCCGGACAGGAAGAGCCGTCCCGCGATCTGGCTGTTGGAGAGCCCCTGGGCCATGAGCTCCAGCACCTCGAGTTCTCGCGGGGTGAGTTCTCCCAGCCCGGAACGGGAGGTCTGCATCATGGCACGCGCGACCTCCGGGTCGATCACCACTCCCCCGCCGACCACCATCCGCAACGCGCCGATGAAGTCCGCGACCTGCGCCACCCGGTCCTTGAGGAGGTACCCGGCCCCGCCCGCACCCGGTGGGGCCGGGAGGGCGAACAGCTCCTGGGCGTGCAGCGGGGAGACGTACTGGCTGAGCACCAGAACCGCCACCCGGGGGTGCTCCTCCTTGATCCGGATAGCGGCCTGAAGGCCGTCGTTGGTCATGGTGGGCGGCATCCGAACGTCGGTGATGACCACGTCGGGCAGCGCGTCCCGCCCGGCCAGTTCGGCGATGGTATTCAGGAGCGCATCAGCGCGATGTTCCTGCCCGACGATCTCGTACCCCTGGCGTTCCAGGAGCCCGACGAGTCCCTCGCGGAGCAGGGCGGAGTCGTCGGCCATCAGCACTGTGGTCATGAGATCACCACCGCGGGTTCGCCTCGGTTCAGCAGGAGAGGAATGGTGACGGCCAGCTGCGTGGGTCCTCCGGGCGGTGAGGAGATCGTGAGTTCGCCACCCACGGCCGCCAGGCGTTCCTTCATGCCCGCCAGCCCGCGTCCGGGAACGATTCTCGCGCCGCCCGGCCCTTGATCGACGACGGAGACCCGGAGGCTCTGGCCGGCGGCCAGCAGCACGGTCACATCCGCGCGGGGCGCGTACTTGGCGGCATTTCCGATGGCCTCACAGGCGAAGAAGTAGCCAACGGCCAGCACCCCCTCGGGGAGTTCGGGCAGCGGTTGCGGCACGACGATGCGCACCCGGTTGGCCGCGGTGGCCGCCACCTCCTCGAGTGCCGCAGGCAGACCCTGCTGCCTGAGCAGCTGTGGATGGATGCCCCGGATCGTCCGGCGAAGCGCCCCCAGGCCCTCCTGAATGGCGGCGCCGGCCTCGGCCAGGAGCTGCGCGGCAACGGGGTCGTTCTCGACCGCTGGGGAAAGCTGCGCCTCCCCCACCTTCATGGCGGCGGCCACGAGGTACTGCTGGGCGCCGTCATGGAGGTCGCGTTCGATGCGGCGGCGTTCCACCTCGTAGGCCTCGACGATGACTCGCCGCGAAGCAGTGAGTTCGGCGATCCGCTGGGCGGCCTCCTGCTCATGGCTGACCTGCCGTCTCCTTCCCCAGCGCATGACAGAGAATCTATCGTGTGCCCCGCGTATCCCACGACCAAGGGTTGAACCGGTAACTGAATGTCCCTTTTCCGACGCCGATTGAGCCAGCCCATGAACGCCCCTTCTCCGAAGCCGGTTGAGCCAGCACGTGAGCGAAGCGAACGGCTGAGTCGAAACCACCTGCAACCGGTGGCCAGAACCCGACCACGGTCACCATGGTTTCGACACGACCCACTCGCAGAGCTCGCAGGCCGCTTCACAGGGCCTCGAGGGCATGAGGTGTAGGAGAATGGGTAGTGCTGGCACCACCCCGAATGTGGAGTGCACCCTGTGTTGCGCGACCGATCCCGGCGATGGAATTGAGACATGTTCGATGACACCTACTCAGCGGCCCTGCTGGCCACCCACGACATCACCAAGAGCTTCGGCACGGTCAAGGCGCTGGCCGGGATCTCCCTCACCATCGCCTCCGGGGAGTCCGTCGCCATCATGGGGCCCTCCGGTTCCGGCAAATCCACCCTCCTGCACTGCCTGTCGGGTGTGCTGACCCCTGACAACGGACCGGTTCTGTTCGCCGGCGAGGATCTCACCCGGATGTCCGACGCGCAGCGCTCCCATCTACGTTTGCACCAGTTTGGTTTCGTCTTCCAGGACGGCCAGCTGATCCCGGAGCTCCCGGCCCGCGAGAACGTTGCGCTGCCGCTGCTGCTCACCGGCACCCGTCGTCGCGCCGCGCTGGCGAAGGCCGACGAGGTCCTGGCGAAGATCGGTATTCCTGATCTGGCTGATCGTCGTCCCTCCGACATGTCCGGCGGACAGGCGCAACGGGTCGCGATAGCCCGCGCACTGGTGGCGAACCCCCGGGTGGTGTTCGCCGACGAGCCCAGTGGCGCACTCGACCAGGCAACGGGGCATGAGGTGATGCAGTTGTTGACCGCAACCGTCGCTCGGGTAGGGGCGTCTCTGGTGATGGTCACCCACGACTCGGCGGTCGCCCGTTGGTGCTCGCGCCTGGTGGAGATCCGCGACGGCCTGGTCCACACCGACCGCCGCCTCGACGTAAGGGTCGCGCGATGAGCGCCGCCACCGGTTTGACCGGCCTCACGTTCCAACTCACCCGCGCGCGTTTCGCGGTTCGCCAAGGGGAGGCCCTGCTGTTTTTCGCAGCCGTGTTGGCCAATACCATCTCCGCCGCCTTGGCCTTCACCGTAGCGGGCGGGACGATGATGTTCTACACCCGCTGGGACCAGCCCACCGGGCTGCTGGCGGCTCTGAAGGCGGAAGATCCCTCCTTCGACCTGATCCTGGGTTTCTACGTGGTGCTGGCCTTGATTGCCACGGCTCTGCTGGTACCCGCGATGACCTCCCTGTCGGCATCAGCAGCCGTACTTGGGGCGCAGGGTCGTGAGCAGCGACTGGCAGCTCTTCGGCTGCTCGGACTGAGCTCCGGTGACGTGACCCGCATGTCGTTGATCGACTCGGCCATCCAGGCAAGCATCGGCACTCTCCTCGGCGGTCTGCTCTACCTGGTGACCGCTCCCTTCTGGGGGGCGCTCGAATTCCAGGGGGAACCAACGGCCCTGATCCTGCCCTGGTGGCTGGCACTGACCGTTGCCGCTTCGAACGTCGTCATCGCGCTGGTCGCCACCTGGTGGGGGCTGCGACAGGTCCGGATCTCCCCACTCGGTGTCGCCCGTCGTGGCGCGAAACCCCGGATGACCTGGAAACGGGTTGTGGCTTTCCTCACAATTCTGGTCTTGACCTTCGTCGGAATGCCTCGTCTCCTGTCCGGAGGTGAAGCCATGGCCTATGTGGTGCTGGCTGCGTTCATCAGCAGCGTGATCTTCGGCTACAACCTCTTCGGACCGTGGATGCTCCAGGTCTTCGCCCGTCTCTACCGTCTGATTCCCGGACCCGCAGCGCTGATGGCCGGACGCCGGATCATGGCCGATCCCCGCAGCACCTGGCGCCGCATCGGTGGGCTGGGAATCCTGGCGCTCATAGCGGGCTACCTGGGATCGATGCCCTTCGAGATGAACAGCAACGTCAGGGCTCTCATGCGGACTTTTGCGGACAAAGCCAGGTGGGACCTCGCCAAGGGAGTCGTCATCACCTTGACGGTTGCCCTGCTGCTGACTGCCACCGCCATTCTCATCAGCCAGGCCTCGTCCATATTCGAGAGAGCCGGCCTCACGGTCGCACTGCACCGCCTCGGCACGCCCAGATCCTTCCACACGAAGGCACGGTGGCTGGAGAACCTGGGGCCGCTGGCACTGGTCACCGTGGTCGGATACCTCGTTGGCCTCGGCATTGCCCAGCCCATGCTGGCCATGGCGAAAAAGATCGGACAGCAGGCCTCCACGACCGGAAACGTGGTGGTGGCCGCGGTGCTCGTGGGCGGTTTCGTCCTCGCAGCCATGGCGCTGGCGGCCACCCAGCCCCTGCAGAATCAGGTGCTGCACACCCAGCGACGCCGCAACGACTGAGCACTCACCGGCCTCCCGGCCCGGATCGGCGGTACGCCCCGGGCCGGGAGGTCACGACTGTGCCCCGACGTAGCTGCGCACCGCCACACGCCACGTGCCGATGGCCAGCAGGACGGAACCCGCGAACGAGGCCGCGAGCAACACCAGCTGACCGCTCTCGAAGAAACTGTTCGCGGGGACGGTGATGGCCAGCCCGACCGGTACCACGAAGGTCAGGACGATCTGCAACGGAAGCGCGTGGAGGCCCAGGGGCCAGCGCCCCACGGTCTCAAGGATCTGATTCGCCACGATGAGCACCCCCTTGCCCCTGCGCATCATCATGCCCAGGGCGGCGACCAGGTAACACCAGGCGGCGAGCGTACCGATACCCAGGGCGAGCGCCACGACGTAGTGGGCGAGCCTCAGCAAACCACCACCAGCGTTCAGCCAGGTCATAATCGTGATCCCGACGCCGAGCAGCACGTGGGTCAGAGGGCCGAACGACACCTCCGACAAACCGATCAGGAGCAGCCGCGGTCCGGGGTTCAACAGAACCAGGTCCGCGTTTCCGTCGTGAATGCCCTCGATGAACCGGACCGTGGACGGGTACAACGCCACCTCGATGACCCCGAGGACGATGAAATGCGTACCGAGCAGAAAGACCAGCCCCTGGGCGGACCATCCCACCAGCACCGACGTCCTGGATGCGACGAACCACAAGCCGAGAAGATCCGCGCTCAGGGTGATGACGCTCAGCAGGAGCGACATCCAGAAATCCGCCCGGTAAGCCCAGAGCCTGGCCAGGCTCATCTTCAGCAGCGCCGAGAAGCAGCGGGTGAGGTATCGGATCGGCATCTCAGGCTGCCACCGTCTCGAATCGGGCCACCGCCCTGCGCGACAGCACACCGGCCGCCAGCAACGCCAACACGGCCCACAACGCCTGCTGCCCCAGAACCACCCACCCGGAGACGCCATCATCGAACAGACTCAGGGGAAGCGCCAGCATGCTCGGGAACGGGGTCAGCGACGCGGCCGTGTCGAACCAGTCCGGGAGCAGCGCCAGCGGGGCAAAGCTGCCCGAGGCCAAGCCCTGAACCGCGAAGTACAAACCATTGACGGCGTTCATCCTCGTGGTCCAGAAGGACAGCTGCGCAAGCCCCCACTCGATCAGGAACCGGATCACGATCGCCATCGCCAGGGATGCAACGAAGAACAGGGCACGATCCCATCGAACATCCAGGTAGGCCCTCCCCACGATCCACATCACCGCCCCGCCGGCCAATGCCACGGGCCCGGAGAAGAGCTTCGAACCCAGCGTGAGCGCCACGTCACGACCCACGACAGCGCCCGGACGCAGCAGCTGGAGAACGTAATCGCCGGAGCGGATCCGATCGCCGTAGTCCCACATCAGCCAGGTGTAGGACAGGTTGTTCACGACGAACGCCATGCTGAAGTACGCCGTCAGCCTCGCCCCGCCGGCGCCACCACCGATCCCCTCCACATTCGTCCAGATCGCCAGCATGACGACCGGCTGGAGGAGACTCAACAGAATCCACACGACAGCGGCCCCCGGGTAACGCCACTCCGCCCGGTAGAAGACGAGGGCCTCCTCCCAGACTCCCCTGACCGTCCTCACCCGGCCCCACCCCCGTCATACAGCGCGGCAACCAGGTCGTTCATGTCGGGGCGCCCGATGGTGATCTCCGTGAAGGCCACCCCCGCCCCGGTCAGGGCATCGACCACCTCACGCGAGGACGCGTTCGTGTCGAACCGGAACACCGAGGCGTCGGGCCCCGGAACCTCCCTGTGCTCGAAATCCGCAATCACCCTCCTCGCCTCGCCGACACTCCCCGGGGCGAGGGTGAGACCCACCCGCAGGGGAAGGGGAGCGTGGGAGACCATGTCCTGCAGCGACCCGTCGAAGACGAGCCTTCCTCCGTCGAGGAGCAGGGCCCGGTCACAGACCGCCTCGACGTCCTCCATGTAGTGGCTCGTCAGGATGATCGTCGCCCCCGTATCGCGGTTGTACTCCCGCAGGAAACCGCGAAGCGACCTCTGCGAAGCCGCGTCGAGCCCGATCGTCGGCTCGTCGAGCAACACCAGCTCGGGATGGTGCAACAGCCCCATCGCCAACTCCCCACGCATCCTCTCCCCCAGCGACAGGGTCCTGACGGGACGGTCGATGTAGGGTCCCAGCCCGAGGAGATCCTCGAACCGCGCCAAGGTCTCGTCGAACTCGCCGCGAGAGATGTCGTACAGCACCCGTTGCAGCTCCAAGGAAGCACGTAGGGGCACGTCCAGGTTGGCCCTCTGCTTCTGCCCCATGATCAGGGAGGTACGCATGAGGAACCCGCGGGACCTGCGGGCCGGGGTTTCGCCCAAGCAGGAAATGGTTCCCCCACTCGGCCGCAGAACCCCAGAGAGCATCCGCATCATGGTGGACTTGCCCGCCCCGTTCGGCCCCAGCAGAGCCACCGACTCACCCGCCGAAACCCGGAACGAGACATCGTCCACGGCCCGCCCCCTGCCGGTCTTCGATCCACGGGGCCGCCGGTATGCGCGGCTCACACGTGAAACCTCGATCACCGGCGAACTCTCAACATCATTCCGCATCACACCACCCCGGCTATCCCGGCCCTCGTCCTCGCAGGCCCGACGCTCTCATCCCGTACAGCAAATGCCCCGACGCCCTCTCCTTCCAAGGCACCCGGTTTCCCCGCGGCCCGCCCCGGATGGTATCAATCGCGAGGGACCCTGTCAGTTTCCCCGACCCCCACGGAACCCGATCAGGCCGGTGGTCTCGTTCGCCGCGCGTAGGCTCGCGACAACAAGTACCGACGGACGAAGTCGTCCCAACGTCCACCCGTGCAGAAGATCCTGCAGAAGAACAGGGAAAGCTTTGCCTGGACGGGTTGCATCACGACACCGGCGCTGGTGATCAACGCCGTCGCCGTGGCACAGCGGTGGCTTCGGGACACACGGATGTCCCACCGGAACATCACACAACATCACCGATCCACCTGATGCCCGTCCGGTCCACAACGCGCTTCCCCTTGACTCCGCGTATGGCTCCGACCTAGTGTCTGACCTCATGGAACATCCCCGCATGATGCAGCTCGGCGCGCACTTCACCGCCTCTGCATGCCGGTGTTCCCACCCGGTCCGTCAGTTCTGACGCACCCGGAAATCCGGATCGCCCCGGAGTTTTCGTTTTCACTGCGCACTCGTAGTCCTCTGCGTTTTCCGGCAGTCGTCGCAACCTGACCCGTCACGCCCAATTGATGGTCAACGATCCTCACCCTGAACAAGGAGTACCCATGCCCATTTCCCGTCGCCACATCCTGGGTGGCACATTCGCGTCGTTGGCCCTGGCCTTCACCGCTTGTTCCGGGGCATCGCCCGACCCGGTCGCCTCCTCCGGGACCGGGTCGACCGACAACGGACAGTTCCGAACCCTCGACCAGATCAAGTCCTCCGGCACCGTCAGGATAGGGGTTTTCAGCGACAAGGCCCCCTTCGGGTATATCGATGCCGACGGCAAACCCGCGGGCTATGACGTGGTCTACGCAGAGAGAATCGGCAAGGACCTCGGCGCGAAAGTGGACTACGTTCCCGTCGAGGCCGCTTCCCGGGTCGAGTTCCTGCAGACCGCGAAGGTGGACATCATCCTGGCGAATTTCACCATCACACCGGAACGTGGGGAGAAGGTGGATTTCGCCAACCCCTACATGAAGGTCTCCCTCGGGGTGGTCTCCCCGGACTCGGCACTGATCACGGAGGAGCCCCAGCTGGCCGGCAAGAAGATCATCGTGGTCAAGGGCACCACGGCCGAGGCCTGGTTGGCCAAGAACCACCCGGAGATCGAACCTGACAAGTACGAGCAGTACAACGACGCCACCAGCGCCCTGGCAGACGGTCGTGGGGACGCCTGGGTCACCGACAACACCGAGGCCCTCGCCTGGGCGATCGCGAGCGATGGTTTCACCGCCGGCATCACGGCTCTCGGTGACCCCGACAGCATCGCGGGCGCCGTCACCAAGGGCAACGGGACGCTGCTGTCGTGGCTGAACGAACACCTGGTCACCCTCGGCAAGGAACAGTTCTTCCACGCCGACTTCGAACAGACCCTGCGGCCCGTCTATGGCGATTCGGCGTCCGCGGAGGAACTGGTGGTCGAGGGAGGACAGCTCTGAGTACGGGGAGCCTCACCGGCGAGGCGCTGCAATGAACTGGGGCATCGTCTTCAGCTCGGTCCCCGTCTACGCCGAGGCGGCACTGCTCACGGTGCGGGTCGCGCTGTTCGGAATCGTCGGGGCTCTATTCGCCGGGATCTGCTGCGCCGTGACACAGCATTTCCGTGTTCCCGTTGCCCGTCAGCTGGCGATCACCTACATCGAAATCTCGCGCAACACCCCGCTGCTGGTACAGCTGTTCTTCCTCTACTACGGACTACCGAAGCTGGGCGTGAAACTGGATCAGGAGATCTGCGCCATCATCGGACTCACATTCCTGGGCGGCAGTTTCATGGCGGAGACACTGCGGAGCGGGCTGGATGCGGTGGAGCCGATCCAGCTGCAGTCCTCCCTGAGCCTCGGCCTCACGCCATGGCAGGCAACGAGGCGGGTGATTCTTCCACAGGCCGTCGCCATCAGCATGCCGGGTATCACGGCGAACCTGGTGTTCCTGGTGAAGGAGACCTCCGTGGTCAGCATCATCGCTTTACCAGATCTGGTGTTCAGAGCAAAGGAACAGATCGGGTCGAAATACCAGACCTCCGAGGCCTTGCTGCTGCTCGTCGTCTGCTACCTGCTCATCCTGCTCCCGGTCTCGCTGGGCGCCGGTTTCCTGGAGAGGAGGTTGCGCCGTGCGACGTTCGGGGATTGAGCTGCTCCTCCAAGGACGAAACTTTCTGCGGCTTCTCGAGGGACTGTGGGTCAGTGCATCCATCGCCCTGATCGCCATGGCCTTCTCGATCGTTCTCGGCATCGGGCTGGGCATCGTCATGACGTCACGGAACCCGGTGGTGAAGCTGTTCACCCGCATCTACCTGGAGGTGGTGCGAATCATGCCGCAGATCGTGTTGTTGTTCCTGGTGTTCTTCGATCTGGCCCGCTATCTCGGCGTCAACCTCGACGGCCAGGCGGCCGCGATCGTCGTGTTCACGCTGTGGGGCACGGCCGAAATGGGCGACCTGGTGCGTTCCGCCATCACATCGATCCCGAAACACCAGTACGCCAGCGCGCAGGCGCTCGGCCTGACCCCGTGGCAGGTGCAGCGCCACGTCGTGCTGCCCCAGGCGGCGCGTCGCCTGCTCCCGACCACCATCAACCTGACCAACCGCATGATCATGACCACTCCCCTGGTGGCTCTCATCGGTGTGGTCGAGGTGCTGAAGGTCGGTCAGCAGATCATCGATGTCAACCGTTTCACCCATCCCGACGGTGCCCTGTGGATCTACGGCACCGTGCTGATCATGTATTTCGTCGTGTGTTTCCCGATCTCGTGGGGTGCTCGGCGTCTCGAGAGGAAGTGGGCCACCACATGACCCCGATGTTGCGAATCTCCGGTCTGGGAAAGAACTACGGGGATCTCCGGGCCCTGGACGGAATCAACCTGGAGGTCTCCCCCGGCGAGGTGATTGCCGTCGTCGGCCCCTCGGGCTGCGGGAAGTCGACGCTGCTGCGTTGCCTCAACGGCCTGGAGGCGATCACGGACGGCACCGTGGAACTGGACGGTGTCGTGATCACGGATCCGGGGACGCGCTGGACCGAGATCCGGCAGCGAGTCGGGATGGTGTTCCAGAGCTACGAGTTGTTCCCGCACCTGAACGTGATGGACAACCTGCTGCTCGGACCTCGTCTGGTGCAGGGGCGCAAACGTGACGGGGCCGTGAAAGAGGCCACGGAGCTGTTGGAGCGTGTCGAGCTCGCCGAGAAGGCGAGCTCGCTGCCGCGCGAGCTGTCGGGAGGTCAGAAGCAGCGGGTCGCGATCGTGCGAGCGTTGATGATGCACCCAGAGCTGCTGCTGCTCGACGAGATCACCGCGTCCTTGGATCCGGAGATCGTCCGTGAGGTCCTCGACGTGGTGCTGGAACTGGCCGCCGATGGCATGACCATGCTCATCGTCACCCATGAGATGCCCTTCGCGCGGGCGATCGCAGATCGGGTGGTACTGATGGATGCGGGGCGGATCGTCGAGATCGCCACGCCGGAGAAATTCTTCACCGATCCCGAGACGGAACGCGCACGGGCGTTCCTCAAGACGTTCGAGTTCGGCTCCGTCCGCCATCGGAAGAGCTGACGAGGTGTCGCGGACCGGGGCCTCTTGCGCATGACGGTTCTCAGCCGCGTCGTTCAGAGACCGACCACGCGGTGCTCGTGAAAACCTCTGCCCGGCGTTCACCGCGCACCACAGTCACTTTTCACGGGCCTTTTCCGCATCCTTCCAGAAGAACCCCAGATACGGGCTCTTCACAGGAGTGAGTGGATCAGGGGTCTGAATCCGCCGGCGTCGACTGGGCGGTGGGCAGAGCAATTGATGATGTTGCGGAATCCTCGGGCTGTGCCGCGCAGATGTTCCAGCAATGGGCCTCGTTTCCTGAGGTAGAGGCCCGCCGATCAGAGGGTTTCACGCAGCGCGCGCAACCGTTTGAGGGTTTCCTCGCGACCCAGGATCTCCATGGATTCGAACAGCGGCGGCGACACCTTGGCCCCGGTCAGTCCGACCCGCAGCGGCCCGAAGGCGAACTTCGGTTTGATGCCCAGCCCGTCGACGAGTTTCTCCCGCAGCCCGGCCTGGATCGATGCGGCGTCGAAGGGCACCGTTTCCAGCACCTCGATCCCGGCGTCGAGGACCTCTGCGGCGTTGCCGGGCAGCGACGCAGGGGCCGCTTCCTCGATCTCTACCCGATCGGTGAACAGGAACCCCAGCTTCGGCAGGGCCTCGCCCAGCAGGGTCATGCGTTCGCTGACCAGCGGCACGGCCCGGCGCAGCACGTCGATGTCGATGGCCGCGTCCCAGTCGCCGCGTTCGGTGTGGAAGGCGACGATCCGTTCGGTCAGTTCGTCGGCACCGAGGGCGCGGATGTAGTGGCCGTTCAGCCAGTCCAGCTTCTTCACGTCGAAAACCGGGCCGGTGGTGTTGACCTTGTCCCAGGAGAAGTTTTCGACGAAATCCTCGAAGGTGGCCACCTCGGAGTCGTCATCGGCAGGCGGATAGCCCAACAGTTGCAGGAAGTTGCGGACCGCCTCCGGCAGGTAACCCTGCTCGCGGAACCACATCAGGCGGGCGGCCGGGTTGCGGCGCTTGGAGATCTTCGACCTGTCGGTGTTGCGCAGCAGCGGCATGTGTGCGTACTGCGGTTCGGGAAAACCGAGCCAGCGGTACAGCAGGAGGTGTTTCGGGGTGGAGCTGATCCACTCCTCGCCACGCACCACCGTCGTGATCCCCATCAGGTGGTCGTCGACGACCACGGCCATGTGATAGGTGGGGAAGCCGTCGGCCTTCAGGATCACCTGGTCGTCGGGGAAGGGGGCCTTCACCTCGCCGCGGATGATGTCGGTGAAGGTCAGGGGTGCGTCGTCGGGCACGAGCATCCGCACCACCGGGGTCTCGGTGAATCCGGGAAGCTTCGCGCGTTCCTCGCGGGTCTTCCCGAGACAGAGCCGGTCGTAGCCGGTCCTGGCCGCCTTCGTGGCGTCCTGTTCCTTGCGCAGCTCCGCGAGTCGCTCTGAGGAGCACCAGCAGTGGTAGGCGTGCCCGTCGGCGATCAGCCGCTCGACGAACGGCCGGTAGGTGTCGAGCCGCTCCGACTGCCGGTAGGGCCCGAACTCGCCACCCTCCAGCGGCCCCTCGTCGGGAGAGAGCCCGAGCCAGGCGAGGGTGTCGTGGATCTGCTGCTCGCTGCCCGCCACGAGCCGGTTCTGGTCGGTGTCCTCGATCCGCAGCACGAACGCACCACCGGTCTTGGCAGCCCACGCCTTGTCGAACAGGGCCATGAACGCGGTACCGACGTGCGGATCGCCGGTCGGCGAGGGAGCGACGCGGGTGCGGGCGGGAGTCAGCTCAGTCATAGTGGGGCCAAGCCTAACGGCCCCACCACCGCGGGGCCGAACCCGTGGTCCCGCCCCGTGCCATCATGATGCCGTGTCCTCCCGTGATTCCTACCGCTCACGCGCGCTGAGAACCTCAGAATCCCTCCCAGAGACCAAGGACGGCCCCTCCCCCATCAGCCGTCACTTCACCTTCTGGCTGGACGAGGTCTTCCGGGTGCCCGGCACCGGTTTCCGTTTCGGTTTCGACCCGCTGCTGAGCCTCGTTCCCGCCGCCGGAAACGTGGTGGCGACGGCCCTGGGATGCGTGGTGATCCTCGACGCGGTCCGGCTGCGCATCCCCGTACCGGTTCTTCTCCGGATGCTGTGGAACTACGTGGTCAACTGGTGTCTCGGGTCCGTTCCGCTGATCGGTTCCTTCTTCGACGCCCTGTGGATGTCGAACGCGAAGAACCTGAAACTGCTGCACCGCGCCATTGAGGATCGCGACCAGGTGCGCAGGGCAACCATCACCTACTGGCTGGTGACGTTGACCCTGGTGTTCGGGGTAACGCTCGTCCTGCTGGCCACCCCGTTCGTGCTGCTGTTCTGGTTGTTCGGCCTGTGGCTTGGAAGATGATAGCTTCACCACATGAATGAGCCGGGTGTCCCGAACAATTTCATCACCGATGCCATCCGCCGCGACAACGAGGCGGGAACCCACGGTGGCAGGGTCCAGACCCGGTTCCCACCCGAACCCAACGGTTTCCTCCACGTCGGTCACGCCAAGGCCATCGTCGTGGACTTCGGCACCGCCGAGGACTTTGGTGGCTCCTGCATGCTGCGTCTCGACGACACCAATCCGGAAACCGAGGAGGAGGCCTTCGTCAACTCCATCGTCGAGGACATCGAGTGGCTGGGCTACGAACCCTCTGAGGTGCGCCACGCCTCCGACTACTTCGAGGCCCTCCACGACTGGGCCGTGCAGCTCATCGAGAAGGGCCTGGCCTACGTCGACGACCAGGACGGCGAGACCATTTCGGCCACCCGGGGGTCCTTCAACACCCCCGGCGTCGAATCGCCGTTCCGCAACCGCAGCGTCGCGGAGAACCTCGGCCTGTTCGAGAGGATGCGCGCCGGGGAGTTTCCCGACGGCTCGCGGGTGCTGCGGGCGAAGATCGACATGGCGCACGAGAACATGCAGCTGCGCGACCCCGTGATGTACCGCATCCGCAACGTCGCGCACCACCGCACGGGTGAGGCGTGGTCGATCTACCCCACCTACGACTGGGCCCACGGTCAGTCCGACGCCATCGAGGGCGTCACACATTCCATCTGTACCCTCGAGTTCGAATCCCACCGCCCCCTCTACGACTGGTTCCTGGAGCAGCTCGAGGTTCCCACTCCCCCGCGCCAGTACGAGTTCGCGCGCCTGGAGCTGACCCACACCGTCACGTCCAAGCGCCGCTTGGCGAAACTGGTCGCGGACGGCGTCGTGGACGGCTGGGACGATCCGCGGATGCCGACCATCCGGGGGCTGCGGCGGCGCGGCTACCCGGCGGCCGCCATCCGGGCTTTCTGCCGCGAGGTGGGCACCACCCGCACCAATTCCCGCAAGGCCATCGAGGAGCTGGAGAGCTACGTGCGTCGCACGCTGAATGCGACCGCGCAGCGCCGGATGGCCGTCACCCGGCCCTTGAAGCTGACCCTGCTGGACTGGCCCACCGGCCCCGACGGCGGCCCGCTGGTCGAGTGGTTCGAGGTGGTCAACAACCCGGAGAACCCGGATGATGGCACCCGTCTGGTGCCGTTCACCGGGGAGCTGTGGATCGAGCAGGACGATTTCCGGGAGGTTCCGCCGCCGAAGTACTTCCGCCTCTCCCCCGGCCGTGAGGTCAGGTTGCGTGGCGCCTATCTGGTAACCGCCCGCGACGTGGTCAAGGACGAGGCGGGCAACGTCGTCGAGGTGCGTTGCAGCTTCGACCCGGAGTCCCGGGGCGGCACCCCCGCCGACGGCCGGAAGGTGAAGTCGACGATGCACTGGGTCTCGGCCCCGCACGCCCTGGACGCCACCGTCGCTCTGTACGACAGGCTGTTCACCGCCGAGGCCCCCGGGGAACGCACCGGCGAGGCGCTCGACGACCTCAACCCCGCATCCCGCGAGCTGCTCACCGACGCGAAGGTGGAGCCCGCCCTGGCGGATGCCGCCCCGGGTGAGGTGGTGCAGTTCGAGCGGCTCGGATACTTTGCCGTCGACGACCACACCCCGCTGCTGTTCCACCGCACGGTGGGGCTGCGGGACGAGTGGGTCAGCATTCAGAAACGCGGCTGAAAGCTCACCCGCAGGAAGCAGCGGCTACGGTTGTCTGCATGCTTCCCACCGACGAAACCGCCACCGAAGTGGCCCTGGACCTGTTGACCGTTCTCGGATACGCGGCCGTCGGGTTCCTCGCGGGCGTCGTCGTCTCCGTGATCATCTCGATCATCATGCGGCAACTGGCCCGCCACCAGGAGGACCTGGGTTTCCTCAGCCGGAACCTGCGGCTCCCCCAGCGCCTCATCCTGACCGTCTTCGGCACCGGCATGGGGGTGCTGTTCGCCAGCGCCCCCACCCCGTGGCAGGCGGCGCCCTCGTGGCGGGCGAACTTCGAGCACCTTTTCCTGATCGTGATGATCTTCGCCGCCGCATACGGCATGACGGGGGTCATCAGGACCATCGAGGACGCCATCCTCGCCCGCAAGAAGAACGCCCGGGAGACCCCGCAGTTCCGGCGCATCCGCACCCAGATGCAGGTCATCGCCCGGGTGCTGATCGGGGTGGTCTGGATCGGGGCCACCGCCGGAGCACTGCTCACCTTCGACCAGTTCCGGGCCATTGGAACCTCCCTGCTGGCCTCCGCCGGTCTGGTCTCGCTGGTCGCCGGTCTCGCGGCGCAGTCGTCTCTCACGAACGTCTTCGCCGGGCTCCAGATCGCCTTCACCGGTTCCCTGCGCGTCGGCGACATCGTTGTCACGGACGACAACCAGGGAACCGTCGAGGAGATCACCCTCACCTATGTGGTGTTGAGGAGCTGGGACGAGCGGCGCTGGATCGTGCCGTCGACGCTGTTCACCACGAAAACCTTCGAGAACTGGAGCCGGGAGGAACCGCGACAAACGGGAGTCATCGAGTTCGACCTGGACTGGCTGGTTCCCGTGGAGGCCATGCGGATCGAGCTGCTGCGCCTGGTCAAGACCACGGACCTGTGGGACGGCCGCACCGTCGCCCTCCAGGTCATGGACGCCACGGGAGGCTCGGTCCGGGTTCGTGCCGTCGTCTCCGCAACGAACTCCAGCAGGTTGTTCGAGCTTCGCTGCTTGCTGCGCGAACAGCTCATCAACTGGTTGCAGACCCAGGCGGTCTACGCTCTTCCTCGCACCCGCCTGGAGCCGGACACCACCACCGCTCCTCCCCGGGAGCAGCGCCAGGACTTCGTCGAGCAGGTCAAGGCCGACTGGGAGGCCGAGCAGGCCAACGAGCAGGAGACCCAGCTCCTGCCGCCAACAGAAAGCTCCGAACACAACAACGATGACAAGAACCAGCAGCATTCCGGGGGACGACTCGGCTGGTTGAAGGCCTTCCGCCATTCCATCGGTTGACCCGTTCCCCGAAGAAACTCGCTGCCGACTCCAGACGTGTCCCTGCTGGCTTGACGTTTATGGGACGGACCCAACCAGAGCTTCCTCGACTACACGGAACGCGGGAGGGGCCCGCACGAATGTGCGGGCCCCTCCCTGTTGTCTGTCAGACGAGGGTCACTTAATGATCTTGGTGACCTTGCCTGCACCGACGGTGCGGCCGCCCTCGCGGATGGCGAACTTGAGGTTCTCCTCCATGGCGATGGGCTTGTTGAGGTGAACGGTCATGTCGGTGTTGTCGCCGGGCATGACCATTTCCTTGCCCTCCGGCAGCTGGACCACACCGGTGACGTCGGTGGTGCGGAAGTAGAACTGCGGGGAGTAGTTGGAGAAGAACGGCTTGTGGCGGCCGCCCTCTTCCTTGTTGAGCACGTAGACGGTGGCCTCGAAGTCGGTGTGCGGGGTGGTGGAACCGGGCTTGATCACGACCATGCCGCGCTCCACGTCCTCCTTCTTCGTGCCGCGGAGCAGCAGGCCGACGTTCTCGCCGGCGCGACCCTCGTCGAGGATCTTGCGGAACATCTCGACACCGGTGACGGTGGTGGTCTGCTTCTCGGGACGGATGCCGACGAGGTCGACGGTGTCGCCGGTCTTGACGATGCCGCGCTCGATGCGGCCGGTGATGACGGTGCCACGGCCGGTGATGGTGAAGACATCCTCGACGGGCATGAGGAACGGCTTCTCGGTGTCGCGCTCGGGCTGCGGGATGTACTCGTCGACCGCGTTCATGAGTTCGAGGATGGTGTCGGCCCACTTCTCGTCGCCGTTCAGCGCCGGGAAGGCCGCGACTCGGACGATCGGGAGGTTGTCGCCGTCGAACTCCTGGGCGGAGAGGATCTCGCGGAGCTCCATCTCGACCAGGTCGATGAGGTCGGCGTCCTCCTCGGCGATCATGTCGCACTTGTTGAGGGCCACGACGATGGCCGGCACACCGACCTGGCGGGCGAGCAGGATGTGCTCGTGGGTCTGCGCCATCGGGCCGTCGGTGGCGGCAACGACGAGGATCGCGCCGTCCATCTGCGCGGCACCGGTGATCATGTTCTTGACGT
>CAJPNZ010000033.1 GCA_905372155.1 Propionibacteriaceae bacterium
CTAAACCATAATTCAAGTTTTTCACTGCCGTCCACAAAACCTATAGCAGTCCAGGGTGTCAGATGGGCGGATACTGGGCGACGATCTCGGGATCGCCACCGAGAACACCGCGAAATGGCAGCACAACCACCTTCTCCACGGCACCACCTTCCAGCCAGGGCAACTCGTCATCATCGACGAAACCTCCCTCGCCGGCGCCCTCTCGCTGGACCGCATCACACACCTCGCCCACACCGCTGGCACAAAAGTGCTGCTGGTCGGCGACTACGCACAACTGCAATCCGTGGACGCCTGCGGCGCACCAAGGACCGGGCCGACACGCTAGAACTGGTCGACGTGCACCGGTTCACCCACGCATGGGAGAAGACCGCATCCCTCGCGTTGCGCCACGGACACCCCCACGTCATCGACACCTACCTCGACCACCAGCGCATCACCGACGGCGACCACGACACCATGACCGACGCCGCCTACACCGCGTGGCAGGCCGACCGCGCCCAAGGTCTCGTCTCGCTGCTGATCGCAGAAACCCGCGAAGACGTGTCCGCCCTGAACACCCGTGCCCGAGCCGACCTGATCCTCGATGGCACCCTCACTCCCAGCCGCGAAGTTGCACTACACGACGGCACCACCGCCGGAATCGGCGACACGATCATCACCTGTCTCAACAACCGCAGATTCCGCACCGCCAGTGGCCGGGACTGGGTACGCAACGGCGACATCTGGACCATCGCCGGCGTCGGTGACGACGGCACCCTCACCATCCACAAGCCCGGACGCCGGTTCGGCGGCAGCATCCTCCTCCCAGCCGCCTACGTCGTCGAACACGTCGACCTCGGGTACGCGGTCACCGCCTACCGCGCCCAAGGCACCACCACCGACACCGCGCACGTGCTCGTCGAACCCACCTCCGCCAGGGAAACCTTCTACGTAGCGACCCACGGCCGGCACTCCAACCACGCCTACGTGACCCTCGACCGCGCCGACGACCACACCCAGCCACACCCCGGCGACAACCCCAACGCAACCGCACGCAGCGTGCTCTACGGAGTACTACAACACTCTGGAGCCGAACTCTCCGCCCACAAGACCATCGCCGCAGCCGCCCAGCACGACCGCTGGGCCACCCTCCTCCGCACCTCCGGCCTCACCACCGACGAAGCCGACCGCGCCATCGGATCCGACGCATTCAGCCCGCTCACAGCCGAACTCCGCCGAGCCGAAGCCAACCACCACGACCTTGATGCCCTGCTGCCGCGACTCGTTGCCCCGCACGCGGGTTCGGCGACGCCGACAACATCGCCGCGGTCCTCCACCACCGCATCGAACGAACCACCAAACGTCTAACAGGATCAGGTCGCGCACGCAAACCTCCACACCTCATCGCCGGCCTCATCCCACAAGCCAAAGGCGTGACCGACACCGAAATGCAAGCTGCCCTCCACGAACGAGAAGCACTGATCAAGGAACGCGCCGACGCCGTCCTCAATACCGCCCTAACCGAAAACGCACCCTGGACAAAGCCTTCGGAACCCCACCCAGCGACCAACACCAGGCCGTAGCCTGGCGGAGGGCCTCACGCGTAGTCGCCGCGTACCGCGACCGCTACCACATCACCAGTCAAACGCCCCCTCGGCTCGGAACCAGACACCGCAGCCCAGAGATCGACGCGGCGCGAGCGCGGGCCGCTTTCAATCGGGTGCTCCGCATCTCAAGAGGAGAGCCTCACTTCAGAGGAGAGCCTCACTTCGGCGGCTGGGCTCCAGGCTGCGAGGCGGAGTCAGGCCCAGACTGGACGCAGCATGTGACGCTTCCGATTGTCCGGCCGTAGGCGTAGCCTTAAGGTGAGATGAATTTCTCCCTACCTTCGGGCCGTCCGCGGCAGACCTTCGGGTCGCTCTCCACGCACCGACGACGACTACCCGTTCGTCCGCAGCCATCGAAACGGCAAGTTCGCGGGCAATATGGTTGCCGTAGGAAGTGGAAGCGCGTGCCCCGTGATCATGATGAAGTCCTGCACCGGGCGAGCGAGTAAGGACGAAGCGCCACGAGCCCACAACACGTCCGGGGCTCCCTCGCCCAGATCATCGAGTGCAACAAGCCAGTCGGCGTCACCGGGGATGAGTTCCCGAACCCCTGACCGCTGAACCTGGTCGAGACGGGAGGCGATGCCCTTCACCGCAGGGGCGTCGAAGTAGCCCCACCATACCTGCGCATCCACAGAAGAGAGCCCCACCACGGCGCAGTCGTGCTCGACAAACCAGAGCGTCTCCACCGCTCCAAACTGAGCAAGAAGATGACCCGTCACTGGATCATTGGGATTGACGAGCAGGGACAGCAGCATCCGCGCAGCCCGCTCGTCACATGCAAGGTCGGTCAAGCCAGCCATCATCGCTTCCTCTCGGTGTTCGATGCCTACGAGGTGCGCGGCCAGGACCGGTCCGGTGGCAGCTACGTGATGACGGCGCGGATATGGATGCCAACGCCGATGAGCAAGAGGGCACCGTAGAAGGGCAAGATCGACCACGACGACCAGACGCTCCATGCTGGGACCCATCGGCCAACCACAGTCCCGACTCGCTCACGCCATCCAGCCGATGCAGGAATTGGATCGTCAGCTTCGGAAGGGTCGAGTGAGAACCGTGGGACGGCGCGCATGCCCTGTGCAACGGTGTCATACAGCCGCCGGTAGGCGCGTTCCTGTCGCAGATAGTTAGCGTCGAGGAACATGAAGAGTACGACCGCTGCGAGTCCGAGCAGCGCAACCGCTCGTGAGTGCTGGATCAGCGCGAACCCGTAGGTGGCCGTAACGACCGGTAGCAGCCATCCCTTCACGCTTGATGATGCGGCGGACATGCGAGTGATGACTGCCTGGATGAAGTCGAGGTGCTTCCGCCTGTCCTCCTCTGAGGGCACGACCGGGCTGCCCACCTGTTGCTCGCCTTGCCAACACTCGGCTCTCAGTGCTTCCCACGCTTCGTCCTTCTCCTCCTCGCTGTAGTTGCTTTCGGGCGGCCAGATGCGTCCGATGGGGTCTCCTTCCCAGCGAGGGACAAGATGGATGTGGAGGTGGAAGACCGTCTGACTGGCCGCGCTACCGTTGGACTGAATAACGTTGAGGCCATCGGGGTTGACTGCGCGCTTGACTGCTGCGGCGAGTCGCATTGTCGCCCTAGCGAGCTGCTCGGCAGTGACTTCATCAAGTGCCCAAATGTCGGGCACATGGAGGCGGGGAATCACCAGTGTGTGCCCGAGGGTAGCCGGGTTGCGCGGGAAGAAAGCGACGACATGCTCATCTCGATAGACCTCGCGAGCGTCGGGATCGTCCCGGTCGACGATCTCGCAGAAGGGGCAATCAGGGTCGCTTGTAGGCATTGCCGGCCCAGGTCGTGAGGTTGGCCTTGATCGTCGCGTAGACGCCCTGGCTGTTGGAGCCACTGGGGTTGTAGACCGGAACGAAATCTCCGACCGTGCCGCCACCTTTCAGCGTGACCTTGCTGAACGGGTCTTCGCCGCAGGAGTCGGTGTAGCCGTTGCGGTCCTCCAGCCCGTGGATACGGATGCCGACAAGTGGCTTGTGGTTGTCCCAGGCGTAGGCGATCTCGTGACGGACCCAAGGACGGCTTGCGGTCTGAGCCCCGATCAACACGACGACCGCAGACTTATGTGCCATCTGGTCCGCGATCCACTTCTTGATGGCTGCGTCGCCCTTGCGCTTCACTTCCTCCCACTCCTGCGCCTTGAGGATGGGTTGACCCTCCAAAGCACCCATCTGGATAATCTGCTGCACCCGCCACGCGTCGCGGTCGTAGTGGAAGCTGTAGAAAACCGACTTGGCCATGCTGGACTCTCCCGTCACCTGAGGTCGAGCCGCTCTCGAACCGTCACTCAAGCCTACAATGGGGCACCGACATTCAGACCTATGAACGCACTCACGCAGACCGGACCCCCTACTGCTGCCTCATGACATCCCCTCGTTCGCATCGTCCACGATGACGCCAGCCTCAACCAACGTTGCGCGCACAGCCTTGCGGTCCACGCCCATTCGACGAGCGAACGCCCGCATCGAGACACCTGCTCGGGCCAGCCGCACCGCCCCCGCATTCTCGTCCAGCCCCAGCCCCAGACGACGACTCGGCACGTTACGCCTACGAAGATGCGAAAACACCGTGGCACGGTGGATGCCGAGCCTCTCAGCGAGATCCTTCACGCTCTTCCCGGCCAGGTAGTCACCGACCAGCGCGTCCACCTCGAGGGCTGTGAGGAAAGTTTGAGCCGTCTCGACAGTCCCCACAACAGAGCCACGATCATCCCTCAGAGCGGTACTTTCGGGCCGTCGGGACACCTCGTAAACCCCACGATTCAAGCGGTTGACCAAGGTCTTCGTCCTGGAAGCAGAGTTGCCGAACGTGCTACTCAGGCACCCCAACGAGGCCCTGTTGACATACGGGCCCCACGCGGGACGGACGTCTCCTGATCGCTCGGCAACTACCTGGTGGCAAACCACAAGTCGACCTCGCCGCACTCGATGACACCTCAACCGAACAGATCGATGCATTTGGTCACGCTTTGACCGCCGACCGCACCGGCGTGCTCTGGGAGCCGCGGAAGCGGTCATGACAGACACATCTGCCCGGCATCGTGTTGCCGTCACCAGTCCACCACTGGCTCTCCGGAACCGAGCCGAACGCAATCGCCGTGCTGTTCCCTCAGGTCCCGGCGCTTCTTCCGATCGAGGCGCTGCTCGTGGCCGGCGAGCCTGTTGGTATCCAGGCTGCAGTCGCCCGGTTGACCGTCCCAACAACGGACGGAGGAACAACTCAATCTAGCCACAGTGTGTCTGGTCGCTGGCGCGAATGCAGTCGTCGCAGGCATATTGGCCCTGCCTGCGGGGACTCAGGGAAACTCCCATGACGTGGCGGCAATTCCTGCGGTGATGCGGCCGGGCTGGCCAGCCAGACCGGAACATCCGCGTATCCCGGGACAGCCCAAACAGTCGACGCCGAGGTTAGCCCGCGACCGATCACTCCAAGCTCGAAAGTTCGCCCCGGCATAGGCCTCGGCGACGTGCGGGGTGGCTCGTCTTCCCATCTTCGTGGCGACCGTGCCCCCACCGGCATCGCGCTCACACGACATGTCACGCATTACAGTATGCAATACTGAATACATGACGCAGATGGTGGTCCGCATTGATGAGGCGACGGAGCGCGCACTGACACACCTGATGGAACTCACCGGTCTCAACAAGTCCGAGGTGGTGCGCAAGACGATTCAGGAAGCCGAGCGCCAAGCCATCATCGAACGGGTGCGACGCCAGGCCGACGCACTGCGCGAAGACCCCAAGGACAGAGCGGAGATGCTTGCCCTGGCCGATGAGATGGACTCGCTACGTGCGTGGTGACATCTATCGACTTCGGGCGAACAAACACGCACATGGCCACGAGCAACGTGGCACCAGGTATGCCGTCGTCGTACAGGCTGACTACCTGAACCTCTCCACGCTTCTCGTTGCCCCGACCTCGACGAGCGCCCGCCCCTCCGACTTCCGGCCAACGATCACCATCGACGGTACCGAGACCCGGGTATTGGTCGAGCAAACGACCGCGGTCAACGCCGAGACCCGGCTGGGCGATTTCGCCGGACGGCTCGACGCCAAGGAACTGACGGAACTCGACCGCGCCTTGGCACTGGTGTTGGGATTGTTCTGATCAGTTCCGGCTACAGCTCCCGTTGAACAAAATCATTTGTTCAATCGGTAGGGGGAATTGGTTTGTGGTGATGCCCCGCGTCGAGTAGTTGGCGGGATTTCGGGTTCGGGAAAGTTGAGGTTGATGGAGTAGGCAGGGCCTTGATGGACCTCTGAAGGCCGGTTCCAGGCCAAGGCCTTGCGCGGCCGGATCGTGTTTGACTCGATCCGGTATGCATCGGCCTGTCGGACCAGGTCGAGGGCATCGTTCGATCTGTTCACGGTAGAGCCGCTCGTACTTCAAGAACCCGAAGGGAAGGTCACCGGCGGTGTTGGGATCGGTCAGGCGCTCGACCAGCCGGACACCATCGAGCATGACTTCGGCCTCAGCCAGCGCGACCTCGACCCCGGCGATGATGTTGTGCTGGTTCGCCGTCTGTGTCCCAGTGTCAACGAAACCGCACGGACGACCGAGCGGAACGGGTGGCTCTGAGGCATTTACTTGCCGCCCGCTGCAGCCTAACCTTGAGGGATGGGGACGCTGGCGACCCCACCACAACGCCCAACGAGGGGATCTCGATGTACGTTCACATTCTCGGCACCGGGGGGACGATCTCATCGCGCACGCGGGAAGGGGCTGGTGCCACCGCCACCGACGGCGCCGCGTCGCTGGCTGAGATGCTCACGGCCGAGATCCGCGCGACCGATGTCCTGACCACAGGCAGCTACCTGCTCACCTTCGCCGACCTGCGGATCCTCGTCAAGGCGGTGCAGGAGGCGCTGGCCGATGACGACTGCGTCGGCGTCGTCGTGACTCACGGCACCGACACGATGGAAGAGACCGCGTTCCTCCTCGACCTCGTACACACATCTGACAAGCCAGTCGTCCTGACCGGAGCGCAGCGGGCGGCCGACTCGTCACACCCCGACGGCCCCGACAATCTCGCTGACGCGGTCGCGGCCGCCGCCAGCCCTGCGCTGCGCGAGTGCGGAGTGCTGGTGTGCTTCGCGGGGCAGGTGCGGTCGGCGCGTGGGGTGCGGAAGACGCAGACGTGGGAGCTGACGGCCTTCGATGGCGGCACGCTCGTAGCGGAAATGCGCGACGGCGAGGCCCATGTGTTGGCTCGGCCGCGTCGCCACCCACCGCTGCCGCTGCCAACCGAAGCGTTCGACAACGTGCGGGTGGAGATCGTTCCGTGTTTCCTGGGCGCGACACCGCGGGTGCTGGCTCACGTCATCGACGACGGCGCCGACGGCATCGTCCTAGCCGGAACGGGCATCGGAAACGCGGGCGTCGGGTTCGTAGATGAGGTCGCGCGGGCGGTGACCGCTGGCATCCCGGTGGTACTGGCGTCCCGCGTCGTGTGGGGGCCGATCAAGCCGATCTATGGCAACGGCGGCGGGGTCGACCTCGTGGGGGCCGGCGCCATCCCGTCGGGGGAACTGAACACGCCGCAGTCACGAATGCTGATGGCGCTGCTGCTTGGAAAGGGGGTGGGAGACAAGTTCGCCGACAACTTCGTCGCTTTCACGTAACGGGCAGGTGATGCGTCCCTGGGTCAGCTACCACGGGTTCGCAATCACCACAGCCCTGGGTCATTCAGTGCCCACAGCGCGTCACCCATATCCCGGCGCTTGGGCGGAATCATCTCGCAACACCAATCCTGATAGGAGCCACCATGGCAGAAAAGAAGATCTTCGTTTCCTTCGGCATCGACATCGACGCGGTAGGCGGCTGGCTGGGTTCCTACGGCGGCCAAGACTCGCCCGGCGACATCTCGCGCGGCATGTTCGCCGGCGAGGTCGGGGTGCCGAGGTTGCTGAAGCTGTTCCAGCGCGAGGAGCTGCCGGCCACGTGGTATTGGCCGGGCCATTCGATCGAGACTTTCCCGGAACAGTTCGACGAGGTCGTTGCGGCCGGGCATGAGATCGGCGTTCACGGGTATTCGCACGAGAACCCGATCGCCATGACGCGTCGGCAGGAAACCGAAATCCTGGACTACTGCACGGACCTGATTGAGAAGCGTTCCGGCACCCGCCCCGTCGGATACGTCGCGCCGTGGTGGGAGTTCTCGCCGATCACGAACGAACTGCTGGTCGAGCGGGGTTTCCTCTACGACCACTCGCTGATGCACAACGACCACACGCCTTACTACGTGCGTGTCGGAGATTCCTGGACCAACATCAACTATGAGGCCGAGTCCGCCCACGAGTGGATGAAACCCCTGGTCAGGGGCGAGGAGACGGATCTGATCGAGCTGCCGGCCTCCTGGTACCTCGACGACCTGCCGCCGATGATGTTCATCAAATCGAGTTTCACGTCGCACGGGTTCGTGTCCCCCAGGGATATCGAGCAGCTGTGGGCGGATCAGTTCGATTGGGTCGTGCGGGAGATGGACTACGCCGTCTTCCCAATCACCATTCACCCAGACGTCTCCGGCCGCCCGCAGAACCAACTGATGCTCGAACGCCTCATCGCCCACATGCGTGAGGCCGAAGGAGTCGAGTTCGCCTACATGAAAGACGTCGCACTCGACTTCAAGCAACGCTTCCCCAGGACGTAAAGACGCTACTGGTCAGCCGAAACCTCCCATGTCAGCCAGTCACCGCCACCAATAAGTCGGCTGCCTTGGGAATGTTCACAGTTCGCTTCATCAGTGGTTGCAGGGACTGGGTGTGGGGGAGGAACGTCTTTAACGCTCTCCCCCACGTCCAGTCATGCGGTCAGCGCCTTACCTTGCTGATGATGTCGAACAGGCGCTCGGTGATCCGGGTGGATCCGTTCTTCTCCCCGGCTTTTCCAGCCGTGTGAATAGCGACAGACTGATTCACGTCGCTCAAGAACGCCGGTAAGCCACTCTGGCCAGGGGCGGTGGCGATCTGGTAGTAGAGGTTATTCCAGCCATTGCTGGTAATGGGAGGTTTGTTCACGGCCGACACCTTGGCCAGCTAACCCCCTGGTCATCCCATACTTGAAGATGGCTCTGAATAAGCCTCTGTCCTGCTCAGGATCTGGATGGGCCTGGCTTGAGCGTCTGACGAGGCCACAGGATCACTGGACAGCGCAGTTTCGACCAGTAGTCCGAGTCTGACCTTGAGGAGTGAACGGGTTGGGGCGACCCGAAGCGGAAGTCAGGCGTCACCGTAGGCGCTGCTAGTTTTGCCAAATGCAGCTTCGTGTCATGGAGTCCCATGAGGTCGACGAGGTTGACGCGCTGATCCGCACTGCTTTCCTCACTGCTTTGGTGACCGACGGCTCCGAGCAGGACCTGGTCAAGCGGCTCCGTTCTTCTGCCGGTTACCTACCCGAGCAGGAACCCGTCGCCCTCGACGACGACCGGATCGTCGGCCACATCCTCACCACCAGGATCGTGATCGACGGTGAAGCGGGCCCGGTGGATGCTCTTGAGGTTGCACCGTTGTGCGTCGCCCTGGATCACCGATGTCGTGGCATCGGTGCGTTCCTCATGGAGGAGGCCTTGAAGCGCGGTCGAGCTGCGGGGTTCCCGGCCGTGTTCCTCGTCGGTGACTCGCGGGACTACGCGCGGTTCGGGTTTCGCCCTGTGGCGGAATTCGGCATCCGTAACTCCGGCTCGATTCCCGACGACGTGGTCCTGCGTCGAGCTTGAACCGGGCGCCCTCGACGGCATTGACGGGTCGGTGACCCTCGTGTGAGCTGACTCGCCGTCGTGGACCTCGGTGTAGACCACTCGAAAGTGTGGTCGTCGATCACCGAGCGGAAGAACGCGTGACCCATCGTGGGGACGTGGTGGGCGTTCTTGGGTTTCCTTGGTGTTGCAGCCCGATTCCACTTGCCCTGGGCTCAACCAACGAAACACCACCCTCCACCGTCAGGGATACTGCCGAAGTTCTTCACCTCAACGTGGATCAGTAAGCCAAGGTGGTCGTGCTCGTAACAGCGGATCGGTTCACCGGCGCCCGACCACAGACCGAGAGCCGATCCAACCGACAGGAAGTCAGGACCTGGCCGACCGTGGAGGGGGCGATTCCCAAGTGGGCAGCAAACCGGATCAGCCCTTCTCGCAGCCGCAATCGCACACAGCGTTTGACCACCCGAAGCAGGGGTCTTGTTCGGGCTGTGGTGCGGCCGCGAAGACCGGTCACGCATCGGATTCGCCAGCCCGGTAGCACACGGCCCAGCGCTTGACGGTGGGCCAGGAGTACTGGAACCTCGCAGCGACCTCGGAGGCTGGAACTTCCTGGTCGACAACCAGTTGCGCGACCTTCGAACGGGCGCGCGGGGTCAAGGCTGCGTTAGCGTGAGACACACAAGGGCCTTTCTGGCAGTGGATACCCTCGCAAGTCCCACTCAACCAGCAAGGCCCTCCCTTGCGTTCACACTCCCGGATCGCAAACCTTCAACCAATCTCCCCGGTCAGTACACCTGGCGAGACCGTATCGCCGTGGTAGCGCTCGACCCGTCCGCGGTGTTCAAGAAGGCCATCACCGGCTGCCTGCCGAAAGCCCACATCGCGGTCGACCCGTTCCACCTCGTCCAGCTGGGCAACCAGTGCCTGCCCCGGGTCCGGCAACGCCTCGCCCACCAGACCCACCACTGTAAGAGGCCACAAGACCGACCCGGCCTGGGCACACCGGAAACTGCTACTACGCGGCTACGACACCCTGACGACTCGGGGACGATCACGTCTCGAAGCGGTGTTCGCCAGTGGATGATCCAACCGGTGAGTTGGGCGCCGCATGGGAGCAAAGAAGGCGTGCGGCTGATCCTGGCCAGCACCACCGTAGAGCAGGCCCGTACTGCCAAGGCCCGCTTCGACGCCTGGGCGACCGCTGCTGGCACCAATGAAACCACCCGGCTCGCCGCCCCGATCACCGCCTGGTGGCCCCACATCGAGGTCACCATCACCACCAGTGTCACGAACGCTCGTACCGAAGCCGCGAACACCACCATCAAACACATCAAACGCACCGGCCGCGGCTACCGCAACAACACCCACTACCAAACCCGTACCCTGCTCAGAAGCACCCACCGGGAGCGGCAACACCGCTTGACCAGCCAAGGCACCACACCTAACTGCGAAATAGCTGTCTTGGGGGGCGGCGCTGCTGAACGTGCTATTCGACACCGCCATGGCGGGCGGGACACGTTGCACCGTAGGCAACAGAGAACGTGAAACACACCGACCCACACTCTGCGCTGTGGCACAGGTTTCAAGGCATGCACGCTCCGATGGGACAGCGATACGCAACATTCGATACAATACTGTATCCTCCAGTTGCGGGCCTCGAGTCCATCCCTCGACCTGATCGGAGAATCACATGGTTTCCTTAAACCGCCGCAGTTTCGGACGAGCCGTCCTCGGCAGTGCCGCCTTGGCCGGCGCTTCCTCGCTCATCCCCGGCATTGCTCCGGAGACATCGGCCCTGGCATTGGCCATTCCCAGGAAACGCCTGACCGGAGCCGACATGTACACCGCGACCAACTGGCGGGTCGCGGGAACGGACCTCGGCATCCCTTACGTTCTCGAGAACGGCTCTATCGGCTATCTGATGGGCGACACGTTCGGTGGGCCGTGGCCGGAAGGTGGAGACGACCATCGATCCCCGGTGATGCTCCGATCAGCCTCCAATCCCGGTTCCGCCGAGGGAATCGTTTTCGACAGCGCCGCCAAGGTGGCGGGAAACGGTCGCGCGCCGGAACTGATGTACAACGCCCACGGAGGGATGGTCGGAGGGACCCGCGAACTCACCGTCATCCCCAATGACGGGATCTCCTTCCCGGAGACCGGCAGACAGCTGGTGTCCTTCATGAGCATGGAGAACTGGGATGACCGGGGCGCCGACGGCATTTTCAAATCCGGTTTCGCAGGACTGGCCTACTCCGACAACGGAAACGATTTCCAGCGCACCAATCTGCGTTGGAACAACTCCGCTGACAACAAGGACCCTTTCCAGATGTGGACGATGCAGCGTGACGGTGAGTACGTCTACGTCTTCTCGGTGCGTGCCGGGCGGCAGCACGGTCCCATGATGCTGCGACGCGTAAAGTGGGAACGCATGTTCTGGCCCAACGAGTACGAGGGTTGGGGTTGGAACGGAACGGACTGGGGCTGGGGTCGCCCGTGCACACCAATCCTCGAGGAGCGGTTCGGGGAACCGTCGGTCAGGAAACTCCGCGACGGAACATGGGCGATGGCCTACATGGATTACGCTCGCAACCAGCTCGTCACGCGCATCGCGGATCGCCCTGACGGCGTGTGGAGCAATCCGAAGGTTCAGGTTTACGGTGCGACCAACTGGAATCTCTACGGTGGTTTCATCCATCCATGGTCCGCCCGTGGTTTCGGGAAACTGCATCTCATTGTGTCGCGTTGGTCGCGAACCCCCGCCGGTGTGTCCACGGCATATCACATCGCGCAGTACCAAGGAACGCTCTGACGGTGCGACTTCCCCGGCCACATCCGTGGCGCATCTCCTCCGGCCCGACTTTGCTCCTGGACCACCAGGTGGATGGATTGGCAGGGCATGTCCCGATTCTGAGAGCATGACAAGGCCCCGGGCGCGCAGGCATCCGTGCGCACGTGTTCCCAGGGCAGCGGGACACCGTTAGGAGCAGGAGACATGGGACGACTTGCAAGGGCCGGACGCTGGATCGCCGCCGCCGTTGGTCTGGGAGCGGGAACCGTCGCCGGGTACACGGCCTGGACGCTGAACGCCCCGAGACGCCCCTGGCCGCCATACACGTTCACCCCCTTCGAGGTGGGGGTACCGGCCAAGGAGGTCTCCTTCAGCACATCCGATGGGGTGTCGTTGGCGGGTTGGTGGCTGGACAACCCCGGCTCCCGGAGCGTGGTGATCTGCTGCCACGGTCACCGGAGCAACAAGGCCGACATGCTGGGGATCGGTCCTGGTCTGTGGCGCGCGGGTCACAACGTCCTGCTCTTCGACTTCCGGGGCAACGGTGACTCCGGGGACGGCAGGCAGTCCCTGGCCCACTACGAACAGGCCGACCTGACCGCCGCGCTGGACTGGGCGGCCCGTTCCCACCCCGGGGCGCGGATCGCGGTGATGGCCTTCTCCATGGGCGCGTCAACCGCCATTCTCACGGCTGCCCGCGACCCGCGCATCGAGGCCTTGGTGCTCGATTCCCCGTTCGCGACCATGTCGGGGGTGATCGCGGCGAATTACAGGCGTTACCGGCTTCCCGAGGGCCTTCTGCTGCCGGTGGCCGACCTGGTGAACCGGGTTTTCTGCGGCTACTCGTTCGAGCAGGTGCGCCCCGTCGACGCCATGAGCTCGCTCCCCCCACGCCCGGTCCTGCTGCTGCACGGCACGAAGGACCGGCTCATCCCCTACGAACACGCCCAGCAGCTGGCGGAAGCGGCCGGCCCGGGGGAGGTCGAGCTCGTCACCTTCGAGGGCGCCGATCACTGCGGCGGCTATTTCGTCGACCGCCCCGGATACATCACCAGGGTGAACCGGTTCCTGGAAACAGTTCCGAGATAGGGGACGGCGTCTCTCCCGACCGGATCGTTCACGCGGGGAAGGCTCCGGCAGGGCATGGTCGGCGGGAGGCAGGCTGCCACGGTCTCGTGGGCATCGATTCCGTCGCGGCAAGGGATGCTCATGGGCTCTCTCACGACATTTCCCGTCGCGGGGAGATAATGGGGAACACGTACATTCTGTGCAGTCCGCCACCGAGGAGGCATCATGCGAGCAACCATCATGCGGGCACCGGGCGACGTGGTCGTCACCGAGGTGAACCACCCCGAGATCATCGAACCCACCGACGCGATAATCGAACTTGCCGCCGCATGCGTCTGCGGCTCGGACCTGTGGCCCTACCGGGGGTACGACAAGGCCGAGAACCGCGCCATGGGACACGAATACGTCGGCACCGTGACGGAAGTCGGTTCAGACGTGACCACGGTGAAGCCGGGTGATTTCGTGGTCGGCTCCTTCTGCATCTCGGACAACACCTGCGAGATCTGCGATTCCGGCTACCAGTCCCGCTGCGTCAACGGCGGGTTCGTCAGCGGCACCCAGGCGGAGTTCGTCCGCATACCGCAGGCCGACGGCACCCTCGTCGTCGTGCCGGGCGGGCGTCCCGAGGACCCCGACGTGCTGGCCTCGCTGCTGGCCGCCTCCGACGTGCTCGGCACGGGCTGGTTCGGGGCGGTCGCCGCGGAGGCGGGTCCGGGCAAGACCGTCGCGGTGGTGGGTGACGGCGCAGTCGGTCTTCTGGCGATCCTGGCGGCCAAGGAGTTGGGGGCCGAGCGGGTCATCGCGATGTCCCGCAACCCGCAACGCCAGGCACTCGCCAAGGAGTTCGGGGCCACCGACATCGTCGAGGAACGCGGCGAGGAGGGTGTCTCCCGCGTGAAGGACCTCACCAACGGGCTGGGCGCGCACAGCGTCGTCGAGGCGGTCGGCACCCAGCAGTCCATGGAGCAGGCCATCGGAGCCTGCCGCCCGGGTAGGCACGTCGGTTTCGTCGGGGTCTCCCACGGCGTGAGCCTGCCGGGTGGCCTGCTGTTCGGCACCGAGGTGCACCTGCACGGCGGGCCCGCTCCCGTTCGCCGTTTCCTGCCGGACCTGATCGATCGCGTCCTGGCCGGGAAGATCAACCCAGGGAGGGTTTTCGACCAGCGGATTCCACTCGACGAGGCCCCCGAGGGTTACAAGGCCATGGACGAGCGCCGCGCCATCAAGGTGCTGCTCGAGCCCTGATCATGTTGAGCGGCCGCCCCGGGGCAACCGGTCGGGGCGGCCATCCCCAATACTTCAGACTTCAAGGAACGGGGCAGAGCGTCTCATTGTCCGGGGCCGACTCCGGCGGGGTATCGTCCTTCCGCGCCTCGGCCGCCACGCGAAGAACCACCTTGGCGATGCGAGCCCCAGCCTCCGGAACGCCTTTGAACCCCGGGAAACTGGACAGGTCCACGACCCACGGCCTGCCCTCGTGTTCTATCACGTCCACACCGTAGACCTCGGTGCCCAGCACCCGCCCACATTCCATTGCGAGTTCTCTGGTGGTGGCATCCAGCTCGATCAGCCGGCCTCGTTTCTCCTCCAGGGTGACCGGAGGCCACACCCGTTCGACGCAGAACGCGTCCTCCCCGATGCGGTAGATCTTGCGGTCCAAGGTCTCGGGCTCGTAGTAGCGCTGCGCGAACATCTCCTCCGCTCCCCACGACGCGGGAACATCCGTGGAGTCACGGATGATCTGGATTCCCCGTCCGCGGGAACCTCGGCGCGGCTTGAGGATCACCGGTCCATCCACCAGCATCGGCAACAGATCTTCCGGCCCGCTCACCGGACGGCATTCCGGAACGGGCAGACCGGCTTGAGCCAGCACCTGATTGGTTCTCAGCTTGTCCCTGCACAAAACTGTGACCGGGTAGGGACTCACTGTAGGAATCCCCGCCTCGTGCAGCCGCCTCCCCCACTCCAAACCCGCCGGTGTCTTGTCCTTGAGCACTGCCACATCGGCCCGGGGTATCGGAACAGAGGAGTCCATTTCCGCGGGAAACAACGAGATGGTCGCGACCTTGGCCAGACGAAGCTCCGCTTCAAGCGCATCCAGCAGTGGATTGGAGTCTCCAGACGACCCAGATCGCAGAAGAATGACTCTCATGCCGCGGATCTTACGCCGATCTACGAGGCTCTATGGGTGTTTCCGTGTCAGACTCTTGGACGGAGTGGTCGTCATCGATTTTCATGTGGCTGGCCAACCACCAGGAGTAGATTTCGGTTGCCGTCCCAGCGCACAATCTGACCACCAGGACCGCCGGTAACCCGAAAGTCGTCCAGATGAACCCGGCCAGAATCGGCGCCCCGAATTCCCCGGCGTCCTCCGCGGTGCTCATTATCGCCAATGTCCGAGTGCGCCGCACCGGATCGAGAGCAGCCACCTTGGCCATGACCGCTCCCCAGGCCGGCCGGAAAGCGGCCTTGCCTGCATCATCCGCCACCTTCCCGATGACAAGGCCCGCATAGCTCGGGAATAGCAGCCAGACCAGGGAGGAGAACACATTGCCGATGGCCCTGACCCCCAACACCAGTTTCAGGCTCACCCTGTCCGCCAGCCAACCCCACAGCGGCCCGCTGAAGGACATGGCGGTGGAGAAGACGTACAGCGATGATGCGGCTGCTTCCGACAACCCCATGTACGACACGGAGAGCAGCGGAAGCAGATTCGCCATGAGATAGGCCGTACCGTTCATGGCCGCCCCCAGGAGCGCGTAGGGCCGGATGAGCCGACGCAGTTCCACAGGAACCGGCGTTTTTTTCTCCGGTTTCCGACTCAGGCCTGTGACCTGGGGCCCTCGAAGCCCGATGAGCACCAGCAGCATGGGGAGCCCGGACAGGACGGCCGAGACCGCGAAAACGAACGCGTGGTCCCCCGCGAGGGCGGTCAACAGGATCCCGGCGGAGAACCCACCGGCGGACCCGGCCACCGTCTTGACGGTCTGGTACCAGGAGAAACGCTGGGCCACCGCCTTCTTGCCTCCCAGGGCCGCCAAGATCGTCGAGGAGGATGGATCGCGAAGGGAGATCGCCACTCCGTGAAGTCCGCGGACGAGAAACAGGTGAAGGGGGGTCTGGGCGAACACCAGGGACAGCACCACCACGGTCCGCAGCCCCACCGCCACGATGTAGGCGGTTCGCACCCCGATGCGGTCGATGACGGCACCCATCAAGGGTTTCAACAGGATGGCGACGGCGGTGTTCGTCGCCAGCAGAACCCCGATGTTCTCGATGGACATGCCGAGTCGATGCGCATACAGCGGCAAGGAAAAACTGATCATCCCGAAAGCCAGGCGTGACAGGAAACCTTCCGCCACCACCACTCCCAGGGGACCCCCGCTGCCGTTCCGGTTCCGCACCGCGCGTCTGGGCGCCCGGACGTACCGACGGGTGGCCCAGATCGTCAGGGTCACGGTCGTTCCGACGATCAGAAGCCCCCCCAGAACCAACCACGGCCTGTCGTCAGGGCTCGCCCACTCCCAGTTCCCATTCATCAGGATCGCGGTTGCCGACGTTGCCACGGTGACGACGGCCACCGCCGCCCAAGCGGCCCAGCGCGCTCGGCGGCGCCGCCGTTGGAGCTCGGGATGCGTGGTCGATCGACGGGTCATGAGCCGCGGGCCACACGATCGATGGTGGCAGCGATCCCGGGAGCCGGATCGGGGCATCCCTTGTATCCGGGAAAGTAGTTGACGTCCACCACCCTGGGACCGTCCGGGGACTCGATCACGTCGCATCCGAACAGTTCCAGACCGAATCCGGAGCGGATTCGTGTGGCGATGTCCCTGATCTCCTCATCAACGGGAACGGATCGGCCGAAGCGGGTGAACGACTGGGGATCGAAGGGTTTGCGCACCGCCCAGACGTTCTCCCCCGCAACGTACACCTTGAGGTCCTCTCCGGGCCCCGGCACGTAGCGTTGAGCGATCAGCGGCCCGGGTGGCCTCTGTATTGAGGTCAACTGCGCGGCTTCCTCGATCAGGTGCAGCCCTGCTCCACGGTGTCCTCTGTGGGGTTTGATGACGAGGGGCCCCTCCGCCAACAGTTCAGTCGCCTGCTGGGGGCTGTCGATGAGCCATGTGTCGGGGGTGGGCACGCGCAGCTCCCGCATGAGTCTTCCCGCGGTCACCTTGTCCTGGGCGGTCAGGCAGGCACCGTATTCGTTGCACACCGCGATCCCCTGCCCGTGAAGAGCGGCAGCGTAGCTGAGTGCCAATTCGGTATGGCTCTTGAGCACGTAGAGATCGGCCTCCGGCCTCAGGACATCCGTACGCAACAGGCGGTCCTCGGGAATCCATCCGGTCACCTCATGTCCCATCCGTTCCAGGAGCCGTTGGGCCTCCAGCACGATGGGGCTGGGGACGTCGGGAACTCGGCGGGTCAGCAGGAAACAGATTCTCATATCGAAATGCTCATTTCTGGAAGTTGGAGGAATGGTGCGCTGGTCGGCTCCTCCTGGACGAACTCGCCCCAGGCGTGAGCCACCATCCGGGTGACGACGTGGCGATGTCCGACGCCCGTCACCTGGGACACCTTGGCGGTCATCCGTTCCTGGGAGACGAGAAGAGTCGGGTCGCTGACGAGAGCCGCGGCCGCGGCTCTCGTCAGATGGATCGGCGGTACCTGCCCCTTGACGGCCAGCCGAGCAGCCCCGACCAGGCGTTCCCCCCGACCGAGCTTGCGGAGAGCATCCCGTCCCACCCGGTCGACGGTGTCCCCCAGAACCGCATTGCGGAACCGGCACAGAATGGCTTCCAGGTCCTCCGTGGTACCGGAGACCTTCTCCCCGTAACGTGCCTCAAGTCCCCGCCTACCCTCCTCCATCGCTCCCAGGACGGCCTCGGCTATCTCCGGGTCCATGGCCGCGGCGTGCAGGTATCGATATCCCTTGAGTTTACCCAGGTAGGCCGTCGTGGCATGCCCGGCGGAGAACCGGTAGAGCTTGCGGCGATAGTAGGCCCGGAAATCATCGACCGGGATGAAATCCTGAACCAATGGAACGGGATCCACCAGAGCCGGACCATCAATCACGACCTCGCCAGGGAGGTCCCCCACGACCCGGACACGACCGTCCTCGGCGAACACACGATGGGCCACGGCCCGGGCGATGACGGCCCCGGTGAAACCGTGCCGATCCACGCCCGGTCCCAACCGCGTTCTCAAGCCCTTCCGGACGATCCGAGCGGCGTTCTCATGGTTCTCGAAGGCGATCACGTTCACGGGCCGAACCGCGCGTTTCAGCCCTTCTGCGATGAGGTCCAGTACCGCAGGCAACATCCGTGCCCCTACCGCGGTGCCCACCACATCGGCGGTGGACACGGCCTTCACAGCTGCGCTACGGTCCGCCAGGTCGACGGTTCGCACCGGCACCAGAAAACGTTCCGTCTCCCATCCGTCGGTCAGCTCGACCTCCACGGTTCGAGAACGTTGTAGGGCGGCAGACACAGGTCCGCGACCCAACACCGTCACCTCGTAGCCCGACTGGTGGAACCGTTCAGCGGCAAGCCCCAGGGCGATGCGTCCTGCCCCGATGATGGTGGCTCTCACCGGCGGACTTCCTCAGCGGTTTCCATGCCGCGGGCATAGATGTAATCGGCCAATCTCAACGCCGCGTCCGGAACTCCACTGAGCCGGGGAAAGGGATGCACCTCCACCACATGGAGCCGCCCCTCGGCACCGACCAGATCCAGGCCGAAGAGTTCACTCTTGAACATGCTCGCCACCCGATCCGCGACGTCACGCATCTCCTCGGTCACCGACACGGGCTCTTCTCGTGTCCCGCGCGGGAAAGCCGTCCAGAAGGGCCGTTTCACCGCGAAGGTCTGGCTCCCGATCCGGTACACCCGGTAGGCGCGCTGATCGTTAGGATGGATTTCCTGAGCAATTGTCTCCCCCGCGATAAGCGGTAGATCGATCACCTCGTCGACGTTCCAGAGAACCTTCGTCCCCGTGGAACGGCTCACATCCGCGGCTCTGAGGACGACAGGACCGCCACGAAGAGGCTCGATCAGATCCGCCGCACTTCCGATCACCCAAGTTCTGGGGGCGGATACCTCCGCGGAGGACAACATCATCACGGTCCGGATCCGATCCCGACAGATCCTCACCATCTCAGGGGCGTTCAGGCACCGGGTCCCCAAGGCCGCCAGGCCCGAGGCCAAGGAGACGACCGCAGGAGACGGGGACACGAGAAGGTAGAGGTCGTGCTCCACTGACACATCTCCCAACTCGGCGTTTCCAATGGCATGCCGGGCATCGACATGTACTCCCCAACTCACCAGCAGATCCAGGCATTCCCGGGTGATGGAATCCTGCTCGGGAACACACTGGGATGTCAGCAGGGCGATCCTCACGCAACCGCCCTCCTCAGCACATGCCTGGCAAGCAGCTCGGACGCGTTGGGGACGGATGAGTAGTTGGGAAAATCATTGACCTCGAGCACCTTCAGTCGCCCGTCCACGTCAAGGCAGTCGACGCCGAAGAATCGCAGCCCGAAAGCCGTGGAAACACGCTTGACGATCTCCCGTAGTTCATCATTCACGGGCACGATCCCCAAGGACCGTGCCGTACACGGGCTGATCGGAGAAGGCCGCCGAACGGCAGCAATAAAATCCTCAATTACGTAAAGCTTCAGATCCGCCCCGGAACCGGGCCGGTATTCCTGAGCGATCAACTCAGGATCGCGCCACCGTAATCGCGTCAGATCCGCAGGTTCCTCAAGCACGACGAGCCCCTCGGCATTGTCCCCGAACACCGGCTTCACGATGATGGGGTACTCCAGATCAACACCCACGAGATCTTCCGGTGAGCAGATCGCGGTTCGCGGCCTGGCCAAGCCCGTATCCCTGAGGAGTCTGGTCATGATGCGCTTGTCACGCACCCGTTCCACCGCCGCCGCCGTATCGACCACAGGCACCCCCGAGGCGGCGACATCCGCGAGAACGGCCAAGGTCCCGGGGAGCCGACCACGGGCCACGGCGACATCCACCCGCATGAGAACATCCCGCCAATTGTCGGTCGCGCACTGGGTCTCATCCAGTTCTTCGACATGGGCACCGTGAGCCCGCAAAGCGGCAATCATGCCGCTCGGCTGAGCCTGGAATCGATATCGTCGGTCCACCAACGTGAGGACTCGTGTGGTCATGAGCGCAGCTTAGGAGGACGGGCAGGGGACACACCATGGATTCGTCCCGGAACGAGGGAGGTTGGCCAAAAAGAGGTCACGGTCAGGAAAGCGCCTCACAAACGAGCCGCGAAAACCCCGGCCAGCAGCCCCTTAACTTTCAGCAATCATCTTCTGCTCGCGGGGAGCGCTCAGGCCCTGCGTAAATGTGCCCCTGCCAAGGAATTCGAACGACAAGATCGCCCTCGAACGAAAGAAATAAGATCGGAACAGCCACGTTTCCCCTTCAACGAGCCAACGAGGCCGGTCCACCCGCCCTATGACCCCGGGCCACAACCGCACACGAATGCCGCCCCGGGATGACGGGACGGCATTCCCTGTTTCTCGGCGAACCCTCAGGCCTTGCGGTGCGCGGCGGAGACCACCAGCTGCTCAACGAGCACCTGGAGCTGTTCGACCTTGCGTTCGTGGGCGATCACCGCCCCCTCGGTGATGTCGGTGAACAACGACAGGGCGACGTTGGTCCGCACGACGTGCATGTTGAAGTTGGCGAGGATGGTGCGCCAGTGCTCGACGGAGCGGATACCGCCATCGGAGCCGTAGCTGACGAAGGCCGCAGACTTGTTCATCCACTCGGGGGCGAGCCAGTCGACGGCGTTCTTCAGCACACCCGGAACTCCGAAGTTGTACTCGGGGGTCACGAAGATGAAGGCATCGCACTCGTCGATGGCGCGGCTCCACGCCTGAACGGCCTCGGAATCGTACTGGCGGTTGGCCAGCAGCGGAGGGACGGGCGCGTCGTACAGGGGCAGGTTGAAACTGGCCAGATCGAGCAGAACGAACTCGACATCGTTCCGCTTCGGGACGTTGTCCAGCACCCAGCGGGCGACCGGAGCGGCGTTGCGCCCCCGGCGGATCGAACCTTCGATGACACCAATCTTCACAGTGACTCCTTTCATCTTCAGGCATCCTACGCGACCCAAACCCGCTCCCCCGGCAATCACACGACCTGTTCCCGACCCACAGATGTTAGATTTGTATAACTTGACGAGCGGTATGTCGCTCAATATGATATGAATACCTAACATCCAGGAGGCGACTTGCTCATCACGCACATCAGGCGTCACCGCCTCCTGGCCGACATGAACCAAGCGGACCTGGCCAGGCTCGTTGGCGTGCGCAGGGAGACCATCGGACATCTGGAGCGGGGCACCTACACGCCATCGCTCAAGCTGGCCTGGGACATCGCGAAGGTCTTCGGCACCAGCATCGAGGAACTGTTCGAATTCAGGGAGGAAGTCGATTGACATGGACGAGAGAGCGCAACAGATCAGAACCCGAGCTGCAACCATAACCCTGGCCATCGCCTACGTGTTCTGGCTGGGGGTTGCATTCAGCAAGTTCATCGGAACCGGACGCATCGAGACAGCCGCCGCTGAGATCGTCTTTCTCGCCCTGACCCCGTTCGTTCTGCTGTGGTTCGCCCGCCAGGATGAGCACCTGCTCCTCCCTAGACTTCACGAATACGCCGACCTCCAGGAACTCCTGAGACCCCGCCACGTCCTGCGACGGACACGCCGCTACGCGCTTGAAGCGCTGGGATTCTCCACTTCCCTGACCGTCGCCGACTACCTGGCCGAGCGCCTGACAGGCGACATCATGACCCTGCTTCCCCTGACCACCTGGCAGGCATGGGCCCTCGAAATCGGCTGCGGATTCCTGGTCTTCCTCATCATCGACACCCTGTGGAACGAGCTCGCCATCCGCCGTTACATCCGCAAGATCAGAGAGCTGGAAGACCATGAACAAACGCGATGAAGCCATCCTCAACTTGGCAGACCCCGATGATGAGATCTTTCAGCTACGCGCCTCGGCACGCACCAAATGGTGGCTCGAGGCCCTGGACTTCCTCAATCTGGGCATTCACGACATGATCCTGGACAGAAAAGCGGCTTCCAGCCGCTGGTACCTGGTCGGCTCCGGGAAGCGCTGGAAACTCTGCGCGCTGAACCGGAAGGACGAACCCACATGGACGGACGCCACCCGGGCCCTGTCCGATACGACGGACCTGAAGAAGTTTCAGCTGGACGGGATCGTCTACCGCCTGCAACGCCGCATCCGCTGACACGGAATCACGCCTGGCCATGGCCATCCACTCTTCGGTGTCAGGTCGATCTGCTAGTTTGAACGTCGTTCAAAACGTCGCGGAGGAGAGACCATGGACCTGAACAAGCTTGCCGACGACATCATCGCAGGCCGCTCCATCACCCCCGAGGAGGCCCTCGCAGTGCTGCGGCTGCCGGATGCGGAAACCCTCACACTCGTGGCCGCGGCGGGCCGGGTGCGACGCCATCACTTCGGCACCACGATGAAGGTGAACTACCTGATCAACCTCAAATCGGGTCTGTGCCCGGAGGACTGTTTCTACTGCTCCCAACGCCTCGGTTCCCAGGCCGACATCCTGAAATACCGGTGGCTGAGGAACGAGGACGCCGTCGCCGCCGCGAAGGCCGGGATCGCAGGTGGCGCGAAGCGGGTGTGTCTGGTGGCGAGCGGCCGCGGGCCGTCCAACCGCGACGTCGACAAGGTGGCCGAGATCATCGGAGAGATCAAGGCCGAGCACCCGGACGTGGAGGTCTGCGCCTGCCTCGGGCAGCTCAAGGCGGGGCAACCGGAACGGTTGGCCGCAGCGGGGGCAGACGCCTACAACCACAACCTGAACACCGCGGAATCGCACTACGACAACATCTGCACCACCCACAGCTATCAGGACCGCACCGAGACGGTTCAGCACGCCCGCGAGCACGGGCTGAGTGCCTGTTCGGGCCTGATAGCGGGCATGGGTGAGAGCGATGAGCAGCTGGTGGAGGTGGCCTTCGCGTTGCGGGAGGTCGGCGCGGACTCGGTTCCCGTGAACTTCCTGATGCCCTTCGACGGCACCCCCCTGGCGGGTCACGCCGACCTGAGCCCGCAGCGTTGCCTGCGCATCCTGGCGATGATGCGGTTCGTCCATCCGGACAGCGAGGTGCGGGTCGCGGCAGGCCGGGAGCAGCATCTCCGCAGCCTTCAGCCGTTGTCCCTGGAGATCTGCAACTCGCTGTTCCTCGGGGACTACCTCACCAGCGAGGGACAGGCTGGGGTCAAGGACCTGGCCATGATCGCCGACTGTGGGTTCACGGTTCTCGGCCAGGAGGAGACCAGCCCCGAGGTCGATGTCCGGCCCGTGATCAGGAACCGGGGGGTCGGGACCCCGGAGCCGGCGAATGCCTAGGCCCGCTTTCGAGACAGGGCCTAGGTGCGGCGTTTGAAGAACGAGCGGATGCCCTCCCGGTGAACCGCAGCCACTGCGGTGAGCGGCAAACCGGCCGGGCAGACCTCGGCGCACTCGCCGTAGCTGCTGCACGGCCCGAACGACGCATCCAGGGCGTCGACGACGGCCCGGGCGCGGCGGGTGCGCTCCACCTTGCCGTGCGGGAGCATGGCCAGGTGCGCCAGTTTCGCCCCGGCGAACAGGTGGGCCGCGCCGTTGGGACAAGCGGCGACGCACGCCCCGCAACCGATGCAGGCGGCGAAGTCGAGGGCCAGTTCAGCGTCCTCGTGGCCGACCAGGAACTCGTCGGCGTCCGGTGCGGTCCCGGCCATGATGTCGACGTGCCCGCCGGCGCGGATGATGGAGTCCAGGGCCGCCCGGTTCACCACCAGGTCCCGGACCACGGGGAAGGCCGCCGACCGCAGCGGTTCGATCCGCAGCTTCGTGATGCCGCCGAAGGCTCGCAGGTGCTGCCGGCACGACGGGGTGTTCGGGACCGGGCCGTGGGGAACGTCGTTCACGGTGACCCCGCACGCCCCGCACACCCCTTCCCGGCAGTCGGATTCGAACGAGATGGGTTCCAGGCCCTGCTCGGCCAGCTGGTCGTTCAACCGGTCAAGCAGCTCCAGGAGGCTCATCTCGGGGGTTGCGTCCGTCACGACATGGGTCTCGAATCGTCCCTCGGACGTCGGCCCGTCCTGTCGCCAGATCTCAAGTTCGACCCTCATCGGTAGTTCCTCACCTGCAGTTTGACGCTCTCGAATCGCAGCGGTTCCTGGTAGCGGCGGTGCTGGCCGGCCGGGTTGGTTTCCCACGCCGAGACGTTGCACCAGCGTTCGTCGTCGCGTTTGGCCTCCCCGTCCGGGAGGGCGTACTCCTCACGGAAGTGCGCCCCGCAGGACTCCTGGCGGTCCAGCGCATCCGTGATCATCAGCTCCGCCAGTTCCAGGAAGTCGGCAACCCGCCCGGCCTTCTCCAGTTCTTGGTTGAGCCGGTCGTCGGTGCCGGTCACCCGGACATCACGCCAGAACTCCTCGCGCAACTCCTGCACCTGTTCCAAGGCCCGTGTCAGTCCGGCCTCGCTGCGTGAAACCCCGCATCCCGTGTAGAGGATCTCGCCGAGACGACGATGGAATGTGGCGGGCCGGGTGTGTCCGGGGTTGTTGACCAGGTGGTCGATGCGCCCGCGCACATCTCCCAGCGCCTTCGTGGCCTCGGGGGCGTCCACGTCGAGAAGGGGTTGTCCCGCCAGCCCGGCCAGGTAGTTGGGGATGGCCAGGGGAAGCGTGAACCAACCATCGACGCAGGCGCTGAGCAGGGAATTGGCCCCGAGCCGGTTCGCGCCGTGGTAGTTGTTCCCCGCCTCCCCGCCGACGAACAGCCCGGGGACACTGGTCATCTGGTTGAAGTCGCACCACAATCCGCCCATGGTGAAATGGGCTCCCGGTGCGATGCGCATCGGTTCCTCGTAGGGATCCTCGCCCGTCGCGTCCCGGTACATCTCGAAGAGGTTCCCGTAACGCTCCGCGATCACAGCCCTGCCCAGCCGGGAGATGGCGTCGCGGAAGTCCAGGTAGACGGAGTTCTTGAGCGGCCCCACTCCCCTGCCGGCCTCGATCTCCGTGCGGGCGGCCCGGGATGCGATGTCGCGCGGGGTCAGGTTCCCGAACGCCGGGTAGCGCCGCTCCAGGTAGTAGTCGCGCTCGGCCTCCGGGATGTCCCCGGGAGCACGTTCGTCACCCGGGGTCACCGGCACCCAGATGCGCCCGTCGTTGCGCAGCGACTCGCTCATCAGGGTGGTCTTGGACTGCCAGTGTGAGGACACCGGCAGCGCGGTGGGGTGGAACTGGATGAAACTCGGGCTGGCGAAGAAGGCCCCGCGGCGGTGGGCCCGCCAGGTGGCGGTGGCGTTCGAGTTCATCGCCAGGGTGGAGTGGAAGAAGACGCTGCCGTAGCCGCCGGTGGCCAGCACCACCGCGTGTCCCGTGGTGACGCTGACCCGTCCGGTCACCAGGTCGCGCACCACCACTCCCTGGGCCCGGCCGTCCGCGACGATCAGGTCCAGCATCTCGTGGCGGGTGTGCAGCTTCACCGTGCCGCGTTCCACCTGGCGCAACAGGGCCTGCGCACCGGCGATCTGGAGCTGCTGGCCGGTCTGGCCTCGCGTGTAGTAGGTGCGGGAAACCTGCACACCTCCGAAGGAGCGGGTGGCGAGCTGCCCGCCGTATTCACGGGCGAACGGGGCGCCGATGGCGTTCATGTGGTCGATCACCCGCACCGATTCCTCGGCCAGGCGCCACACGTCGGCCTCCCTGCCCCGGAAGTCGCCGCCCTTGACGGTGTCCGTGACGAACCGGGTCAGCGAGTCGCCGTCCACCTTTCGGGCACGGGCGGCGTTGATGCCGCCCTGGGCGGCGACGCTGTGCGCACGGCGGGGTGCGTCGTGGAAGGTGAAGCTCTCCACCTTGTAGCCCAACTCCCCCAGCGCCGCGGCCACGCCGGACCCGGCCAGCCCGGTTCCGATCACGATCACGGTGTACTTCTTGCGGTTGGCCGGGCTCACCAGTTTGTACTCGGCCTTGCGGCGTTCCCATGCGGTGCGGGGGTCACCGTCTGGGAGGTGGGGGTCGAGCATCCCGGTGGCCAGCATCTCCACGGGGCGTGGCCGGTTGGTCGTCGTGGTCATGCGATCACCCCCAGCAGCACCAGAAGGGGAATCATGGCGTTGCCCAGCACCACGGCCAGGGCCAGCAGGCCTCCGATGACCACCCAGACCTGCCTGAACCGGCGGCCCGTGACCCCGAGGTCCTGTAGCAGGGTGCGCCAGCCGTGCTCGATGTGGAAGCCAATCACAAGCATCACCACCATGTAGAAGATGGCCATCCAGGGACGAGAGAAGCTGGCAACGAGGTTCGCGTAGGCGTGCATCTCGGGATCGGGGTGCCGGAAGGACGCAGACGCCAGGGGACCGCCCGCCGTCAGGTCGCTGATGTGAACCAGCACGAAGACCAGGATCAGGATCCCACCGGGCAGCATGAAGGCCGCCTCGCGGGTGCGGTTCCGGTGCAGGCCGCGCCGGTGAGCCCCGCGGCTGCGTCGCCCCCTCAGCCACAGGGTCAGCGCCGCCGAGACGTGCAGCAGCAACGAGCCCGCCAAGGCGATTCGCAACGCCCACAACACGCTCTGCTTGGGAAGCAGCGGGTAGCCGACCTCACGCAGCCACGCCGCGTAGTGGTTGAAGGCGTCAGCCCCCGCGTAGACCTTCAGGTTGCCGAACAGATGCACCGCCACGAAGGCAACGAAGAGCACCCCTGTGACCGCCATCACATGTTTGAGCACGAAATTCGAGGGCCCGCGTCGCCGCGTTCCCGTCGGGACGTCCACCGTCGTTGTGGTCATGGTTCAGTCTAACCGACCGCTTCTCGCCGCTTGCACCCGCATGGACTTTTCATGAAGCCGAGGAACGGGTATTGTTTGTCTTCGCGCAAGCACCACTAGCTCAACTGGCAGAGCAGCTGACTCTTAATCAGCGGGTTCAGGGTT
>CAJPNZ010000034.1 GCA_905372155.1 Propionibacteriaceae bacterium
CTGCTCGTCGTGAAACTGGTCTCGCGGCTGGCCGCGGCCGGCATCCGGGTCGCCATGCGTGACGTGCTGCTGGCGCCGACCGTGCGTGGATTCCTCACCCGTGCCCGTGGCGGGGCTCCGGCGACCGGCATCACGCAGGCACCCCGGCCCGCCGATGGCGTCGTTCCCATGTCAGGGGCTCAACGCAGGCTGTGGCTCATCGAGCAGATCGACGGCCCCTCGCCCGTCTACAACATTCCTGTTGTCGTCGACGCCGATGACATCGACCTCCCGGCCCTGCAGGCCGCACTCGGGGACGTCGTCGCCCGTCACGAGCCGCTGCGAAGCGTGGTGATGCCGGGCGTCGAACCGGCGCAGAGGATCATCCCCGCGTCGGAGGCGGTCGCCCTGGTTCCGGCCATCGACGAGATCTGTACCCCGGATGCCGCAGCCGCCATCGATGCGGCGGCGCGTCACGTGTTCCGGCTCACCGAGGAACTGCCCGTGCGGGTCAGCGTGATCCGAAGCGGGAACGGTTGTTCGGTGGTCGTGGTGCTGCACCACATCGCCGCGGACGGCTGGTCCATGGAGCCGCTGCTGCGCGACCTGGAATCGGCCTACGTGGCCCGCTCGGAGGGGCGGGACCCACGACTGCCCCAACCGGCGTTGCAGTATCACGACTGGGCGCGCGCCGCGTCAGCAGCCGATCCCGCTCTCCTGGCCGAACGGACCACGTGGTGGGAACACCGGTTGGGGTCGCTGCCGGAGGAGGTCACCTTCCCGCCGGATCGTGCGCGCGGCAAGGCATCCGGACGGGGGGCGGGACAGGTCCGCACGGAGATCGACGCCGCGACGCAGCGCGGGTTGACGACCCTGGCGGGTAGGGCCGGCGTCAGTTCGTTCGTCGTGCTGCACGGTCTGTTCGCGGCGCTGCTGAACCTTCACGGGGCAGGCGACGACATCGTGGTCGGTACCGTCACCGCCGGTCGCGACAGCAGCGCGCTCGAGGACGTCGTCGGGTTCTTCGTGAACACGGTGGTCCTGCGCAGCGATCTGTCGGGGGATCCGACCTTCGAGGGGCTGCTGGCCCGCCTGAAACTCTCCGATGCCGACTCCCTGGCGCATGCCGACGTGGCCTTCGACAGCGTCGTGGAACGCCTCAACCCGGACCGTTCAGGGGGACGCCATCCCCTTTTCCAGGTGATGTTCACCCTGCAGGACCACCGCCGCGAGGCGATTCCGGGTGCGCTCTTCGACGTGGCGCGCGCCCGCAGCCTCGTCGTGGGGTCCAAGTTCGACCTCACCCTCACCCTGGAGGAGCGTCGCGACGGCATCCGCGTCACCGCCGACTACTCACGTGACCTGTTCGACGACGAGACCGCGACGGCGATCCTGCACAGATACGTCCTGCTCGCGCGGCGCGTCGTCGCCGATCCGTCGCTGCGCATGCACGAGCTGCGCGGCCACGCCCCCGGGGAGGCGGCGTTGCTGCGGTCCTGGGGGACGCCCACGAAGGTCGACCCCGCACCGGCCGGCCTGGAGACCCTGTTCGCCGACGCGTTGCGCGTCGCCGGTGAGGATGCCCTCGCGGTCGAAGCGCCTGACGGCCGCCTCACCTATGGCGAGCTCGACCGTCGCAGCTCCCGGATGGCCGCGTGGCTGCGGACACGGGGCGTGGGGCCGGGCCACCGGGTCGGGGTGTGCGTGCCGCGCTCCGCCGACACGATCGTCGCCCTGCTCGCGGTGGCCAGGGCGCAGGCGGTGCTGGTGCCGCTGGACGCCACCCATCCCGCCGCGCGCCTGCGCCGGCTGGTCGAGGACTGCGACATGCGGGTGGTGCTGGCCGGAGGCGGGGGAATCGAGGCTCTGGAACGGGCCGGTACGAGAACCCCCGTGCTCGATCTGGCCGATGCGGACGGCGACAGCTGCCTGCCGGAGGCCGCACCACGCGGAGGTGACGTGGCCTACATCATCCACACCTCCGGTTCGACGGGCGAACCCAAGGGAGTCGAGGTGCTCAAACGCGGACTGGGCGCATTCGCCCGGGCGCAGGAGGAACGCTACGGCCTCGCCCCCGGGACACGGGTGCTGCAACTCGCATCCCTCGCCTTCGACGCATCGATCCTGGAGCTCTGTCTCGCCTGGCCCGCGGGAGGCACCCTCGTCGTCCCGCCGCCCGGCGTGCTCGTCGGCGACGAACTGGCGCAGTGGTTGTCGCGCTGCGACGTCTCCCTGGTCACTCCGGGCGCCCTGGCCACGGTCGATCCCGCCGGCGTCGACGGGCTCGGCACCCTGCTGGTCGGCGCCGAGGCGTGCAGCGCCGAGCTTGTCGCACGGTTCGCTCCCGGACGCTCGATGTTCAACGCCTACGGCCCGACGGAGGCGACGGTCGCGGCCACGGTGTCCGGGCCGCTCGACACCGGTCGGGGCGCCCCTCCCATCGGGCGCCCGCTGGCCGGTGCGCGCCTGCTCGTGTTGGACTCCCTGCTGCGGCCGGTACCGATCGGGGTCGACGGTGAGCTCTACATCGGGGGACCCGGTGTCGCTCTCGGCTACCGCGATCGCGCAGGCCTGACCGCGACCCGTTTCGTCGCCGACCCCGATGGCGGCGGGGAACGGGTCTACCGCACCGGTGACGTGGTGCGCTGGAACCGTTCGGGAGAACTGCTCTACCGCGGCCGCAGCGACGACCAGGTCAAGCTGCGCGGCTTCCGGGTGGAGCCGGGCGAGATCGCCTCCGTGCTCCGTGCCGTCGAGGGGGTGGAGCAGGTGCACGTGATGGTCCGCGAGGACCGGCCGGGTCAGCCGGCCCTCGTCGTGTACGTCACCCCGGCCGGGATCTCCACCGGCGCCGTGTTGGAGCGTGCCAGGGCCGAACTCCCCCCACACGCCGTGCCCTCGCACGTCATCGCGCTGGCTGCTCTCCCATTGACGACCAACGGAAAACTCGACCTCAAGGCACTTCCGGAACCCGGGAGCAGGACACCTGGTGACGACGTCGTCGCCCCGCTCACCGATGTGGAACGCACCATCTGCGAGGCCTACGAAACGGTCCTGCGATGCCCCGGGGTCGGGCGGATGACCGACTTCTTCGCCATCGGGGGGCACTCCCTGGCGGCGGCCCGGGTGGTTGCCGCAGTGGCGACCGCGGGCTGGTCGGTCAGCGTCCGCGACCTGTTCGAGGCCCCCACGCCGGCCGGGTTGGCGTCCCGAGCCGTCGCCGCTGCCGCACCGCGCCGTCCGCGTCCCCGCCTGACCCCACGCTCCCGCGTCTGAACTTCTGGAAGGAAGAAATGACTCAGCAACTTTCCTACGGTCAACGCCGGCTCTGGTTCATGGCCCAGACGGAGCCCGGTTCCCCCGCCTACAACATCCCGCTGGCGATGCACCTGGCCGGCGACGTCGACCGGGCCGCGCTGGCCCGGGCGGTTCGTGACGTCGCCGCCCGGCACGAGGTGCTGCGCACCCACGTCCGCGTGGTCGACGGTGAGCCCGTGCTCGATGTCGTGGAACCCGAGGACCTGCCGGAACTGTTGCGGTGCGTGATCCACACCGGCGACCCCGATGCCGAGATGCGTCGTCTGGCCGCTGAGCCGTTCGACCTGGCCGAGGAGCTGCCGCTCCGGGTGCACCTCATCGCCGAACCCGGAGGCTGGATCCTCCTGATCGTCGTGCATCACATCGCGGCCGACGGGATCTCCATGGAACCGTTGGCGCGGGACCTCGGCGAGGCCTACGCGGCCCGCCGCGACGGGACGCCCTGGGACCGGGAACCGCTGGAGGTCCAGTACGCGGACTTCGCCGCCTGGCAGCGCGAACTGCTGGGTGATGTCCACGATCCCGGGTCGCTCGCCCACGAACAGACCGAGTACTGGCGCACCCGGCTGGCCGGCGCCCCGCAGGACACCGAGCTGTCGTTGGCGACCGCCCGTCCGGCCGTCGCCACGGGCAGGGGGTCGCGTGTGTTCGTGACCGTCCCCGCGGCTCTCCGGGACCGGCTGCGTGCTCTGGAACGTGACCTGGGATGCACCCCCCACATGCTGAACCAGGCACTGGTGGCTGCCCTGGTGAGTCGTTTCGGCGTCGACGACGTCGTGCTCGGCACGCAGGTCGCCGGCCGCGACGAGGAAGCTCTCACCGACCTGGTGGGGCTGTTCGTCAACACCTTGGTGATGCGCCATCGCATCTCCGCCTCCACCACCTTCACCGAGCTGTGCGACGACGTGCGCGGCGCCACACTGGACGGCCTGGAGCGCTCCGACCTGCCCTTCGACGTCCTGGTGGAGCAACTCAACCCGGCCCGCTCCATGAACCGGCACCCGGTGTTCCAGATCGGTGTGGCGGCCAGGCGGGGCGACGACATCGACCTCGACCTCGGGGTTCCCGCCACGGCCGTCACCGACCTCGACCTGGGCACGGCGCAGTTCGACCTCAACTTCTGCCTGTTCGACCGCGCGGACGGCAGCGCCGAGATCGAGGTGGAGTTCTCGGGGGACGTCTACGACCAGGCGCGTGCCCGCTACCTCGGCCGGGCCTGGTGTGAGCTCGCCGCCGGGGCCTGCGCGCGTCCCGATGCCCCGGTCTCCGAGCTGAACGTGGTGCCGGCCGACATCGCGGAGCAGGTCACCGCGTGGGGCATCGGTGAGCCGTGCCCGGAACCGGTGCGTTTCATCGAGTTCTTCGATCACGCCGTGGCGGCGCGCCCCACGGGCATCGCGGTCGAGGAGGGGACGCAGGCCGTCACCTACGCCGACCTGGACGTGCGCGTCGAGACCCTGGCCCGCGGGCTCCGCGCCCTGGGAGCCCGCCCCGGGGCCGTGGTGGCGGTCAGCCTGCCGAAGAACATCGACGCCGTCGTGGCCATCCTGGCGGTGTGCCGCACGGGTGCGGCCTACCTGCCGATCGACCCGGCCCATCCCGACGAGCGGATCGCCTTCATGGTCGAGGACGCCGGGCCGATCGCCGTGATCACCGACTCCGTGAACCGGCAGCGTTTCGGGCTCCTGCCGGTCGTCGACGCCACCTCCCCGGTGGATGCGCCGGCCCCCGTTGCGTGGCCGCTCCCGGAGATCTCCGAGGTGGCCTACGTCATCTACACATCCGGGTCGACCGGCCGCCCGAAAGGCGTGGAGGTCACCCACAGCGGCCTGGCGGGTACGGTCGCCTCGCAGGTGCGCGGATTCGGGCTCGACGGGTCGCTGAAACTCCTGCAGCTGGCGTCGTTCAGCTTCGACGTGTCCGTCATCGACCTGCTCACCGTGTTCGCCGTGGCCGGTACCGTCGTGCTCCCGGGAGAGGGAGTCGTCGCGGGCGATCGCCTGGCGCAGCTCCTGGAGGATCATCGCGTCACCTACTGCGAGCTCACGCCGTCGCGGCTCCAGAGCCTGGAACCGGGCGCGTTCGAGCACCTGCGCAACATCAACCTCAGCGGCGAGGCCTGCCCGGAGTCGCTGGTGCGGGCGTGGGCGGGGGACCGCAGGATCCTCAACACCTACGGTCCCACGGAGGTGACCGTCACCAGTGCGGTGTCGTGGCCGCTGGACGGCCTGCGGCCACCGGAGATCGGGCATCCGACCGACGGCCTCGTCGCCCGGGTGCTGGACGAGAGACTGCGACCCGTGGCGCCGGGCGTCCCCGGGGAGCTGTACCTGTCCGGCCCGGGCCTGGCGCGCGGCTACAGGCACCGCCCCGGGCTGACTGCGTCGCGTTTCGTCGCTGACCTCGACGCACCGGGGGAGCGCATGTACCGCACGGGTGACGTCGTGCGGTGGCGTGCGGACGGGGAACTGGAGTTCATCGGCCGCAGCGATGACCAGGTGAAGGTGCGTGGGCTGCGCATCGAACTGGGTGAGATCGAATCCGAGGTCAAGGCGGTCGAGGGTGTGCAGGCCGCCGCGGTGATCGTCCGTGAGGACACCCCCGGCGACCAACGGATCGTCGCCTACGTCGTCGGCGATGCCGATGGGGCGGAGATCAAACGCCGGGTAGCGCGACAGCTGCCGGCATACATGGTGCCCTCCGCCGTCGTGACCCTCGACGCGCTGCCGCTCACGGTCAGCGGCAAGCTGGACGTGCGTGCCCTACCGGTGCCTGCCGTCGAAAATCCGGGCCCGGGACGACGGCCCTCCACGCCACGGGAGGAGGCCGCATGCCGCTGTTTCGCCGAGACACTCGGCCTGGACGAGGTGCACGTGGAGCAGGGGTTCTTCGAGCTCGGTGGACACTCGCTGCTCGCGGTCCGGTTGATCAGCCGCTGGCAGGAGACGGTCGGTGGCTCCATCACGTTGCGTGACGTGTTCGAGGTGCCGACCCCGCTCGGTCTGCTGGACCGTTCGGTCGCGGATGCGGAGCCGGAACCGGACCTGGTGCCGTGCGAACGACACGGTGACGTACCCGCGTCCGCTCCACAGAGGAGGATGTGGTTCCTCAGCCGCCTCGACGAGGCTGCCGTCTACAACGTGCCCATCGTGCTGCAGGTCGCGGGCCGCCTCGACGAGGATGCCCTGCAGGCGGCGCTCAACGATCTGGTCGGACGCCACGAGAGCCTGCGCACGATCTTCCCGGACGTCGACGGCACACCGTATCAACGGATTCTGCCGGCCGGGACCATGGTGCCCCTGGACGTGCGGGAGACCGATGACGCCGATGAGGTCGACGCGATTCTCGCCCGGATCGCCCGCGAGCCCTTCGACCTGGGCCGCGAGATCCCGCTGCGCGCCACCATCGTGCGTGGCAGGACCCGTGACGTACTGGCGCTGGTGTTGCACCACATAGCCACCGACGGCTGGTCCGTCACGCCGCTCGCCCGGGACCTTGGGCTCGCCTACGCCGCCCGTGAACTCGGGGCCGCCCCGGAGTGGGAACCGCTTCCCGTGCAGTACGCCGACTACACCGAGTGGCTGCGGCGACGGGCCGGAACGCACGACCCGAGGGCCGGACTCGACCACTGGGTCCGTACCCTCACCGGGCTGCCCGCCGAAATCCCTCTGCCGTACGCCCGGCAGCGACACGGACGATCAAGCAACGCCGGTTCCTGGGTGCCGTTCTCCATCGACGCGGAACTGCACCGCCGCATCGACGAGTTGGCCCACGGGTGTGGGGTCACCACGTTCATGGTGCTCCAGGCCGCGATGGCCCTGACCCTTCGTCTTCTCGGGGCGGGCGCCGACATCCCGCTCGGGACAATGGTCGCCGGGCGCGATCACGAGGCGCTGTCCGACCTGATCGGTTTGTTCATCAACGCCATCGTGTTGCGCACCGACGTCTCCGGCGACCCGACGTTTCGTGAGCTGCTGTCCCGGGTGCGCGAGACCGACCTCGCCGCCTTCGATCATCAGGACGTCGCCTTCGAGGACGTGGTCGAGGAGTTGCAGCCGGAGCGGCAACCCGGCCGCCACCCGCTGTTCCAGGTGGCGCTGATCGTGATGACCGAGGACAACGAACCGGAGTGGTCGCTGGGATCGCTGCCCGCCACGGTGCTGGGCCAGGATGCCCAGTTCGCCCGATTCGATCTGACCTTCTTCCTGGACGAGCATCGTGCCGAGGGAACGGCCGCCGGGATCACCGGCGTCATCGAGTACGCGACCGGCCTGTTCGACCGGGCCGATGTGGAGCAGATGGGGCAGCGCATTCTCTCCGTGCTGCGGCAGGCGGTGGAGGATCCCTCACGACGCCCATCACGGACAACCGTCACCCTGCCGTCCGAGGCCGGGTGGGAACGCGAGGCAGGGGAGAGCGTCGCATCCCTGGCCACTCTCCCGGAGCTCTTCGCACGTCGGGTGGCAGCCGACCCGGACCGGACGGCCGTCGAGTGCGACGGCGAGTCCCTCACCTTCGCGGAGCTCGACGAGTGCTCGACCCGGTGGGCACGGCTGCTGACCGAGCAGGGAGTCGGCCCCGAGACCGTCGTCGCGAGTTGCCCGTCACGCTCGGTGTTCTCCATCGTCGCCCTGCTGGCGATCATGAAGGCGGGCGGGGTGTGGCAGCCCATCGATCTCACCTACCCTGATGAATACCTCGGCTTCCTGGTCGAGGACTCCGGCGCCGCACTGGTGCTGTGCGAGGAGGCCGCGGCCCACCGTTTCACCGTTCCGAGGCTCGTGATCGACGCACCGGAGACGGCCGATCGGCTCTCCGCCGCCACCGCGACCCCCATCGGTCCGGCCAGCGTGTACGGCGCCGCCTACATCCTCCACACGTCGGGATCCACCGGGCGACCCAAGGGCGTCGTCGTCAGCCATGCCGGTATGGCCAGCCTGGTCCAGAGCTGCACCGCCTACGGCGTGACACCGGAAAGCGTCGTGATGCAGTTCATCTCGCACAGCTTCGACGTCGCCATGCTGGAGATGGGAATGTCGCTGCTGGTGGGCGCCACCCTGCTCATGGTGCCGGAACGGGCACGCACGCTCGGACCCGAGTTCGTACGCCTCCTCCGGCGCTGCACCCACGCCGCCCTCACGCCCGCAGTCGCGATGGCGCTGAACACCGCCGACATTCCCTCGGGGCTGAAGCTGATCCTGATCGGCGAGGCATTTCCCGCGGGGCTCGTCGAGGATATCGGCCATCGGGTACGGCTGTTCAACCTGTACGGGCCGACGGAGACCACCATCGACGCCACCCTGCACCGGGTTGACACCCGTGACGTTGACCCGGTGCCGATCGGCCACCCCACTCCCGGCAAGAACGTGACCGTGCTGGACGAGTTCCTGCACCCCGTGCCCGTCGGTTGTGTCGGTGAGCTCTACGTGGGTGGGGCCGCGCTGGCCCGGGGATACGCCGGTCGGCCGGGGACGACGGCCAGCCGGTTCGTCGCCGATCCCGGGGGCGGTGGGCAACGGCTGTACCGCACCGGCGACTTGGTGTGTCGTGGCCGTGACGGTGCGCTGCGGTTCCTCGGCCGCGCCGACGACCAGGTGAAGATCCGCGGTTTCCGCATCGAGCTGGGCGAGGTCGAGACCGCGCTCGCGGCCCTGCCGGGAGTCACGGCGGCCGCGGCGATGGCGCGTCGCGACCTCGGGCCCGACGCGGTGCTGGTGGGCTACGTGGTCGGTGCCATCGAGCCCACGCCCGCGCGACGCGTCCTGGCGACCAGGCTGCCGAAGCAGGCCGTTCCGGACCACATCGTGGTGCTGGACGCCCTGCCCCTGACCCGCAACGGCAAGGTCGACCGCAAGGCGTTGCCGGCTCCCGTCGTCGCGACACGGACCGGGAGTGCGCCGTCCACGCCGGCCGAGGAGCAGGCCTGCGCAGCCCTGGCGGCTGTGCTCGGCGTCGACGAAGTGGGTGTCGACGACAACTTCTTCGAACTGGGTGGGCATTCGCTGCTTGCCGTCCGGTTGGTGTCCCGGCTGCGTGAGGCGGGGTTCACGATCACCGTCAGCGACGTGTTCACCGACCCGGTGCCACGGGCGTGGGCGCGTTTCGCGGGCGGCGGATCCGCCACGGAACCGGTCCGCGAGGTGGAGCGCCCGGCCGACGGCATGCTGCCCGCGTCGCGGGCGCAGCGGCGGCTCTGGTTGGAGCAGGATCTCGTCACGGATCCGGTCGCCTACAACGTCCCGATCGTTCTCGACGTCGATGTTCTCGATGTGACCGCCCTGCGGGAGGCCGTCATCGATCTCGTCGGTCGCCACGAGGCGCTGCGCACCCTCGTCGTCGAGCGTGATGGCGAGCCCTGGCAACGGATCCTGACGCCTGCCGAGGCGATGACCCGGGTACCGGCCCGCATTCACGTGGTGGCGGACCCCGGTGCGTTCGCCGCGGCCCTCGGCGTGGGCCTGGACATCTCGGCGGAGATCCCGTTGCGTCTGGTGGTGCTGCCGATGGATGCCGGCACAGGCCGGATCGCTCTGGTGTTCCATCACATCGCGGTCGACGGATCCTCGTTCGCCCCCCTGCTGAAGGACCTGTCACACGCCTACGGTTGCCGTCAGAACGGTGAGGAGCCATCCTGGCGGAGTCCCGGTCTGCAGCCCGCTGACTGGGCCGCCGCGCAGGAACACATCCTGGGGGATGGCGACGACCCGGATTCGCTGACGGCACAGGAGACCGCGTGGTGGTTGACCCGGCTGGCCGACGCACCCGCCCGGTCGGGTCTGCCCGCGAGCTCTTCCGCAGGGAAGGTCGCTGCTGCCGCCCAGGCGATCCGTGGCGAGGTGTCGATGAGCACGCTGGAGGGTTTGCGTGCCCTGGCCCGCCGTGAGGGAGCCACTTTGTTCATGGTCGTGCACGCCGCTTTCACGGCCCTGTTGAGCCGTCTGGGTGCCGGGCCGGATCTCGTGCTCGGAACCGTCACGGCAGGACGTGACAACGCCGCCTTCGAGGAAACCGTCGGGTTCTTCGTCAACCCGATCGCGTTGCGCACGCGGCTCGCGGGGGACCCGAGTTTCATCGACTGGCTCGCCGAGGTGCGCCACCGTGACGCCGAGGCGCTCGCCCATGCGCACGTACCGTTCGACGACGTCGTGGCGGCGCTGCGGCAGGAACGCGTACCCGGTAGCCATCCGGTGTTCCAGACGGTGCTCGTATCGCTCGCGGACCGCGGACCGGTGGACACGGAGATTCCGTTCGGCACCGGCTGCGCCCGCCTCGTCGAGGATGACGTCGCCAGCGCGAAGTTCGACCTGACCATCGCGTTCGGCGAGACAGGGAGCGGCCTTGCCCTGGAACTGGAGTTCGCCACCGACCGCTACGACGTGAGCACCGTCGAACAATTGGCCGCCCGCTTTTCAGGGGTGCTGCGCCAGCTCGCGGACGATCCCTCCACCCCGGTCTCGGGACTCGACGTGTTGCTGCCCGGGGAACTCGACTCGCTGCGGGCGATGGGATCCTCCATGCCGGCACCGGAGGTTCCGGCCATGGGCCTCGACGATCTGTTCGCCTCGGCGCACGCCCTCATGGGAGATACCGCGCCCGCCATCACGGGGGACCGGGAGCTGACCTACGCCGACCTGGAACGGGAGAGCCGCTGGTGGGCCCACCGGCTGCTCGCCGAGGGGGTGCGGCCGGGTGACGTCGTCGGCGTCTGCGTTCCCCGCAGCGCGGACACGATCGTGGCCGTGTTGGCCGTCGCGCGAACCGGTGCCGCTCTGCTTCCGCTGGACGTCACCCACCCGACGGCGCGCCTGACCCAGGTCACGGAGGATGTGGCCCCGCGCCTGATCCTCGCACGCGACGCGGGCGTGTCCGCCATGACCGCCTCCTGTGATCTCCCGGTGCTCGAGATGGGGTGGGTCGGTCCCGGTGAACCGGGACCGCTGCCACCACGCGTTCCCGCCGCGGAGGAACCGGTCTACGTGATCCACACCTCCGGCTCCACCGGTCGTCCCAAGGGGGTGTGCATGACTCGGCGCGGGCTCGGTGTCTTCACCCGCTCACTGACCCGACGGACCGGATGCTGGCCCGGGATGCGGGTGCTGCAGATCACGTCCCTGTCGTTCGACGTGGCCATCATAGAACTGTGCATGGCCTGGGGGGCCGGAGGCAGTCTCGTGATTCCCGAGCCCGGGCCGCTCGTCGGTGAGGAGCTGCGCACGGCACTCGAACACGTCGACGCAGCGCTGCTCACCCCGAGCGTGCTGACCACCATCGACGGCTCCCTGACCGGGGTGCCGGTGCTGGTTTCGACCGCGGAGGCGATGAGCGCCGACCTGGTCGAACGTTTCGCTCCCGGCCGGGCGCTGTTCAACGCCTACGGCCCCACGGAGGCGATGATCGTCACCGTCGCCGGTCCGCTTTCCCCGTCCCGGGGTCAGGAAGCACCGCCGATCGGTCGTGCCATCGATGCCGTCCGGCTGGTCGTGCTCGACGACTTCCTGCGACCCGTTCCACCGGGAGTTCCCGGTGAGCTGTACATCGGCGGCCCCGGCCTGGCGATCGGATACCTCAACCGGCCGGGACTGACTGCCAGCCGTTTCGTCGCCGATCCGTTCCGGCAGGGCGAGGTCCTCTACCGCACCGGTGACGTCGTGGCCTGGAACAGATCGTGGGAGCTCACGTATCTCGGACGCGCCGACTCGCAGCTCAAGGTCCGCGGCTTCCGTGTCGAACCGGGCGAGATAGAGCGGTGCCTGGCGGATGCTCCCGGCGTGACGGGAGCCGTCGTCATCGAGGCCCCCGACGCCCCGGGCCGTCTGGTGGGTTACGTCACCGGCGAGGACGTCGACACCACGGCTGTCCGGGCCCGCGCCGAGGCGACGCTACCCCCGTACATGGTTCCGGCGGTCATCATGGGGCTGGACTCCTTCCCGAGGACACCGAACGGAAAACTGGACCGGCGGGCCCTCCCACAGGCGACGGTGGCGCCCAGCCTGCAGGAACCCGCCACTGCCCTGGAGGCTCGGGTGTGCGCGGTCTTCGCGGAGGTGCTGGGGGTGGATTCGGTCGGCCCGGAGGACAATTTCTTCCTGCTGGGCGGTCACTCACTGATCGCCGCCCGGATCGTGGCGCGACTCGGCGGACCGGAGAGGCGGCTGCGGTTGCGCGACGTCTTCGAGGCGCCGACGGCCCGCACCCTGGCGGCCCGGTTGGAGTCGGCAGACGACGCCAAAGCCCCAACCAACAGCCGCCGCGACGCCACGGAGGAGCCCCTCGACCTGCCCGCCGGGCCGGCGCCGGCCGTCCGGGGCGGGGTTGAACGCATCGTCCACCGTCCCCGGCCCGAGCAGCTGCCGGCGTCGTTCGCGCAGCGCCGGCTGTGGACCGTTACACGTCTGGAGGGGGCATCGTCCGCCTACAACCTCCCTCTGGCGGCTCGGCTGCGGGGCGCCCTCGACGTCCCCGCACTGCAGCAGGCGTTGCGTGACGTCGTCGAACGTCAGGAAACCCTGCGCACCGTCATGATTCCCGTCGACGGCGAACCCTTCCAGCATGTGATGGCGGTTCCCGAGGTCTCCGATCTGTGCACCGTGCTCGACGCGTCCGGTCTCGACGAGCAGGAACGCACGGCGTTGGTGCAGGAGTGCAGCGCACGCCCCTTCGACCTGGAACGCGACCTGCCGATCCGCATCTGGATCCTCCGGGAGGCCGTCGACAGCCACGTCGTCGTACTGGTCATGCATCACATCGCCAGCGATGGCCTGTCCCTGGCGCCTCTGCTGCGCGACCTGGAGGACGCCTATGTCGCCCGGTGCCTCGGCCGGGCCCCCGCGTGGGCTCCACTTCCCGTCACCTACGCCGATCACACACTCTGGCAGCGTGAACGCTCGGCTGAGCAGAGCGAGGAGATCGAGTGGTGGCGCGCCGCCCTGGCCGGGCTGCCCGAGGAGACCCGGCTGCCGGGAGGAAAACCGGACAAGCCCTCGGGTGCGCGTCCCAGCGGCACCGTGGAGGGTGTGCTGCCGGCCGAGGCCCTGTCCCGGGTGCAGCGTCTGGCCTCCGAGCACGGCGCGTCGGTGTTCATGGTGTGCCATGCCGCCGCGGCCGTGTTGCTGAATCGTCTCGGAGCGGGGGAGGACATGGCGCTCGGCACCGTGACGACGGGACGTGACGATCCCGCCCTGGAGCCGCTGGTCGGTTTCTTCGTCAACACACTGGCGATCCGACACGACCTCACCGGGAATCCAACGATCGCCGCGACCATCGACAGGGCCCGGGAAGCGATCCTGGGGGCGGTCGAACACTCCCAGGTGCCCTTCGACATGGTAGTGGATGCTCTCGCTCCACCCCGAGTACCGGGCCGCCACCCGTTGTTCCAGGTCATGGTGAATCACCTGTCCGAGAGCGGGGGCAACACCGCGAGGCTGATGTTGCCCGGGCTGGAGACCGAGGATCTGTATCCCGGACCGCTGGGCGCCAAGTTCGACCTCAGCTTCGGGGTCGGCGAGGTGGCCGGGGAGAACGGCACTGAACTCAGCATCCAACTGGACTACGCGACGGATCGCCTCGACACCGGGGCCGCCGAGGACATCGTCACCCGGTTCCTCAGGGTCCTGGAGGCCTTCGGTGCCGATGCGAACAGGCGGATCAGCGCCATCGACGTCCTCAGCGACGAGGAACGCGACGCCGCGGTCCAGACCGGACCGGTCGCTGGGCGGCCACGTACGTTCTCGGAACTGTTCGCCGAGGCGGTTCGGATCGACCCCGATCACGCCGCTGTGCGGTGCGGCGGCGACGTCCTGACCTATGCGGAACTCGACGCCGCCTCGAACCAGTTCGCCCGCTGGCTGATCCAGCGGGGGATCGGTGCCGAGGACATCGTTGCGCTGTCGCTGCGCAAGTCCGTCCGGGCGGTCGTCGCCATCATCGGCGTCGAAAAAGCGGGTGCCGCCTACGTGCCCATCGACCCCGACCATCCCGTCGAGCGCATCTCCTACCTGCTCAACGACTCCGGGGCCGAGCTGGTGGTCACCACCGCTGCCGACGCGAATCGTTTCGACGCCGCGGTGGTGTTGGACGCCCCGGACGTCGTTGCCGCCATCGATGCCTGCGACGACGGGCCGATCCGGGTCGGCGAGCTGCGCGTGCCACCCTCCACGGATCATCCGAGCTACCTCATCCACACCTCGGGATCCACGGGCAGACCGAAGGGCGTCGTGGTGACTCACCGCGGGTTGGCCGCTCTGGCCGCGTCGCAACGTGACGGACTGGGCGCGGGCCCCGACGAGACGATGCTGCAGTTCGCGTCGTTCAGTTTCGACGCGTCGGTGCTCGAACTCACGATGGCGCTGTTCCACGGTGCCTGCCTGGTGCTGGTTCCCGACGAGCTACGCGTCCCGGGTGCCGGGCTCGGTGACTACATGCGCCGCCACGACGTCCGCAGGGCCTTGTTCGTCCCGACGATGCTGCAGGCGCTGCCGAAGGACTGCCTGCCTCCCCGGCTCATTCTCATGGCGGGAGGCGAGGCGTTGCAGGCGGCGACGGTCGCTGCTGAGGTGCTTCGACGCCCGGTGTTCAACCTGTACGGCCCGACCGAGACGACGATCGATGTCACCAGGTATCGCCTGGACGGTTCCGAAACCGGGACGGTCCCGATCGGTGAGGTGGTGCACGGCCTGTCCGCCGCCGTCCTCGACGAGTGCCTGCGGCCCGTTCCCCCCGGGGCGGTGGGGGAGCTGTACGTGAGCGGGGCCGGGCTCGCCCGCGGCTACCATCGTCGTCCCGGACTGACCGCGTCGCGTTTCGTCGCTGCGACCTGGGGTGAACCCGGGGCGGTCATGTACCGCACCGGCGATCTGGTGCGGCTGCGACCGGACGGGTCCTACGAGTTCGTCAGCCGCAGCGACCGGCAGGTCAAGATCAGGGGTTTCCGCGTCGAGCCCGGTGAGATCGAACAGACGCTACTGACCGTCGACGGGGTTCTCGCCGCGCACGTCGGGGTGGGACACGCCGGTGATGCCACCCCCCGTCTCGCCGCATGGGTCGTCGCGCCCCCCGCGGGCACCTTCGACGGCGTGTCCTGTCGCCTGGCCCTCGCCGACGTCCTGCCCTCGCACGCGGTTCCGGACTCCATCGTGGCCGTGGACGAGTTCCCCATCACCGTGCACGGAAAACTCGACGAGACCCGGCTGCCCGCCCCGCAGTGGGGAGGTCAGCGCGAGTACACCGAACCCGAGGACGGTGTCGAGGCGCTGCTGGCCGAGATCTGGCAGGAAGTTTTCGCGGACGACCGCGTGATCGGTGCCCTGGACCATTTCTTCGAGTCCGGTGGGAACTCGTTGCTGGCGACCAAGGTGGCGGCTCGGGTCAGCGACCGCTTGGAGGTCGAACTGCCGCTGCGCAGCGTTTTCGAGGCGCCCGTGCTGCGGGACCAGGCCGTGCTCCTGGAAACCATTCTGCTCGCCGAGCTGGAGGGAGAGCCCACATCATGACCCACACACCCATCCCCGACCCGGTGAGAACGCAGAGCGCCGTGGCCGTCCCACAGGAGCGCAGGAAGCAGTTGTTGGCCGAGCGGTTGCGCAGGGCCCGGTCGGTCCCCTCCGGTCCCGGCCCGCGGCAGGCCAACGCCGTCGTCCCGTTGGGTCCCGCCCAGACCGGGTTGTGGATCGAGGATCGCATGGACCCGGGGTCCGCCGCCTACGTGGTGGGTTTCGGCCTCAGGGTTCAGGGGCCGGTCGACCAGCAGCGGATCCGGGACGCCTGTCGTGCGCTGACGGCCCGCTACGACATCCTGCGCGTCAGCTACCCCGCGGATGACCTGGGGGAACCGACGGTGGTGCTCCACGAGGACACCGGAGCGGAGGTTCCGGTCATGGATCTGCGTGGCGTCGACGACCCGTTGGCCTCGGCCGAGGAGGAGCTCTCGCGCATACTCGCAACACCGTTCGACGTCGTTGCCGGTCCTCTGGCGCGTTTCCACTCCTTGACACTCGCCGACGATGACCATGTGGTGCTCTTCACGGCCCACCACATCATCGTCGACGGGTGGTCCGCGGAACTGCTGAAATCAGACCTGCGGAAGGCACTCGAACAGACCGTGCGCAACGGCAGCATCGATCTGGGTGCGCGTCCCCTGCAGTACGAGGACGTTGCGGTGCACGAGGCCACGGCGGAGCGTGTCGCCAGACGCGAACGGGGATTGGCGCAGCAGGTGGAGAGGCTCGCCGGTTCCCGAAACCTGGAACTCGACATCGCCAGGCCGCGCCCGGCGGTCCTGTCCAGCCGGGGTCGCACCCACGAGTTCACGCTCCCGACGGGGCTCGTCGAACAACTCAAGGCGCTGGCGGCCGCCGAAGGGGCCACCTTCTACATGGCCATGCTCGCGCTGTACCAGGTGCTGCTGGCCAAGCACTGCGCCCAACGAGACTTCGTGATCGGCACCTCCGTGGCGAACCGCGACGCCAGAGGGGTCGAGGACGTGGTCGGAAACTTCGTGAACATGGTGGCCATGCGTTCCCGGCTGGCAGGCAACCCGAGTTTCCGGGAACTGCTCTCCCGCAGCCGCGAGACCGCGCTGGAGGCGTTCGCCTCCCAGAACGTGCCGTTCGTCGACATCGTCAAGGCGCTCGCCCTGCCGCGGGTCGCCAACAATTCGCCGCTCTTCCAGGTCAGCCTGGCAGTCGATGAGCTGGCCACCGCCGTGAAACCCGTCGTGAATGGATCCGGTGCGCTCCGGTTCAGCGAGATCGGGGCCACCACCGAGGTCACCCATTACGATCTCGGACTGCACGTCTTCCGAGACCACGACGGCCGCTATGTGGCGTCCTTGACATATCGCACCGACCTGTTCGACGCGTTCCGGATCAGGACGCTGGCCGATCGCCTGAAAATGCTGCTCGCCCGCGTCGCCGCAGACCCCGCGGCCCGTGTGCTCGACATCGACCTGCTCACCGACGCCGAACGTGACCTGGTCACGCGCGTGTGGGCGCAGGGACCGGCCCGGGACGGTGCACCCGACCATACGCTGCACCAGCTGATCCGGCTCGGTGCGGACGGCGATCCGTCGCGTCCGGCGGTGGTCGAGGGCGACGAGACGATCACCGTCGGCCAGTTGCACGGGCGCGCCGACAGGATCGCCCTACGTCTGGCGGCCAAGGGGATCGGCCCCGATGCGAAGGTGGCCATTGCACTCAAACGGGCCATCCCCGCGGCCACCTCGATTCTCGGGGTGGTGGCAGCCGGTGGCGCCTACCTGCCGTTGGACCCGACCATGCCACGCGATCGGCTCGAGTACATCCTGGCCGACTCCCGTGCTGCCCTGTGCATCCACGACGGCACCCTCGACGTGGACACGGACGTCGAGACCATCTCCTACGACGATCTCCTGACCGAGACGTCGGTCGCCGTGCCCACCCCGGCGGCTCCGGGCAACCTCGCCTACGTCATCTACACGTCCGGGACCACGGGCAGACCGAAGGGAGTGGAGGTCGAACAGCGCGAGGTCGTGCGCTATCTGCGGGACGTCTCCTCCGAGCTGGGTGTCGTGCGCGGCGGTTCGTACGCACTGCTGCAGTCGCTCGCATTCGACTTCAGCCTGCCGATGTTCTACCTACCCCTGGCGCACGGCGGCACCCTCCACGCCATGGATGGCCGCATCACGGGGGAGGAACTGGCGCAGTTCCTGGCACGCCACGAGGTGAACCATCTCAAGATGACGCCCTCGCACTTGGCGGCGTTGACCGCCCAGGTGGATGCGGCAGCGGTCGCGCCGCGTCGCAGTCTGGTGCTCTCCGGCGAGGGTTCTCCCTCGCAGTGGATGCGTGACCTGGCGAGGAGCGTCGACTGCCGTGTCATCAACAACTACGGACCGACCGAGGCCATTGGAGCCTGCACCGCCACCGAGGTCACTCCCGACGTCGAGACTCTCGAGGCGGTGTGGCCGATCGGCTCTCCGATGCCCGGCGTGCGGACCTACGTGCTCGACGACCGGCTGCGCCCGGTGCCACCGGGGGTGCGCGGGGAGCTGTACATCTCCGGTCGCCTGGCGCGCGGCTACCTGTCACGCCCGGGCATGACCGCGTCGCGTTTCGTCGCCGACCCGCTGAGCGGTGCCGGCGAACGCATGTACCGCACCGGTGACGTGGTGAGCTGGCGTCCTGACGGGCAGCTGGCCTTCCACGGACGCGCCGACGACCAGATCAAGATCCGCGGCTACCGCGTCGAACTGGGCGAGGTCGAATCCACCCTGGCGACCATGGACGGCGTCGCCCAGTGCGTCGTCGACCTGCGGGGCGAGCCGGGGCACGAGCGGCTGGTGGGTTGGATCCGGTGGGCCGAGGGTGCCACACCCGTCGCCGATGCCGGCATTCGTGACCACCTGGCGCGTACCCTGCCGGACTACATGATTCCCAGGGCCTACGCCACGGTGGACGTGTTCCCGACCAAGGGGCACGGCAAGGTGGACCGGGCCGCCCTGACCGAGCCGGAACGCGGCGTGGTCGCGGCACCCGACGTCGCTCCCCGCACCGAGCTGGAGGCGGGTCTCGCTGCCGTCTACGCCGACCTGCTGGACATCGAGATCCCCAGCGTGGTCGCGGACTTCTTCGACCTGGGAGGCGACTCGTTGCTGGCGACGAAGGCCGTTTCCCGCGTCAGGAAGATCGTGGGGGACGAGGTGGCCGTCGCCGTGATGGACATCATCTCCAACCCCACGGTCGAGAAACTGGCGGGTCTGATCGAGGACAGGCGAGGCGGCGGTGGCACTGAGAGCCGCCTGCTGTACGAGCTCACCGAACCGCTCGACGCCGGGAAGAGGGTCGCGTCGATCATCGCCGTTCCCTACGGTGGTGCGAACGCCAGCGTCTTCAGCGATCTGGCCAGGGCACTTCCGAGGGGATACTCCCTCCACTCCGTGGAGCCACCGGGCCACGACGTGGCTCTGGGCGAGGAGGTTCTCCCCGCCACCGAGGTGGCCGCTGCCGTCGCCGACGAGATATGTCAGCGGATCGACGGCAGGCTGATCATCTACGGGCACTGCGTTCCCGGATCCGCCGTGGCCACCGCCGTCGCGGAGGAACTCGCCCGCAGGGGGCGTGACATCGAGGCCCTCTACGTCGGGGGTGCCTTTCCCGTTGCCCGACCGGCCAACAGGATTCTCGCGACCCTGGCCAGGTGGTCCGCCCGGGACCGGCTCACCGCCGACAGGAACCACACCAACTGGTTGGCCGGCATGGGGACCGACATCAACGCCATGGACGAGGAACACGCGGCCCACATGGTCAAGGCCATGCGCCAGGACGCCCGGTTCGCGGAGGACTACTTCACCGACGTCTTCAGCGGCGACGTGCAACGCATCCAGGCCCCGGTGATCAGCGTCATCGGTGAAGCCGATCAGGCCACCCGCTTCTGGGAGGAACGCAGTGACGAATGGTCCGTGTACTCCGACCGGACCGCGTCCGTCTGCATCCAGGACGCCGGCCACTACTTCCTCAACTACCGACCCAACGAACTGGCCGAGATCATCACCACGGTGCACAGGAGGATCGAGGAACACACGGAGTTCGGTCTCACCCGTGCTGCCCGCGGGCACGCCGCGACGTGGTGGCTGCACGACAGCCGGATCGCGAGAGAAAAGGCCAGACCCGGCCACCAGCCCAGGCTCAGGTCCGTGCTGCAGGGCGGTCGGGAATCCGCCGACCCACTACCCGGACTGGGGAAGTTCGCCATCATCGCATCGGGGCAGATGATCTCGTTCACGGGATCGACGTTGACCGAGTTCGCGTTGCCGCTGTGGGTGCTGACCCAGACCAACGACCTGGTGCTCTTCGGGATCGTCGGGGTGCTGGGAGTCCTGCCGAACCTGATCGTGTCCCCCATCGCGGGTGCGATCGTGGACAGGTCCAATCGCCGCACGCTCATCATGATCTTCGACGCGGCCTGCATGGCCATGCTCGCGCTGCTCCTGTTGTTGACGATGACCAACACCATGGAGCTGTGGAACATGATGCTGGCGTTCGGTCTCGTGGCCTGTGCCGTCACCTGTCAGCGTGTGGCCTTCCAGTCCGCGCTGCCGCAGATCGTTCCGAAACGCTACCTGGGACACGCGAACGGCATGCTGCAGTCCGCCATCGGGGCCGCGAACTTCGTCGCCCCATTGTTCGGGGTCGGCCTGCTCGCCGTCTTCGGGCTGCCGGGAATCCTGGCTTTCGACGTCGTGTCCTACGTGTTCGCGATCGCTACCGTCGCCCTGATCCGTTTCCCGGCCGCCATGCCGGAGGTCCCGGAGTCCGTGTGGGAGGAGATCCGCGGTGGTTTCCGGTTCTCGATGCGCAACAGGTACTTCCGCTCCATGCTGCTGTACTTCGCGCTGATCAACCTGTTCCTGGCCCCCCTCCTCTCGCTGGTCGCTCCGCTGGTGCTGACCTTCGCCTCCCTGAGCGAGGTGGCCGTCGTCACGGCGGTCTCCGGTGGCGCGGGCATCCTCGCTGGAATCGTGATGAGCATCTGGGGCGGCCCACGCCGCCGCCGCATGGACGCAGTGCGCGTGATGTCGGCGGTGCTGGGAATCTGTGCCCTCATCATCGCTTCCCGACCTTGGTTGCCGCTGGTGTGCGTGGGGATTTTCGGGTTGGCGGGATCGATCCTGCTGGTCAACGGTGTCGTGATGACGATCATCCAGACGAAGGTGCCGGCCCGCCTCCAGGGTCGCGTGTTCGCGATCAACACGATGGTGTCCACCGCGAGCGCGCCGCTGGGCTTCGGCGTGCTGGCCCCCCAGGGCACCGCTCTGATGGAGTGGCTGATGGCGAATGTTCCCGGCGCCGAACCCGCGGTCCACGCGGTGCTGGGTGACGGCCCCGGCCGCGCCATCGCCTTGGTCTATGTGGTGTGCGGCCTGGTCGTTCTCGCCCTGGTGATCTCCACGAGGCGGTGGCGCGCCCTGGTCCGGTTCGACGACGAGGTGCCCGACGCGCGCCCGGATGATCTCATCGGCCTGGCGCAGTCCAGGTCGCGTCGCGACGGTGGGATGGATGTCGTGCGCACGATCGAGGAGACCGGGACCCTGGAGCTGGAGAAGGTGGGTTCCTGATGTCGAGACGCCAGGAATGGCTGCGGGACTACGGCGCCACCGGTCCCTGCCCCGGTGCCCGGATGGTGTGCTTCCCCCACGCCGGGGGGACCGCCAGCGCATACGCCGCATGGCGGGACGGGCTCGCAGGGGGCGTGGAGGATGTGGAACTGGTCGCCGTGCGCTACCCGGCACGTGAGGACCGTCTTCTCGACCCCCCGGTGCCGTCCCTTCGCGCCATGGCACGGATGGTCGCCGCCGATCTGGAGAACCTGCACGCCGAGAAGTCTCTCCCGCTGGTGCTGTTCGGGCACAGCATGGGCGGATCCATCGCCCACGAGGTGGCGGTGCTCCTGCGCGGGGCTGGGCTGCCCGTCGTGCTGCTGCTGGTCTCCGCGAGGCTCCCAGCGGCGGCACTCACGCCGGGACGACACCAGTCCGACGAGGAGCTGGCCGCGATGCTGTGCGACATGGATCCGGGCACCGGTGAGGTGTTGAACGATCCGGAGCTGCGCGAACTGGTGTGGCCCGCGATCCGGGCCGATCACGATGCGACGAATCGGTACCACGGTCATCGGCTTCCTCGTCTGGACGTCCCCATCGTGGCATTGGGCGGACACGGCGATGATCGTGTCGATCCGAAGGCCCTGAGCTCGTGGAAGGAATGCACCGATGCCGAGTTTCGGATATCTCTCTTCGAGGGTGGACATTTTTACTACCGTGAGGACCTGGAGAGGTTCCTGAGCATCGTCAGCGTTCACGTATCCGGTGCCGTGGCCGCTTTTTCCCGCGGCTGAAACGGAGTCGTGAGCATGCGTGACGAGAAATTTCGGGAGCGGTCTCGCGTCAACGGGACAGCCCTGGTGTCGCTGTTGTTCCCGAACCACGTTTTCTACCAAGAGGAGGTTTACTGGTGACAAACTCTGTCCACTTGTCCGACGAACTCGGCACATCACGATCCGATGATCTTGCGCCCGACATCCCATCACGCGCGTACTGGGGACCTGGGCGGGTCGGGACGGCCGCCGGTATCGTCGTCCGGTTCGTCGTCTTCCTGATCGCCATGTTCGTGATAAGCCAGACCCTGAACGCCATCATGGCCAACTTCGTGCCCGCGGAGGAACTGCAAACGGTCCTTGCCGTTCCCGCTGCGCTCATACAGATAGTGACGTTGAGTAGTGCGTATTTCCTGGTTGTCCGCGTTCTGGAACGGCGCCGCAGCATCCATGAGCTCAGAACGCACTGGGCCCGGGGACTGGCGATCGGCCTGGCCTGTGGCGCAGCAGCCTTTCTCGTCTGCTGCGGTGCCATCGCGCTGGCCGGAGGGTACCAGTGGAGTGTCGTGGAGCATCCGGACCTGGGTGCCATCGCCGTGACCATCTTGGGGGCGGGAATCAGTGCGGGTATCGGTGAGGAACTGCTGTACCGCGGGATCGTCTACCGCATGATGGAGCAGATGTTCGGTACGTGGGCGGCCATCGTTGGATCCGGGCTGGTGTTCGGGATCATGCACATGGCCAATCCCGGTGCCACCCTGTGGGGAGGAATATCGGTGGCCCTGACCGGCGGACTGTTGCTCGGGACGCTGTACGCCCTGACGCGTTCCCTGTGGGTGACGATCGGCTACCACGCCGCCTGGAACGTCGTGCAGGGTCCGCTGCTGGGGATATCGGTTTCCGGAAACGAGTTGCCGGCTTTCCTGCAGGCCACCGTGGTCGGACCGGACTGGCTCACCGGAGGCGTGTTCGGCGCCGAGAGCAGCGGTGTCGTCGTGGGCATGATGTCCGCTGTGACCATCGTGTTGATCGTGATACTGGCGCGGCGTGGTCGTGAGCGTGTCGTGGCGCCGATCTGGTCCGCACGCAGAAGACCTGAGCCCGTCCAGTCGGGGCAGCACGACGCCGAAGTTGAGGGATCCTTCCCGGCCTGAGTTCCGGAGCAGGTCGGGGAACCTCCCCGAAAGGACCCCTCGGAGTGACGTCGGGGTCCCGGATGGAGGCAGCGGTGTTTCGTCCGGGACCGGGTCTTCCTGGGTTTGGGGGCGTCGGTGCGCGCAGTAGGCTGTGCTCCGAATCCAAGTCTGCACTGATGGAAGAAGATGTCTGCTCAGCTCTATGCCCTCGGTCGCTGGTGTTTCCAACACGCGAAACTGGTCCTCGCCGCTTGGCTGATCGCGGTCCTGGCCATGGGGGGCGCTGCTCTGGCCTTCCGGGGCAGCTTCGCCGACGTGTTCAAGATTCCCGGGTCCTCCTCCCAGGTTGCCCTCGACAAGCTGCGGATGACCTTCCCGCAGGGCGCCATGACCCAGGCCGCCGCGATCTTCGTGGCCCCCGAGGGCGGCCGGGTCGACGACTTCCGCGGCGTCATCGAGGACACCATCGCCGAGCTGGAGGCGATCGACTTCGTCAACTCGGCCACCTCCCCATGGAACGAACGGATCACCGGCATGGTCTCCGACGACGGCCGGGCCGCCATCGTCGCGATCCTGATCGACGTCAAGGGCGCCCCGACCACCGAGCAGCTCGCCCAGCTCACCGCCGTCGCCGAACGCATGTCCGAACGGCTGCCGCAGGGCGCAACCCTCGACATGGGCGGCCAGGCCTTCAACATCGAACTGCCGAGGCTGAGCGTCACGGAGGCCGTCGGCCTGGGGGTGGCGCTGGTGGTGCTGACGCTGGTGCTCGGTTCCCTGGTGGCCGCCGGGCTGCCGCTGCTGACCGCGGTCACGGGGGTGGGGGTGACCATGGCCGTCATGCTGCTCATCACCCGCCTGGCCAGCATCAACTCGACCACCCCGATGCTGGCCGTGATGCTGGGGCTCGCGGTCGGCATCGACTACGCCCTGTTCATTCTCTCCCGCCATCGCAACCAGCTGGGCGAGGGCATGACGGCGGAGGAGTCGACGGCCCGAGCCGTCGGGACCGCCGGTTCGGCGGTGGTGTTCGCCGGGTTGACGGTGTTCATCGCCCTGCTGGGTCTCGGGGTCTCGGGGATTCCGTTCCTCACCGTGATGGGCGCGTTCGCGGCCCTGGCCATCGTGCTGGCGGTGTTCATCGCGCTGACGATGCTGCCCGCGCTGATGGGGCTGCTGGGGGAGCGGCTGCGACCCCGGCCGAGGAAACCCCGGCGACGTCGCAGGCCCCGCGGGGGTGGCGCGTTCGCCTGGTGGGGTCGCGTCACCACCGGGCATCCCGTCGTGGCGCTGCTGGCCGTGGCGGTCTGCCTCGGTGCGTTGACGATTCCGGGTCTGGGGCTGCGCACCGCCCTGCCGAACTCCGGGCAGCACACTGCGGGCGCCCCGGATCGCATCACCTACGACCTGATATCACAGCACTTCGGGGTGGGGCGCAACGGCCCGCTGGTGCTGACCGCCGACGTCATCTCCAGCAGGGACCCGCTGAAACTGGTCGCCGACCTCAAGGAGGAAGTGGAGGCGATCGACGGCGTCGCCGCGGTGCCGCTGGCCACCCCCAACCAGAACGCGGAGGTCGCGATGCTCCAGGTGGTGCCCACCACCGGACCCGACGACCCCGCCACCGCGGATCTCGTCCAGACCCTGCGGGACCGGCACGACCAGTGGCTGGAACGCTACGGCGTCGAGACCGCCGTCACGGGCATGACCGCCATGCAGATCGACGTCAACTCCCGCCTCGTGGGGGCGCTGCTGCCGTTCGGGGCGCTCGTGGTCGGGTTGTCGCTGGTGTTGCTGGCCGCTGTGTTCCGGTCGGTGTGGGTGCCCGTCAAGGCCACCCTCGGTTTCCTGCTGTCGGTGGGGGCCGCTTTCGGGGCCACCACACTCGTGTTCAACGACGGGTACCTGAAAGAAATGGTGAACCTGGAACGCGGGATGCCCGTGATCTCCTTCCTGCCGATCCTGCTGATGGGAATCCTGTTCGGCCTAGCCATGGACTACGAGGTGTTCCTCGTCTCCCGGGTTCGCGAGGAGTACGTGCACGGCAAGAAACCCGTCGACGCGATCCGCGACGGCATGGTCGCATCCGGGCCCGTGGTGGTGGCCGCGGCGGCGATCATGTTCGCGGTGTTCGCGTTCTTCGTCCCGGAGGGCATCAGCTCCATCAAGCAGATCGCCTTCGCCCTCGCCGTCGGCGTGGCCATCGACGCCTTCTGCGTGCGCATGACGCTGGTGCCCGCGGTGATGGCACTGCTGGGGGAGCGGGCCTGGTGGCTACCGCGCTGGCTGGACAAGGCCCTGCCCACCTTCGACGTCGAGGGCGAGGTTCTCACGGAGAAACTGAAACTGGCCCGGTGGCCCGGCGGCGACCACGTGCTCTACGCCGAGGAGGTCGCCGTCGAGGATCTGCTGCCGCCCACCAGCCTGGTGCTGGAGGTCGGGAACGTGATCGGCATCGCGGGTCCCGTCTCCTGTCGCACCGGGCTGGCGCTGGCGCTGTCGGGCAGGCTCGGCATCACATCGGGCCGCGCCCGGGTGGCGGGGGAGCTGCTGCCCGGAGCCGCCACCGCCGTGCACCGCCGCACCCGCTACACCGACCTGGCCGGGAATCCCGCGGCCCTGGCGCTGCTGCGTCCGGTCCCGGGCAGCGTCGTCTTCGTCGACTCGGTCGAGACCATCGACGTAGGCGACGAACGCCTGACCGAGTTGATCAGCAGGTTCCGCAGCGACGGCACTTCCGCGCTGGTGCTGTGCGCCAGCAGCGAGTCGATTCTCGACGCCCTTCCCGTCGACGGCGTACTGGTCGTCGACCAACCCGTCAGGAGCATTCGATGAGACCTGAGAGCATTCACTCCGGACATCGCCTCGGTTGGCCGGGGCTCGTCGTGCTGGCCCTGGTGCCGCTGCTCGCAGTCGGCACCCTGCTGGGGTTGGTGCGCGGCGGCAACGAACAGGGAATCCACGCCGCCGTGGTCAACCACGACAAGGCGGTCACCGTCAACGGGCAGGTCGTGCCGTTGGGGCGGCAGCTGGCCTCCGAGATGGTGGCCCGGGAGGGAACCAACATCTCGTGGACCATCGCCGATGCCGAGGACGCCGAGGCCGGATTGAACGACGGCCGCTACGCCGCCGCCGTCACCATCCCCGAGGGATTCTCCGAGGCCGCGACCTCCTTCAGCAGCAACGACGCCGCCATCGCGAAGCAGGCCACCATAGACGTCGTGGTCTCCAAGAACGCGCCTTTCGCCGACGCGGCCCTAGCGCACGACATCGCGGGCCTGGCCACCGACACCATCAACGCCACCCTCACGAAGGCCTACCTGGAGAACATCTACATCGGTTTCAACAGGGTGGGGGAGCAGTTCAAGCAGGTCGTCGACGGGGCGGGCAAACTCGACGAGGCCGGATCCCAGCTCTCCGAGGGGACCAACACAGCGGCTGAAAGCTCCGGGAAACTCGCCGACGGGCTTGGTGAGCTGTCCACCCAGGGGAAGC
>CAJPNZ010000035.1 GCA_905372155.1 Propionibacteriaceae bacterium
GTTCTGGGCTGCCGGGTGGGGGGCGACTCAGCCGTTCGCTTCGCTCGCGCGCTGACTCAATCAGCTTCAGGGAGTCAGGGAGTGAGGTGCTCGCGGACTGGCTCAATCAGCTGCCGTAGGGGTTCTTGGGCGGCTCAGCCAATGTCGGGGGAGAGGGTTTCGTCCGCTCGTGGCGACTTCTGTTCGGCGGCGCTGGTGGGCAGGTGCCGGCCCGTCCGCAGGTCGTGGATCATTCCGAAGCGTTCGGTGGCGTGGGGGAGTGCGACCTCCCTCAGGTACCTCACAAGCTCCGTCTCGCCCTCGCGTTCCAGGTGGGCCAGCAGACTGCTGACGTCGTCGGGATGACGGTTCTGGCTGGCCTTCGCCTTGCCCTGGATCTTCTCCACCGCAACCTCGGCCCTGACGATCGCCCGCGCCATTTTGCGCAGCTTCTCCTCGCCTACGGCCTCCAGGACCTCGGGCGGTTCCATCCGGGACGTGAGTTCGCGGGCAGCTTCGAGGGCGGCCCCGGGGTCGGCGGTGAAACGGACTCTTCCGGTGACGTGAATGGTGATGTAGTCCCAGGTGGGGACGTTCGGGAGGTCCTTGTTGGTGGCGTACCAGGCCGGGGGGACGTAGGCGTCGTCAACGTCGATGATCACCAGCGCCGGACCCGTGACGGGCTCGACGGCCTGCGGGTTGATGCGCATCAGGTGCGTCACGAGCACCTGGCCGGTCCCGCGCGTCTCCAGGTGGAACGGGACGAAGGTCGCCTGCGGCCCCGAATCGTGGACTGTCACGAGATTCCCGGCCCGCACCCGGCCGAGCAGCTCGGCCAGGTGGTCGTCGGGAATCTCGAAGTGCTTTGCCACGTACACACCCCGAGCTTAGAACAACAGGATGGGGTCAGTGGGTGATGTCACAGCGCAGCAGTTTTGCCCTGCCGGCCTTGCGAGTCGAATCCTGGAGCCAGCAGCTCGGTGTAGATGCCTCGAGGCGGCCAGTTCAGCGGGCGAACCGATCTCGTCGATGTGTCCCTCGTGCAGCGTGGCGATTCGGTCCACCGGTGAGATCGTGGACAGCCGGTGCTCGATGATCGGCGTCGTGCGACCCTCCAGCAACTCGTCCAGACCGGCCCGGACGGCTCGCTCAGCCTTGGTGCCCAGTGCGCTGGTGGCCTCGTCGAACACGGGGATGGGTGCGTCCTTCAACAGGGCCCGGGCGACGGAGATACGCTGCTTCTGCCCGCCCGAGAGTTTGATTTCGCGTTTCCCGCGTCCGATGACCAGCACAGCGCTGATGGTCAGCAGTAGCGGGAAGAAAGAACCGGAGAACGTCTTGAAGAGGTCCGTGATGGATGTGATGGACCTGTTCAGACGGGAGATGAGGGTGCCGGTCAGTTCGCTGTCATAGCGGCGCTGGGGAAGGCGCAGCAGCTTGTCGTGGTAGCGCTGCGAGAGGATCCCCCGGAGCGGGCGGCCAGCGCGTGTATTTGCCGAATCAGATCGACCCGATCGCGGTTCACGAGAACCGGTCATGTCGGAACCACCCGCTGCGTGGCGCCCGGATCAGGGGTGCGCGATCCCTGCGCGCAGTTCTGCGACCTCTCGTCGTAGCCTGATCAGTTTCAGGCGGCGGTCCACCTGCCGAATGCCGCGACCCGTCCTGCTGTACTGCTGGTACAGCCAACGGACCACCACGAGAACCAGGTGCCAGCAGATCGTGCACGCGACGATGAACGGCAGTTCGGACAGCCCCGGGAGCCTCACGAATACCAGGACGGTCAGCCCCAGGGCTATGAGGGTGACCTGCAGTTCGAATATCGTGCGCATCAGCCATGCGCCGAGCCTGGCCAGGCGGTTGTTCCCGGGCTTCATGGCCTCGGCCAGCACGTCCTTCCGCATCAGGGTGAAACTGTAGCCCCAGAAGAACCTGATCCACAGGACGGCCGGAACGTAGAACAACACAACCTCCCAGACCGTGGTCACGTTGTGCGCGAGATGCCATGTCAGGGGAATCGGGCTCAGGACAGCGAGAAAGGTGGCGATGATGAAGTGCTGTGTCAGCAGCTGTCGTCGTGTGTGACGCAGAAGCGCTTCCCGCGAGGCCCTGTTCCGGTCGGTCCTTCTTCTCTTCTCGTCCCGGCCTTTCTCGTTCTGTTGGTGTTCACGGTCTTTTCCCAGTTTCCTGAGGCGGGTCTCGGTTGCCTCGGCATTCTTCCGGGAAAGGGCCGCCTCCTGTTGGGTGGAGCGCGCCAGGCGCATCCGCTCGTTCTCCAGCGAACGGCTCCGGATCGCAATCATGAAACCACAGGTGAACACCCCGCCGATGGGTAGGGGCAGCAGGAGCGGGGCGCGTTCCGTGAGCCAGGGAATCGCCAGGGTGATCGCCACCCCGGTCAGACCTGCCAGTATCAGGACGACTCCCTCCCGCATCTGCTGGAGGGCGACCTGTTCGTTCGTCACGTGGTCGTCCCGGTCCGGGCTGCGGCTGCCCTGGATCGAGAACGCGATGTAGAGGGGGGTCAGGAGGGCAAGCAGCACTGGAAGCATGATCGCGAGCAGCTGGGCGAATCCATCGGTCGCGAGCTGTCTCCACGTACGGGTGATCTGTTCCAGCAGGGCGGCGGAGTTCGGCAGGCCACCGAAAACGGTGAACTGCTGGATCGAGGATGTGACGATGACCAGCACCGTTGTCAGAACAAGAATCCCGAGACTGGACAGGAAGGTGAGCCCCCAGTGCCCTCGGGAGATGCTGCGAATCTGTGAATAGGTGTCGGCGTTGACCGTGAGGTCATCCTCTCCGGCGGGTTCCGGCCCTTCCCGAGAGGGTCCCGGGTCCGAGGCGGGAATCGAGTTCGCCGGTGGTTCACCGAGGGTGGGGGCCGGGCCGGTGACGGGCCCGGCAGCTCGTTCAGATGACCCATCGGGCAGTGGGGTTGTGACCGGTTCGGATGTCCCGGATTTCGTTTCCTCGGGGTGAAGGGGTTCAGCGGCCTGCCGGACTGTTCTCGGTACCTCGTCCTCCTCTGACGGGGTCGACGTCTCGCCTGAACGGGTTCTTCCGATGTGCGTGTCGTGAGGAACGGACGTGGTCGACCCGGCGGGATCGCCCGGCCGGGTCCTCACGGGTTCCCCGGCTCCGGGGACCAGCGGTGGTTCGGCGGGATTTTCGATCGGTTCCGGGGCCTCCGCCGGGCTGGCCACCGAGATTGCCGGCCCATCCTCCCGGGGAGGCCGCACGGCCTTGTCCGGGGAGTGGAGAAGGGACGATGAGACGTAGGCCGGGGTTGCATCGGTCAGCGTCCCGCGCCGCGGTTCTCCCTCGTCATCATCGTCAGCTCGATGCGCCGGTGGGCATGCCGGGATCGCCGTGCGCTCACCGGCGGAGGTCAAGGGTATCCGGTCATCGGGCCTCATCGGTCCGCACGGGGAGCCGGGTGATTCGGAACGTGACTCACCCGATCCGGTGTCGGGGCGTTTCGGGATGGTGGAGAGGGATCTCTGGGGTGCTGCAGTCCCGGTCAGCTCCGGCCACAGGGCCGGTGGCGGCGCGAAGGGAGACGGCACGGGTGGGAAGGCGCTTTTCCGGGACTCCGGCCAAGCGCTCTTGAGCGGCGCCCTGTCCCGGGGAGCGGGCAGCAGGGCCTCCCGTTCCCGCGACGATTCTCGTGGCGTGACGGGTTGTGCGGCGCCCCCGAGCACCTCCCGTTTGGGCGACGGAGCCGGGGCCGGCTCCTGGTTGTTCGTGTTCCCACTTCGTGTTCTGACCATGTCCGCTCCGGTCTCCTGAACTGACGGCACGATTGGACATCGTTCACAACACTCTACGTTCTGGTCGCGTTGAGACCAGACCCACCTGCCACAAGGGGTGTCGCGGAGCGTGACTGGGTGTCCCCGGAGGTTCACGGGTCCTGCCGAGGTGCCCACCGGGTCAGGGAATGCGATGGGTCCACTCCGGGGTGGCGAACTTCTTCTCCACCAGTTCCGCGGCAGCCGCGAGTTCGCCGTCGGTGTAGTCGCGGCGACGGGTGGAGTAGCGCGACTCGAAGTGTTTCAGGAAGGAGCCGATGATCTGGTCGCGGGGTAGCCGGGTTTGTGAACGCAGCGGGTCGACGCGCTTGTTCGCCGATCTCGTTCCCTTGTCCGACAGTTTCTCCCGCCCGATCCGCAGCACCTGGAGCATCTTGTCGGCATCGATGTCGTAGGCCATCGTCACGTGGTGCAGCACCACGCCGCTGGTCAGGCGGCGTTGCGCCGCGCCCGCGATCTTGCCCTTGTCGGAGGCGATGTCGTTCAACGGCACGTAGCGGGCCCTCACCCCCAGTTCCGCAAGGGCCCCCATCACCCACTGGTCGAGGAACTCGTAGCTGCGTTCGAAACTCAGACCCTCCACCAGGGACCCCGGGACCAGCAGCGAATAGGTGACGCAGTTGCCCGGCTCCATGAACATCGCGCCACCGCCCGTGATGCGCCGCACCACGTTGATGCCGTGGCGTTCGCGACCCTCCTCGTCGATCTCGTTGCGGTAGCTCTGGAAGGAACCGATCACCACCAGGGGCTGGTCCCAGTCCCAGATCCGAAGCGACGGCCCGATCTCGCCGCGGGCCATGCGCGCCGCCAGCACCTCGTCGAGGGCGACGTGCAGGCGCGGATCGAGGGTGACCGGACCGATGACGTCGAAGGTGTGGTCGTCCCAGTTCGTGGCATGTCCCAGCGCGCGCCGCACCGCGATGCCCACGGCCTCCGGGGAGAAACCGAGCAGCCGCGCGTCCTTCGGCAGGCAGGAGTTGATGGCTGCGGCCAGGTCGGCGACCGAGGAGGTGTGGGGCAGGCCGGTCAGCGCCCGGACGATGTCGTCGAGGGATTCGTCAGGTTCCAGGAAGAAATCCCCGGAGACCACCACCCGGGACAGTTTCCCGTCGACCACATCGAGATCGACCGCCACCAGTTTTCCGTCCGGCACCTTGTACTCGCCATGCATGTAGGGGAGCCTACGGGAGATCGGTGGATACGCGACGTCATCGCGCCCGCGGGCCAGCGAACAGCGTTTGTCGCAATCCTGCGACGAACGTGCCGTGCGACGCCCGGAACCGACAAGCTTGAGTCATCAAGCGAGAAACAAGTTCTTCCAAGGAGTAGCCGTGAAAACCATCCTCACCCGTACCGCCCTCGCCGCCCTCGCCGTCGCAAGCCTCGGGTTCGCCGCCTGCTCCGCGGGTGTGGAGGCCACACCGCAGGACGCCGCGGTCAACAACGGCGGTTCTCGGTCGGCTCCCGTCCAGACGAATTCCCCGGCCTCCCAGGAGTCGGAGGGCAGCGGCGACACAGCCGTTGACGCCAAGGTCGGTTCCGGCGGCGTGACCGCTCCCGGTGTCACGGTGGGTCCCGGTGGGGTCTCGGCTCCGGGCGTCACGGTGGGTCCCGGCGGCGTGACCGCTCCCGGTGTCACGGTGGGTCCCGGTGCTGCCTCCAACAGCTCCGACTCCGAGGACAGCAACGACGGTAACATCGAAAACGCTCGCTCCGTCGACTGCGACAAGGATTCCGTGGTCGATGACACCGGTGCGGTGGTTCGTTTCTCCGGACACTGCGATTCCATCACCGTCGATGCAGCAGGAGCCGTCGTCTACTACGAGTCCGTCGGCAGGCTGACCATCAAGCAGACGGGATCCGTCGCCCGGGGTGGCGACATCTCCCGTCTCGAGATCAGCGGTTCGAGCAGCAGCGTCACCGTCAACGGCGACCTCAAAGAGGCGTACCTCTCCGGCATCGGAAACGCCGTTTCCGTCAGCGGAACCGTCGGGAAGGTCAGCGATACCGGAACCGGGAACGCCATCAACTGACCTTCCGGACACCCTGCCCATCCGTGACCGGCCCCGGTTTTGGGCGGGTGGGTGTTCTCGCACTATCTTTCACCCGGCACAATGTGCTTGCTCTCTAAACCAGTCACCCCCCTTGGAGACATCATGAAGACCAACCCAATTCGCATCGCCCTCGCCGCAGCCGCCGTCACGGCCCTGGGTCTGAGCGCCTGCTCCGCAGGTGCCGAGACCAAACCGGCCGGGAACACCCAGGCGGTTTCGACCACCCAGGCCGCCAACGCCAACACCCCGTCCGCCGGGAACGTGGCCACCGCCAGCAACGGGGGCGACGCGAATGTCACTGCGAGCGCCGGCGGCTCTGATGACAAGAGCAGCGCCGGGAACAAGAACGACGACGGCAAGAGCAAGGGCGACAGCGATGACAAGCCCTGTGTCGGGAACCCGAACGTCTCCGCCAGCAACGATGTGGTGACCCTCAGCGGGCACTGCGACACCATCAATATCACCGGCAGCGGCAACATCGTCACCTTCGAGTCCGCTGACAAGGTGATCCTCTCCGGCGGAAACAACTCCGTGACCGGCCAGGAACTCGACGACGTGGAGATCACCTCCAGCGGCAACAGCGTCACCGTCTCCGACGACCTCGACGAGGTCACGGTCAGCGGCAGCGGCAACACCGTCTCCTCCCAGGGCATCGAGAAGAAGAAGGACACGGGCAGCGGCAACACCATCTCGTGAGCTCGGTCCTGGTCGTCGACGACGACCCCATGATCCGCGACCACCTCGCCCGCACCCTGGAACGGGCGGGGTTCGTCGCGTTCACCGCCGCCGACGGCGCGGCGGCCCTCGAGGTGGTCGGCAAACAGCACCCCGACCTGATCGTCCTGGACGTGTTGATGCCGCGCGCCGACGGACGGGAGGTGCTGGCCAGGCTGCGCAGGGGAGGGGACTGGACCCCCGTGATCCTGCTGACCGGCGTCGGGCAGTCCGGAACCCGCGCCGACGCCCTTGAGAAGGGGGCAGACGATTACCTCAACAAACCCTTCGACCCCGCCGAGCTGGTGGCCCGAATCCGGGCGGTTCTGCGACGGGGCCAGCTGGGCCGGACCCTCACCCACGCATCGCGCATCCGGGGAGGCGGCCTGGAACTCGACCGGCTGGCCAAGACGGTCACCGCGCGGGGGCAGGCGGTGCAGCTGACCCCGAAGGCCCTCGCCCTGCTGGAATACCTCATGGTCCATCACGGCGAGACCTTCAGCCGCGACCACCTCCTGGAACAGGTCTGGGGGGTGGAGTTCGCGATCACCACCCGCGCCGTCGATCATCGCGTCGCCGAGCTCCGCAAGGTGCTGGGGGCGCGGGGACTCGAGGTCATAGACACCGTCCAGGGCGTCGGGTACCGCTTCCATCCCGAGGTGCGCGCCGCGTGAGAAAACCGGTGTGGGCCTGGGTGGTCGCCGCGGCCGGGGTGCTTGTCGCCGCCGGGATGCGGGTCGCGGGCGCGACCCAGATGTTCAAGGTGGGTGTCGAGCTGTGGGCACTGCCGCTGCTCACGGGAGCGATTGTGCTGGTCGCGGTGTCGGTGCTGAGATGGCGCCGCGGCAGGAACACCCGGGCCGTCGAGGAGGCCGTGGAAGGCGTCAGGGCGGAGGCGCGGGAGGCTCACCGCACCTTCGTGGGGCGCCTCGACCACGAACTGAAGAACCCCCTGATGGCCCTGCGCGTGGGGCTCGGCGAGGTGCGGGATCCGGTGCTCGCGGAGTCGATGCGGGTGCAGGTCGACCGGTTGGCGTCGCTGGTGGCGGAGCTCCGCAAGATCAGCGAGATCGACTCCTACCCGGTGGCCGACGAACCGGTGGACGTGGCGGAGGTGGTCTCCGAGGCGATCGAGACCGTGGTGCCCGGCGACCGCGAGATGGTGGTGGCCTTTCCCCGGGCCCCGCGTCCCCTGCCGCCGGTGCGCGGCGACCGCGACCTGGTGTTCCTGGCCATCTACAACGTGGTGAGCAACGCCGTGAAGTACTCCTCGCCGGGAGCGACACTGGAGGTGCGCGGCATGGAGGAACGCGGACACGTGGTGGTGGACGTCTCCGACACTGGACGCGGCATCCCGGCCTCCGAGGTGGACCAGGTCTGGGGCGAGCTGGCTCGTTCCAAGGAGGTCCGGCACATCCCCGGCAACGGCCTGGGGCTGCCGATGGTGGCGGCGGTGCTGCGCAGACTCGGCGGCTCCTGCGAACTGAGCTCCATCCAGGGCCGGGGAACCACGGTCAGGATGCGCCTGCCGTTGCTCTGATTCCCGGTCCGGAAGGAAACATTCCGAGGCCGGGTGATCAGGACCATCCCTGCCGTTGCGGATCGGTAGGGATGGTCCCGCGTCACGGCCGTGGACGCGATGGTGCTTTGCTCAAGGGGTCACCGTAGGGTGGGTTCAGGGAATCTGCGAGTCGGGAGACATCGCTCATGGGAAACCTTTTCTACCGTTGGCGCGGATTGCCGGGGGAGTTTCTCGACCATGTACGCGACCCAGCCTGAACTCCTTGCCGCCTGGGTCAGGTTCAGACCCAGGTCCTTCAACCAGGAGCGCAGATCGTCGTCATGCTCCAGGCGAGGCAGGTAGGAGGAGATCTTCTTCTGCTCGCAGGCGATGATCAGCAGCCCGTCATCGGTCATGAGACGCCTCAGCTCGCGCAGAGAATTATCCAGGTACGGCCAGTGGAAATGGGTCTGGAAAGCGCATACCAAGTCGAAGGACTCTCCCGGATAGCCCGTGTCCTCGACGTCCTTCACGTCGAAGAAGACGCCGTTTGTTCTGTTCTTTCCGGCCTCTGTGATGGCTTCTTCTGAGATGTCGATTCCGATGATTCTGCTCCCGGGGAAACGGCTGTGGAGCAGCGTCGTTGATGCACCGTTGCCGACACCGGTGTCCAAGATGTTCTCGAAGGACCGATGTGGCAGTTGGGAAAGTGCCCAAGCGGTCATGGGCAGATAGGCCCTGTTCCAGAGCCTCATCATCCACACGCCAATTCGCCCCGTGGGATGCTCGGACTGCGCTGCCAGATGTTTCAGGAGCAGCCGGCAGACGATCAGAATGGCCACTATCATGGAAATGATGACCATCAAAACACCCCGTCCTTCAGCTTTTCCCAGCCGAACGGGGTGGGATGCCATCCCGGCCGGAGCCAGTGGCCACGCCCAGAGCGCAACTCCGTGACGAGCACCTGTTTGCCGGGCATGGTTGTGATGTCTGGGGCCCCGTATCCGGGAGTTCCGGGATCGATGATTGCAGTGAACTGGCGAAATGCCGGCTGTGTGGGCGGATGCTCCGTCACGTGTCCCACCCCATCAAGCGCCGTTGTGACGATGTCATCAGCCCCCCACTGCCTTTCTGTCGGAAATCGCAAGACCTCGAAGACTTCATTTCAGCCACTCTTTCAGGGCGTCCGACCGTGGTGGTCGGCGAAGCCGGTTCACTATATAGGCCTTCCGGATCGTTCGCAATAAAAGTGCGCACTGAATCTGTCGACTCCCGGGTTTCAGGCGATTTTCCTGCAGAGGGTTTGTGATCCGTTCTTTTCCAAGGCTGCATCACACCCGTGCCGTTGAAGCGGCGAGACGTCGAGGTCCGGGATCATCGCCCTCACCGTTCTACGCCTTTCCCGGGCCTCGCGTTTCATGCCGGTTCAAGGTGCTTCTCCAAGGCGGTGCTCAGCCGGGTCATCGATTCGATCAGCTCGCGACGTTGCCGAGGAGTCCAACCGGCAAGGAGGTCGACGAAGAAGGCGGAGGCCTCCCGGCGGATCTCGTCGCACGCGGCTTTCCCCTCTCGAGTGAGGGCCACGATGCTGGCCCGTCGGTCGGTGGGATCGGTGTGGCGACGGGCCAGCCCGGCGCGTTCGAGGCGTTTGACCTGCGCGGTCATCGTCGAGCGGTCGACGGCCTGCCATTCGGCCAGCGCTGACATCCGCGCCGGTCCCGTCGCCGCCAGGTGCGACAACAGCCAGGCGTCGGTCTGCGCCAGGTTGCGGATGCCAGGATGCATGGCGTTTCGCAACCGCATCCGGCTGGCCAGTCGACTGAGCCCGGAGAAGAGCCGGTGAAGATCCGCGACGGTCTCGTCGGCGTCGGTGCTCATGGCCTGCCTCCTCAGGTTGTCCTCGCAAAAATAGTTGGTACCATCAAAGTAAATCATCGATCCGTTCAGGAATCCAGCGAGGAATCATGACCACCTCACCCGCCCTCCAAACCGCCGACGAGGCGCTGAGCGCCGCCGGGGTTGATCCCGGGACCGGGTTGTCCTCGGTGGAGGCCGCCTCGCGTCTGGTGAGCCATGGCCCCAACGAGTTGCGCTCCCGGCCGCGGGAGGCCGCTTGGCGGCGTTTCCTGAAGCAGTTCGCCGATCCGCTGGTCTACCTGCTGTTCGGGGCCATGGTCATCTCGCTGGCGGCGTGGTTCCTCGAGGGGGCCGGTAGCCTGCCGATCGACGTGGTCGTCATCCTGCTGATCGTGCTGGCCAATGCCGTCATCGGTTTCGTGCAGGAGAACAGGGCCGCCGATGCCGTCGCCGCCCTGGCGGACATGACGGCCGCCAGGGCGACGGTGCTGCGCGACGGCAAACTGGCGACGGTACCCGCCGCCGACCTGGTTCCCGGCGACGTCCTGGTGCTGGGGGAGGGCGACGCGGTGGCCGCCGACGCGCGCCTGATCAGCGCCTCCTCGCTGCAGGTGCAGGAGGCCTCGCTCACCGGCGAGTCGGAGGCGGTCACCAAGACCGTCACCCCGCTTCTGGAACTCGGTTCCCTTGGGGATCGGCACAACATGGTGTTCAAGGGCACCGCCGTAGCCCGGGGCGTGGGGCGGGCCGTCGTCACCGGAACCGGCATGGACACCGAGATGGGGCGCATCGCGACGCTGCTGGACGAGACCGCTGACGAACCCTCCCCGTTGCAACGCGAGATCGCCCAGATATCCAGGACCCTGGGTGTGCTCGTCATCGGCATCGCCGTCGTGGTCATGATCGTGGTGGCCGCCGTCAACGGGGTCTCCTCCTTCCACGAGGCCGTCGACATCCTGCTGCTCGGGGTTTCCCTGGCGGTGGCCGCGGTGCCGGAGGGCCTGCCCGCGATCCTGTCGCTGGTGCTCGCCATCGGCGTGCAGGCCATGGCGCGCCGCAACGCGGTCATGAAAGATCTCCACTCGGTGGAGACCCTCGGCTCGGTCTCCGTGATCGCCTCCGACAAGACCGGCACCCTCACCAAGAACGAGATGACGATCCGCGAGATCGTCACCCCCTCCGGGCGGGTCGAGCTGACCGGCACCGGATACGAACCCGTCGGGGCGGCCGCCATCGCCGGCGACGAGGCCAGGACCCGGGCCGAGGCCGAACGCACCCTCGCGGCGGGAGCCCTGGCCAACAATGCCCAACTCGCGAAGGTCAACGGCACATGGGAGGTCCAGGGCGACCCCACCGAGGCCGCGTTCCTCGTGGCCCAGCACAAACTCGACGGCGTGTCCGAGCGGATCGGGGCGTGGGAACGCATCGGCGAAGTGCCGTTCACCTCCGAACGCAAGATGATGTCCGTGCTCGGGCGCCGCACCACCGACGAGCACGTGCGGCTGTTCGCCAAGGGCGCCCCCGACGTGCTGCTGGAGCGCTGCACGGCCGAACTGGTCGGCGACGACGTCGTGCCGCTCAGCGACGAACGCCGCGGCCGGATCGAGGCGGACATCGAACGCCTGAGCGCCGAGGGATACCGCACGCTCGGTGTCGCCCGGCGTCGCGCCCTCGAACAGGATCCCGCCACCTTCGCCGAGGACGCCGAACACGACCTGGTTCACCTCGGCGTTGTCGCCATCATCGATCCGCCGCGACCGGAGGCCGTCAAGGCCATCGCGGAGGCGCACCGCGCGGGCATCCGCACCGTCATGATCACCGGCGATCACCCCGTCACGGCCGCGCGCATCGCCGCCGACCTCGGCATCACGGAAGGGGCCTCCCAGGCGCTGACCGGCCGCGAGATCGAATCCATGGACGATGAGGAACTGGGCCGGGCGGTCCGGGACGTCGACGTCTACGCCCGTGTCTCCCCGGAACACAAGCTACGGATCGTCGACGCGCTGCAGGCCGGCGGGCAGGTCGTCTCCATGACCGGCGACGGCGTCAACGACGCCCCCGCCCTGAAATCCGCCGACATCGGGATCGCGATGGGCATCACCGGCACCGAGGTGACCAAGGAGGCCGGGGAGATGATCCTCGGCGACGACAACTACTCCACCATCGTCGCCGCCGTCCGGCAGGGCCGCGGAATCTTCGACAACATCAAGAAGTTCATGCGCTACCTGCTCAGCTCCAACATGGGTGAGGTGGCGACGGTGTTCCTGGCGGTCCTGCTCGGCGGGCTCATCGGCCTGGCCGACCCCGCCAACCCAGCCGCCGCCGTCGTTCCGCTGCTGGCGACGCAGATCCTGTGGATCAACCTCGTCACTGACTCCGGACCCGCGCTCGCGATGGGCGTCGATCCGGAAACCGACGACGTCATGGGCCGCGGCCCCCGCAAGTTGACCGACCGGATCATCGATACCCACATGTGGCAGCGGATCATCGGAGTCGGCCTGGTGATGGGGTTGCTGGCCCTGCTGATCTACGACCTCACCCTGCCCGGTGGTCTCGTCGGGGGCCTGGAGGATCTCGCCACCCCCGACTCGCAGTTTGCGGTCGCCCGCACCACCGTGTTCACCGCCTTGGTTTTCATGCAGCTGTTCAACGCGCTGAACTCCCGCTCCGATACTGGAAGTGCCTTCACCCACATGTTCAGCAACGCCTGGCTGTGGGGGTCGGTCGCACTGGTCACGGTGCTCCAGGCGCTGGTGGTCGAGGTGCCGTTCCTGCAGTCCGCGTTCGGCACGGCGCCACTGGACTGGATCCACTGGGCCGTCGCCGTCGGCGCCGGTGCGGCGGTGCTGCTCTACGAGGAGGTCGTGAAACTGCTTCGGCGCACCCGCGCGGCCATCCCCTGACCGATACCCGTTCCGGGGAGTGGCCGAACCCGGCCCGACGAGGCCGGGCCCGGGGAAACGTGGGAAACGTGCGGCACGACGGCCGGTCTGTCGTCGTGGTTGTGAGCTCGGGCTCGCCCGTCCCCGATCCGTGGCCGGGGTGGCGGGCTCGTCGGGAACTGTTCCATCCGGGTTTACTCCGCGCTGGCCCGGGACCTCAGGTCGAGGAACAGCTCGAAGAGCCCCTTGGTGATTCTCGTCCCGGCGTTGTACTCCTTGGGGCATTCGCGGCTGGTGAACCTTCCCGGGAGCCGTCCGTAGGCGTGAATTCCTATCACGAGTGCGTCATCGGGCATGTAGAGGGGCGAACCGCTCTGGGCGGAGTAGGTGTCCATCGAGTAGCAGAGCTGGTTGCCCCGGCTCACCGCCACCGTTCCGCTCATGCCCCAGAGCTCTCCCGGGTTTTTGTCATAGGGGTATCCACGTAGTTCGGTCTTGATGTCCTTGTACTCCCCGGAGCGCCAGGCAAAACCGAACCAGCCGCTTCGTTCCCCGAGCCGTTTGTCGAGCTTGACCACCCCCCAGTCGAGCAGAGGGCTTCCTTTCTTCACCCAGGAGACGTCGGTCCAGGTCTGAACCGCCTTCGCCGTCTCGAACGGGCGTTCGGAACCGTTCGCTCCAGGGCTGAACTCCAGCCCCGAGAACCACTCCTCGCGCTCGTAGCTGTACACGCAGTGCCCGGCGGTGACCAGCGTGTCCGCTGAGATCATCCAGCCCGTGCAGTGGGTCTTCCCGTCCTTGGTGATGTAGACGATGGCCGAGTTCGGGTAGGAGGTGGTGTCGGTGAACTGCACCCGGTCATCCCCTGCGATGACGCTACTTGGTGCGGATTCGGTCGAATCCGGCTTGTGCCCGGGAACGGAGTCCTCGGAATCCGCCGGGCCGGCGGCCTCGGAGTTGTCGGGTTGCCATGGCAGGGAATTTCCGGAGGAATCGATGCCGACCGGCGACGCCTCGGTGGTTTCCATGTCCGGGTCGTCATCCGCCGCGGCGGGAAGGGCCGGGGACAACGTGGCCACTAGGGCCGTGGTTACTAGGAGTGCCCTGGCCATCGAAGTAATTGAATTTCGGAAATTTTTCACGTTGATCAACCTCACGTCGGAATACGAACAGCGGTTTCGCGTTTTGACGCTAAGCGTTGACGAATGTGAAGTCAAGAAAGTCTTTCGGGGCGGGTCCGGTCTCTGTGGTGCCGCCGTGTCCGGCGGTCCCTCCAACCGGACTCGGTGAGCGCTTCGAGGTGGAAGGTACGTGATGCGGAAATCCCGTGTGGCGGGACGAAGCACGCGACGCGGGTGCGGCGGGATTCCGTCGGGCATATGGCCGCGGCGGATCCATGATTTTGTGTTCAACATTTCGTGGGGGTGTCGGGAGGCGCGAGGCGCCTGCGGTGATCGCTCCTGCGAATCTGATTGGAGGTTGCGGTCCATCGGCAGGGGGCGTCGGCTCTGACGGTTCTGACTTTCGCGAGCTCAGCAGGCTTCTTTCTCAGGAGGCTGTGAACAAGCCTCCAAGTTTCGTGAGAACCACCCCGCCTGCTGGGGCCAGCGAATGCGATTCAATCTGTTTCCCGATGTGATCTTCCAAGTTCACGACCCGGCGCCTCGGGCGGAGTACGCGTCAGCGGCGGCGACCCGTCAGAGCCAGCAGCCGGGTCTGGCGGTCAGCGGTGCCGGGGACCTCGACGGGAGGTTTGCAGATTCCCTCCTGGTACAGGACCTCACCCCACGACCGGATGCAGGTCTCCAGGAGATCCAGCTCTGCGGATGTGAGATCGAGGTCGTTTCCGAAGGCCCGGTGGATGTCCCAGGTGTGGATGATCAGGTCGAAGCAGTAGAAGCTCAGCAGCGTGTCGGCCAGGGTGGTCGGCCCGAAGAAGGAATCGTAGGTGGCCAGGAACGTTTCCTCGCCGGCCGCCGCTGACCTCACGGCGGCTGCGTGCGCAGTCCAAACCTCGTGTGGCACGCCCTCCGGGCGAGGCCCCAGCTCCAGACCTCGCTTGCCGAAGACGTCGCGCTGGGTGTCGACGACGTGGTCGAGGACTTCCTTCGCGGTCCACCCCTCGCAGGGACTCGGGTTCTCCCAGCAATCGGCATCGAGGTTCGCGATCCGCCGGGTGAAGGTGTCGACGTGGCCGAGGAATTGCGTGATTCGAGTATCCATGGGCGTTAGTGTGCTCGTGAGAAAGGGAGGAAGTATTGAACGAATACGACACGTCCTTCCGGGAACGCGCCCATCTCGCCGACGATCGCGGCTTCAGCCCTCCGGTGTACCGCTTCGCACCCCGGGCGGGCCTGGCGGACGTGGTGCGGCGTTTCTGGGTGCCGGTGTGGGAGCTCGCGCCCGGACGGGAGTCGATCCAGCGGGTCCTGCAATACCCGGTCTGTCTCATCACGGTCGACGCCGACCACGCCAGTCTGGCTGGCCCCACCAGCGGACTTGCCACCAAGAGGCTCACCGGCCGTGGTTGGACCGTCGGTGTGCTGCTGCAACCCGCCGTCGGGCGGCAGCTGATCGGGGCGGACGTCTCGACCCTGGTCGACGGGCAGATTGCGCTCGAGGACTCCACCTTGGTCGAGGTTCCTCGACTGGTCGCCGACATCCGGGCCAGCATGACCCACCCCGATGATCCGGCCGCCAGGGAATCCGCCATCGCGGTGATGGAGACCGCGCTGCGGAGGCTGACCCCGGTGGATCCCGAGGGCCTCGCGGTGAACACCATCGTCCGCACTGTCGAGAACGACCCCACCATCCGACGGGTCTCCCAGATCTGCGAACGCTTCGGGATGAACGAACGCGCACTGCAACGCCTGGCGGCGAAACGGATCGGGCTGACGCCGAAATGGCTGATCCGCCGTAGACGACTCCACGAGGCGTCCTGGCAGCTGTCCGGGGAGGTCGCCCTGGCGGACCTGGCGGCGTCCCTCGGATACTCCGATCAGGCTCATTTCCAACGCGACTTCCAGTCGGCAACCGGCATCACGCCGACCACCTACGTCAAGCAGCGCGGATCGGTCTCAAAGAAGACGCGAAGAGCAGTTGAGAGTCATCCTCAGTCGGGCAACGATCGGGTGCCGTAGATCTTCTCCCAATCGTCTATGAAGGTGTCGACGGCGGCCTCGATTCCAGGTGCTGACAGGGCGGCACGCAGCAGTTTCGGCGGCAGCGTCACGGCGTCGGCACCCGCCTCGAGGGCGTGGGAGACCTGGGAGACGTTCTTGAAGCTCGCCGCCATGATCTTGCTGGGGGCGTCGAACCGGCGGATGAAACCGGCGAGGGCCTCCAGGGTGCCGCGGGTGTTGATGTCGAGCGACTGCATCCGGTTGTAGTACGGCGCCAGGTAGTCGACACCGGTCGCGATCGCCAGGAAACCCTGGGTCTTGGAGTAGATCGCGGTAGCGGTCACCTTGACTCCTTCGGCCTTCAGGTGGCGCATGGCCGCGATGCCGGCCTCGGTGGTGGGGATCTTGGGGTAGACCCTGTCGTCGATCCTGTCCAGCAGCTTGTGGGCGTCGTCGATCATGCCCCGGGTGTCCTTCGCGAGGACCTGCACGTGCAGGGTGCGATCCGGGCCGATGATCTCGCGGATCCGGCGGAAGTGCGCGTAGAAATCGACCCTGCCCTCGGCCTTGAGGATCGTGGGATTGGTGGTCACACCGGTGACGGGGTAGATCGGGGTCAACCGCTTGATGTCGTCGAGGTTGGCCGTGTCGAACAGGATGTCCATGGCGCACACCCTAACGCCGGCCCGTCACCGCTGCATCCAACGTTCAGGAGTGCTGTGTGACCACGTCGCTCACTCCTTCAGCGCATACAACCAGGCCAGCAGGAGGGAACGGGAGAACCCGTCGTCGATGGGAACCGTCTCCGCCAGCTCGATCGCCTGTTTCCGGGCCTCCGGTCCGGACAGGGCCCAGTAGGCCAGCAACAGGTCCCCGTAGGTGCGGTTGAAGGTGTCGGCCGTCAACGCCTTGTCGACATTGGTCGCCACCCGGGCCCGGTCCACACCCAGGTAGGTGGAGGCGGGGGTCACGGGAAGAACCTGGATGGCCAGGCCTGCCTCCGGGTCGGGGGAGAACCAGGTGGCGAAGTCCCGTTTTCCGCCGAAGTTCAGGGGCAGATAGCTGTACTCGAGGGGCGCGTACAGCGGGTCGTCGACGTTGAAGTTCAGCCAGTATTTCAAAGCGGCGTCGGCCTCGCTGGACTGCATCCAGGCGGCCTGGTCCGCCAACGCCTGATCGCCGCTGGTTTCCGCCCAGAGCCGCAGCCCCACCCAGGCCGCGACGGCCTCGCTGGTGGATTCCTGGTTGTTGGCGTCGGCGAACGGTGAGGTGCCGGAGGCCCACGAGTGGGAGGCGTAGACGTCGTAGACGCGCATGGCGGGGAAATTGTCCGAGGCCGTCGGGCGGGCGATGTCGGAGGCCAGCAGGGTCGCCACCGGCGACAACTCCGGGAGCAGGCTCGGGTCGTCCATGGCGGCGAGGGCCGCCGCGTGCAGGAAGTAGCCGTAGTGGAAGTGGTGGTCGTTGAACTCGTCGCTGCCGAAGGTGGACACCAGGCCGACCATGCCGTGATTGGTCTGGTCGTAGAAGAAACAACGGTCGGCCTTCGAATCAGCGCATCCCGCCGGGTTCAGCCACGTCTTCAGCTCGGGCACCAGCCGGTTGCGGACCGTTGCCGCCAGGTCATCGCGCCCCAGCGTTTTCGCCAGGTGCATGAGCTGGGCATCCCGGGCCATTGCCTTCCCGGCGAAGTAGGTGTCGGCGGGATAGGCCGGAAGGCCCTGCACGTCCGCCTCGAGGTGTGTGATGAGTTTCGTGCGGGCGGTTTCGTCCAGGCCGCCCAGGTCGTAGGTCGCCGGCGCCGGCTGCTTCGGGGTGTTCCAGGTCACCGAAGACGTCAAACACAGCCGGAGTTTGCCGTAGACGCTCTCGTAGGTTCCCAGCTGGCAGTCCTGGGTGGTGTCCGCCGCCTGGTGGGGCATGGTGGCCACCAGGGTGGGCGCCCCGTCTGTGGTTCGCCACTCGATGGTGGTGGAGACCTTCTCGTCACCGACCTGCCACGACGCTCCGGACGAGGCCACGGGATGGATCTTGTCCAGCAGGTCCGTCTTCGACATCCCGTCGGGGACGGCGGCCCACGTCGCTGCCTGTCCCTCGGCGAGCTGCAGCTGGGAGGCCCCGGAACCGGGGTCGGGGGTCAGGGCGAAGTGGTCGGGCAGCGGGGAGGTTTCCAGGGTCACCGACCTCGATGCGGTGAAGGTGATCTGGGGGGAACCCTGGGCCAGCGTGACACGGCCCACGGGCCCAGATGCGTCCCGCGCCTCCGCGACGACGGTGACCGTGTCGTAGGCCACCACCTGCCAGCCCTCAACACCCGGCAGGGTTACGGAGACCTCGGGCCGGTGGCCACCGAACAGGGTTTTTTCAGTGGATTTCACCTCCGGCAGCCCGAAATCGAACCCGGTGGCCTTCAGCTGGAAACTCAGCGGTAGGGGATACACCGGCAGGGATTCGGGGCCGAAGACCATCCCGGAGAACCATCGGTTGGTGGGTGGCACGAGATCTTCAGCGAGTCGGGCGGGGTCGAGATCCTTGCCCTGGCGCTGATCCACTGCGTCCAGGGCGGTGGCCTCGCCGGACATCTCACTCGTCGGTTTGCCCGTCGGTGTCGGTGTCGGAGGCTTGGGTGAAGGCTCGCCCAAGCATCTGCTGATCAGCAGGATGATCGCGATCAGGCAGATCAGGGCCAAGAGATACTTGAGGTAGCGTTTCACCGCAGACCGATCTTCACGAGGAACTCCCGCAACGTCTGTGTGGGGCCGGCCAGAATCCCGTCGTCGCGCAGGCTCATGACTGCGGTGACGGGTGTGTTGCGGCGGGTGAGCAGCGTGAGATCCTCCTCCTGGAGTCTGTCGCTGGAGACCGTAACCTCGGTGATGGTCTTCTTCGTCTCCTCATCAGTGCCGATGTTGACGCCCATGACCTGCCCCTCCACGAGCTGGCCGTCCGGCAGGTGAATGGCAACCGGAGCGTCGTGTTCAATTCGCCCGTAGTCGGAGGGATTGAGCTGGAACGTCGCCACCACGGTCTTGTTCGTGCTGGCGACGATCTCCGCCAAGCGCTCGTTGCTGTTGACATAACTGCCCTTGACTGCCGTGAAATTGTCCAGGTAGCCGTCGACGGTGGCCTTGAAGGTGACGGTCCCGGAGTCTATTTCCACTGTGTAGGCATCGGTGCTGGTGGGATTTATCCCGAGCTTTATCATGTCGTTCAGGTTGCTGTTGATGGTGAAGAGTTTTTCGCCAGTCGACACGGAATCACCGGGATTCTTGTAATGCTCCTTGACCACACCGGAGTACGGGGAGGCTATCACCGTGCGAGGGGCCTCGACGCGGGCCGCGATGCTGGTCACCTGGTTTTGTCGTTGGTTGAACAGCAAGGTCAGAACGCCGAGGACGAGGATGACCAGGACGATACCGAGGAAGAGTTTGAGACGATTCAGGAAGGACACGGGTCAGCCCTTTCGGTTGGGAAGTTCGGGGTTCTCGGCGAGGGCGCCCTTGGCTACCTGGGCGTCCAGAATGGCTTCTGCATCCAAGGCCTCGGGGTGCTTGGCCTCCGAAACCAGCTGCTTGTCAGGACCGAGGGGGCCGGATGGTGCCAGCTCGCGCTTGGGTTGGGTGTCATCCAGATTTTGCTCCCGCTTCCTCTGCCGGTTTTCCAAGAAGGCCGTCACGACGAAAGCGCCAAGGAAGAAGGTGTTCAAAAGACACCAGAAGGTGGCGATGTTGACGTGTCCCATGGAGTAGTCCCGATAGATTGAGACGATGGAGGTTCCAAGCATGAAAACGAATGCCCAGACCTGCACCATCATGAAGTTGAAGGCCGATGCCTTGCCGCCGGTCGCGCCGGTTACCGACCACTTCGTGTCCACTTTGAGCAAGGCGTTGAAGAAAGCCTTGATGTAAATCGGGAAAGAGTTCGCTGCCAGCAGGAGGACCTCCCAGCGGAAGGTACCTGCGATCACCGCCGCCAGCAATATCTGCATGCCATAGAAGCCGGGGTAGAACAGGGCCCATTCGTACCATTTGACTGCCAGCGTCACGGGGCGTAGATCGAAGAAAACCTCCAGGATCGGGACCAGCATGAGAAGGCCTGGGGCTATACCCGTGAAATAGAAGGTGCATGTCGCGAAGTACATGATTCGCTGGTCCATGCGGAGACGCCGACGTGGGCTGAGGGGGTTGTGCGTGAACAGGATCTCGAACCCGCCGGTGGCCCACCGGAGCTGCTGTTTGCTGTAGGACTCGATGGTGTCGGGGGTGTCGCCGATGGCGAGTTCCTTGGGCTGGAAGATCGAGCGCCAGCCTCTCTCGTGCATGAGGATGGAGGTCCAGATGTCCTCAGACTTGGACTGGGTGTAGATCCCGCCGATGTCCTTGACCGCGGCGCGGCGGAACAACACGTTGGTGCCAACGCAGAAAGCGGCGTTGAACTCGTTGCGGCCCGGCTGGATGAAGCGGTAAAAGACCATTTGGATGAAGCCCGCGCCACGGGAGACGATGTTGTTGAGGTTGCCGTAGACCTGAGGGGTCTGCACGAAGGCCACGTTCGAGTCCTCCATGAATGGGACCGTCTCGTAGAGAAAATCGGGTTTGGCGACGAAATCGGCATCAAAAATGACGAAGAACTCAGCCTTGGCAACGGACAGCGCGTTGTTGATGTTGCCCGCCTTCGCGCCGGAGCTGCCTAGGCGACGCACGTAGCGGCAGCCAAGGCTCTTGGCCAAGTCGCGTACCTCGTCGGAATCTCCATCGTCCAGAATCCACGTGATGTGGCGGCCGTGCATAGCCATGGCTGCCCGGGCGGTGGTCTCGATGACATCCAGTGGTTCGCCGTAGACCGTGATGAGCACATCCACGTCGACCTGGCGATCATTTAGGTACATGGGCCACTTCGTGGGGTCGGCGGTGATCCTCATGCGGGCGTTGAGCTGCGGGTTGAACAGCTTGGCCTGGGCGGTTTGGAATCTGTAGCTGGGTTGGCGGCCATAGCCCGAGAGCATCGTCCACAGGGCCATGGAAGCCTGGAAAATGAGAATCAGCTCGCATGTCATGACGATGAGCCAAGGAATGAGATCACCCCTGAAAGCGGGGGTGAGGATGAAAGCCGTATAGGCGAACACGCCAATCGAGGCGAGCAGGGCCACCAGGAGCAGGGTCGGGGAGTAGCGACCCGAGGTCGAGGCTCGACGCTCCTCAGGAGCGAGGTCGTCGACAAGTGCTAGTTCGGTGTTGGCATTGACAGTTGATAAATCAACTTTTGATCGGCGGTGCCGGGAACGGCGTGACGAGGACACGGAGTCTCCTGGTGAAGTTGTTGTTTGGCTATCGCCTTTGGGAACTGCAGGTTGTGCGGGGCGGCTACGGTTAACTTTCGCCGGTCGAGAGCATACCGTATGCACCCCGGGTCTCATGTATTGACAGGGGGTGTCTGAAAGGTTGCAGGTTTGCCGGGGTTTTCGGGCTTACATTGCGGTCTTGTCGGCTTCTCGGTTATTCGGTTGTGCTGAGGGTGGGGGTGATCGTTTCTCTCGCACACTGCGGGGCTGTTTTTTCAAGCATGTGTGAAACTTATGTTAGGGCGTTTCTTCTCGCGCGCAGCGGAGCCGCATCGGTTCGTGTTGAGCGAGGCTGGGGCTCCGACGCTCGCCGTTGTCGGGGGAGGTGTCGGAGGTGTGCGAGGGTTTGGGCGATGCGCGTCACTGTTTCTTGGCGCTCTCGAGTGATGGGTTATCGTAGGCCTTACGAAAGAGCTTCGTAAGCAAACAGAAGGGTCTAGCGGTGGTGGCGGAACGCACGGAACGCGAGAGCGCGATCCTCGCGAAGCTGGCCGACGACGGACGGCTGAGCGTCTCCGGCCTGGCCAACGACTTCGGGGTCTCCGAGGTGACCATCCGCGGCCACCTGCGCACCCTCGAACAACAGGGCATGCTGGTGCGCACCCGCGGCGGGGCGCGGCCCATCACCCTCCAGGGAATCCTGCAGCGGCAACAGGTCAACGTGGAGGCCAAGGAGAAAATCGCGCAGGCCGCCGCGGCGCTGATCGGCGACGACGACACCGTCATGATCGAGGCCGGCACCACCGCGGCGCTGATTGCCCGGCACCTGACCGGCAGGCGAGGGGTGCAGATCGTCACCAACTCGACGCTGGTGTTCAACAACGCCCGCGCCAATCCCGCGTTGAACATCATCCTCGCGGGCGGGGTGTTCCGGCCCGAGTCGGAATCCCTCGTCGGCCCCCTCGCGGAACGCGCCATCGCCGATTTCAACACCCGCATCGCCTTCCTCGGCACCGACGGTTTCTCACCCGAACGCGGGTTGACGACGCGTTTCGTCGAGGGTGCGCAGGTGGCCACCACCATGCGGGAGCGCGCCGAACAGACCTGGCTGGTGGCCGACTCCAGCAAGTTCGGGCAGGCGGGGTTCGTCTCCTTCCTGCCGCTGGATGCCATCACGGGCATCATCACCGACTCCGGTCTCCCCGACAATGCCGTGGAGGCCCTCAAGGAACACACCCACGTTCGCATCGTCTAGGGGAAACCGAATGGCAACCGTCATGGTCATGCCGGCCCTCGGGAACAGCGTCGAGTCCTGTCTCATCGTGTCCTGGTCGGTCAAGGAGGGCGACACCATCGCCGAGAACGGCATCCTCTGCGAGGTGGAGACCGACAAGGCCGCCACGGAGGTGCCCAGCACCGCGTCCGGCACCGTGCTGAAGCTACTGTGGGCCGAGGGCGACGACGTCCCCGTCATGCAGCCCCTCCTCGTGGTCGGGGAACCCGGCGAGGATCCCGCCCCCGTGCTCGCGGAGGTGGGTTTCGGCGCCGCGCAGGGGAAGGCCCTCGGACAGACCGCCGTCGCGGCCGTGTCCGCGGGCACCGGCCCCGGAGCGGTCGTAGACGACCGGATGCGCACCAACCTGCCGAACGTGTGGGCGATCGGGGGACGTCACCGGCCGCAGCCTGCTGGCTCACGCCGCCTACCGCATGGGCGAAGTGGCCGCCGCCAACATCCTCGACGCCGAGACCCGCCAGGTGCTGGACCTCACCGACCTGCGCCAGTTCGTCTTCCCCCACCCCACAGTCAGTGAACTGATCCGCGAGGCCGCCTGGGCGGCCAAGGCCTGATCGACAAGGAAAGAGACAATGAAACCATGACCCGCTCACTCATCGTCGATCCGACGAACGTGCGTGCCAAGGGCGTCATCACGGCACCCGAGATCCCCGTCAACGCCTACGAACCCAACTTCAAGGCGGAACTGAAACGCCACGGCAAGCAGGGCCTCATCGACATCCTGCACGACATGATCGCCGTGCGTTCCTTCGAGACCATGCTCAACTCCATCAAGACCACCGGCGCCTGGAACGGCGTGGAGTACAACCACCGCGGCCCCGCGCACCTCAGCATCGGGCAGGAATCCGCCGTGGTGGGGCAGGCCTCGCAGCTCGGTGCCGACGACTTCGTCTTCGGATCCCACCGCAGCCACGGCGAGATCCTCGCCAAATGTTTCTCCGCCTCCCGCAAACTCGATGCCGCGGACCTGGAACGCATCATGAAGGAGTTCCTGGACGGCGAAACCCTCTCCTTCGCCGAGCAGGTTTCCGACGACGGCCTGGCCGATGTCGCCGAGAACTTCATCCTCTACGGCGCCGTCGCCGAAACCTTCGCCCGCAAGGCCGGTTTCAACCGCGGCCTCGGCGGGTCGATGCACGCCTTCTTCACCCCGTTCGGTTCCATGCCGAACAACGCCATCGTCGGCGGCTCCGCGGACATCGCCACCGGAGCGGCGCTGTTCAAGCGCATCAACCGCCGGGCAGGCATCGTGATCGCGAATATCGGTGACGCGTCCATGGGCTGCGGCCCCGTCTGGGAATCCATGATGCTGGCCGCCATGGGCCAGTACCGCACTCTGTGGAAGGACGGCGTGGAGGGCAACCCGCCGATCTGGTTCAACTTCTTCAACAACTTCTACGGCATGGGCGGCCAGACTTCCGGCGAAACCATGGGCTACGACATCCTGGCGCGCGTCGGCATGGGCGTGAACCCGGAGGCCATGCACGCCGAACGCGTCGACGGCCTCAACCCGCTCGCCGTCGCCGACGCCGTCGCCCGCAAACGCGAACTCCTCGACGCGGGCCGCGGACCGGTGCTCACCGACACCATCACCTACCGCTTCTCCGGACACTCCCCGTCGGACGCCTCCTCCTACCGCACCCGCGAGGAGGTGGAGCTGTGGGAGAAACACGACGGCCTCAAGAACTACGCCGCCTACCTGATCAAGAACAAGGTGCTCACCCAGGCCGACGTGGACGCCATCCAGCAGAGGTTCGACGAGCGCCTCACCAAGGTGATCGCCCTGGCGACCCGCGATGAGGACCTCAGCCCGCGCGTGCACATGGACTTCATCGACACGGTGATGTACAGCAACGGCAACAAGGAGAGGCTGTCGGAGGAGGAACCGCAGCTGCTCACCCCGCTGGCCGAGAACCCGCGCGTCAAGGCGCTGAGGAACAAGATCCGCACCGCCCGCGACGAGAACGGCAAACCGGTCTCCAAGAACAAGGCCTTCGCCTACCGCGACGCGATCTTCGAGGCCGTGGCGCACCGCTTCGCCACCGATCCGACGCTCGCCGCGTGGGGTGAGGAGAACCGCGACTGGGGTGGTGCGTTCGCCGTCTACCGGGGCCTGACGGAGCTGCTGCCCTACCATCGCCTGTTCAACTCGCCCATCTCGGAGGCCGCGATCGTCGGCGCCGGTGTCGGCTACGCCCTCTCCGGCGGTCGCGCGCTGGTGGAGCTGATGTACTGTGACTTCCTGGGGCGCGCGGGCGACGAGATCTTCAACCAGGCCGCGAAATGGCAGGCGATGTCCGCGGGTCTGCTGGAGATGCCGCTGGTGATCCGCGTCAGCGTCGGCAACAAGTACGGCGCCCAGCACTCCCAGGACTGGTCGGCGCTGTGCGCACACATGCCCGGTCTGAAGGTCTACTACCCGGCCACCCCCTACGACGCCAAGGGCATGATGAACCTGGCGTTGCGCGGCACCGACCCGGTGGTGTTCTTCGAATCCCAGCTGCTCTACGACAAGGCCGAGGAGTTCCAGCCCGGAGGTGTCCCGGAGGGCTACTACGAGGTTCCGGAAGGGGAACCGGTGGTTCGCCGTGAGGGCACGGACCTGACCATCGCCACCCTCGGTGCCACCTTGTACCGGGCCCTTGAGGCCGCCGACATCCTGCAGTCGAAGTACGGGCTGTCGGCCGAGGTCATCGATCTGCGGTTCGTCGCCCCGCTGAACCTCGACCCGGTGGTCGAGTCGGTGAAGAAAACCGGTCGGCTGCTGCTCAGCTCCGACGCGGTGGAGCGCGGCTCCTTCCTGCAGGACGTCGCGTCCAAGGTGCAGAGCATCGCGTTCGATCACCTCGACGCGCCCGTCACGGTGGTGGGGTCGCGCAACGCCATTACCCCGGCGGCGGAACTGGAGAAGGAGTTCTTCCCGCAACCCGAATGGCTGGTCGACGCGGTCCACGAACGGATCCTGCCGCTGCCGGGTCACGTGACCGTCAGCAACCAGACCACCGCCGAACTGGCCCGCCGCACCCGCGAAGGGCTCTGAGCCCACCCCCTCGAAGTTGGTTGAGCAGGACTGCGACGAAGGAGCAGTCCGTGTCGAAACCATCCGGCCCAGGTCCTCGGAGATGGTCGCCTTGGTTTCGATTCGATCTGCTCGCTGGCGCTCGCGGATCGGCTCAACCAGCTTCGAGAAAGTGCAGAGCTGGTTGAGCCGGGTCGTGAGGAACGAGCGGCCCGTGTCGAAACCATCCGGCAGCCGGAAGGCAGACCTGACCACGGGTTCTGTAAAGAGCAGAACCGGCTCAACCAGCTCTGGGGAAGAGAGGAAACAGGAAGCACATGAACCAGATCAATGACCCGGGGGTTCCGCCCGAGGAACGGTTGGCGGCGTTGCGGGTCGTCGCCGGACAGGAGACCTTCCCCGACTGGGTGGTGGAATCCAACAACCACATCCACACCTGCTACTCCTTCAGCCCCCACACCCCCTCGGCCGCGCCCTGGCCGACGC
>CAJPNZ010000036.1 GCA_905372155.1 Propionibacteriaceae bacterium
GAAGGTTGTCATGGTCTGCTCTCTTTGTGAGGGTTGTTGCTGATCCAATCGAACGGCGCTTTGCTGTGGGATTGCTGTGCGCCTGCTGAGCCGTGGGTTTGAGCTGGTGTGGGGAATGAGTCAACGACCAGAGCGATTTACAACTCAATCAGCTTTGAGTCGTCCGATAAGAAGACGTGCAGTTCGGAATCTTCAGCGTCGGCGACGTGACCACCGACCCCGCCACCGGGCGCACCCCCGCCGAGCACGAGCGCATCAGGGCCACCGTCGAGATCGCGAGGCTCGCAGACGATGTGGGGCTCGGGCGGCGGCACTCCGGTGGCGCATCGACGAGGCGGTGGGAGAGCTGCGCTCCTGCCTGACGGGCGTAGAACGCCGACGTCCCGTCGACGGGTTCGAGCAGGTCATTCCCTTCGAGGAACTGCTGAAACGGGAGAGGTAGGAACTCCACGGGTGGTGCTGGCTGATGCGGAACAGATGCGGACTCCGAGGGGGAGCAGTCGTGGGAAAGCAAACGCCTAGTCGCGTCTGACTAGGCGTTTCACTGGCGACCCCGGTTGGATTCGAACCAACGACACCCGCTTTAGGAGAGCGGTGCTCTATCCCCTGAGCTACGGGGCCAACTGTGGCAGCTTATCCCATCCGGTGGCGGTCCGTGCGACCCGGCCTTGCGCGGACCACCAACCGGCGGTGATCAGCTGGGCTTCGGAGCGCCCTTGCGCGCGTAGCGCTGCCAGGTGATGACCACCCCGCCGAGGGCGAAAACCACACCGACCCAGTAGAACGCGACGGCCCCCAGCAGGGTCACGCCGACGCCGAAAAGGAACGGCCCGAAGGCGGCGATGGCGGCCGTCCAACCGATCACACCGCCCGCCTGCCGCGGCTCGAAGATCATCGGCATCTGCTTGAACGTCGAGGCGTTGCCGATCCCGGAGAACAGGAAGATCGCGAGCATGCCCCACAGATAGAGGTTGAAACTGCCGTCGAGGGCCGCCACCGAGCTCTTGTCCGGGGTCAGACCGAGAATGGTGACCGGAATGGAGATCACCAGCCCGATCCCGGAGATCAGGGTCCAGATCGCGCCACCCATCTTGTCGGTCAGCGGTGAGAAGGCCACCCGCGCCCCGGCGCCGACCAGCGGGCCCAGGAAGGCGTAGACCGCCGGGTCCTTGAGCGCGTAGCCCTGGGCGACGAGGTCCTCCAGGCCCGCCCCCGAGCCGTACAGGTTGGTCATGAGCAGGCCGAACAGGGCCGACAGACCCGAGAACGTGCCGAAGGTCATGATGTAGAGGTAGGTCATCCACCAGGTGTCGGGATTGCTGAAGATGTCGAACTGCTGCCTGATGTTGGCCTTGATCGGCACGGATTTGAGCGCCAGCCAGGCCCACACCGCGATGGCCACCAGCAGCGGCACCCACACGAAGGCCGCGTTCTGGTACCAGACGTCACCCTTCGGGCCGTGCTGGGCGGCGCCCAGCCAGGACACCATGGAGAAACCGATCAGCCACGGGGTGAGCAGCTGCACCAGCGAGACACCGAAGTTGCCGATGCCCGCCTGAAGGCCGAGCGCGGTGCCCTGGAGGCGCTTCGGGAAGAAATAGGAGGTAGAGGGCATGAAACCGGAGAACGCGCCGCCACCGATGCCCGCCAGGAAGGCCAGGGCCATGAACAACCAATAGGGGGTGCCCGGGTTCTGGACTGCGAACCCCCAGCCGATCAGCGGCAGGATCATCAGCACCGACGTGATGGTCACCAGCTTCCGGGTGCCCAGGATCGGGGGCAGAACCATCCACACCAGGCGCAGGATGCCCGCGGACAGACCCACCATGGAGGTCATCCAGTACAGCTCGTCCTTGCTGAAGGCGAAGCCGATGGATGTGAGCTTCGGGATTATCGCGCTCGGCAGGAACCAGGACACGAACGCCATGGTCAGCGAGAACGTCGTGATGGTCAGGGTGGTCCAGGCGATCCTGGAGTCCCACTTTGATTCGTCCTGGGGATCCCAGTCCTCGAGCCACTCCCCGGGGCGGGGTTTCTCTGCCGGTGTGTTCATTGGTCTTCCATCTCCTTCCTACGCGGGCTGGGTGCCGTCGGGGACCTCGACGAGGTCCATTTCGGGGTTCGCCCGTTTCATGCGGGAGATCACGAGGTGCATCCAGATCAGCGTAAGACCTGTCAGGACGGTCAGTACGATGAAGGGGGTGGAGGCCAGCCCCGTGAACTTCTCGACGTAGGCGAACATCGGGGGAAGGAAGAAGCCACCCAGGCCACCCAGCATGCCGACGAGACCCCCGACGGAACCGACGTGGTGCGGGAAATAGGTGGGGATGTGTTTGTAGACCCCCGCCTTGCCGATGCCCATGGTGCAGCCGATCAGGAAGACCAGCGTCACCACCAGCCACAGCGGCAGGCCGTAGGCGTTGCCCTGCTCGTCGACCCCGCTGGGGATGCACAGGACGGTGAAAAGGGCGCCGATCGGCACGAAGGTCGCGTACATGGCAGTGCGGGCACCCCAGCGGTCGGAGACCCAGCCTCCCAGTGGCCGCAGCAGGGAGGCGGGGAAGATGAAGGTGGTGGTCAGGAGGGCGGCGGTGCCGAGATCGACCCTGAACACGTCCTGGTAGTAGGTGGGCAGGATCGCCGAGTAGGCCACGTAGGCCCCGAAGACGATCACGTAGTAGAGGCTGAAGCGCCACACCCGGATGTCCTTGAGGGGCGTCAGCATCTCGGAGATCCTGGCGCTCGCCCCCGGTGTGCGATCCGGGAAGGGGGTGATGAACCACTGGAGGATCCCGACCACGATCAGCAGGATCGCGTACACGATGGGGATGAGGCGCCAGCCGCCGGGGAGGAAACCGAGCACGGCGCTGCCCGCGGTGGCCGTGATGATGCCGGGGCCGATGATCTTGGTGACGGAGGCGCCGACGTTGCCCGCGCCGAAAACGCCGAGGGCGAAGCCCTTGTGCTGCGGGGAGTACCAGGCCGAGTTCCACGCGACACCGGCCGAGAACGAGTTGCCGACGATGCCGACGCAGAAGGCCAGGACCAGCAGCATCGCGTAGTTGTCGGCGAAGGAAACCGCCAGTGAGGCCACCGCCCCGAAGGTCATCATCACGGTGAAGACGATCTTGCCGCCGAAACGGTCGGCGAGGATTCCCGCGGGCAGGCGCCACATGGAGCCGTTCAGGACCGCGACGGCGCTGATCCAGCTCAGCTGCACGGAGTCCAGGCCGAACTCCGTCTGGATGGGTTTGCCGAGGATCCCGAACATCAGCCACACGGCGAACATCAGGGTGAACGAGATGCTGGACATCGTGAGGACACACACGGCGCCCGGGGCCTCATGATGTCTGGTTGTGTCGGCGCTCACGGCGCTCCCTCCAATGGGGGTGGTCCCTTTTAATTGCTGGCAGGAGCCTATGTGTGGCTGTAGTATCAAGTCAACAAACGAGGCCGGGAAGGCCCAACGGCAAGGGTTTTAAACAAGAAGTTCATTGCTAAATTGTCGTTTCGGGCCGACCAGGGCTTCCCTTTTTATTCTGATTACAGGAGGACGTCGGTGACCGTCGTGAGGCAGCTGGCCGGGGGCGAACAAACCGCATCCGCGCAGGATTCTGCCCTCGACCTCCTCGCGCGCCATCCCGAGGGCCTCACGGTCGCCGAGATCGCCGAGCACCTCCGGCTGCACGTCACCACCGTCCGGGTGCACCTCAACCGGCTCGTCGCCGAGGAACGGCTCCTGCAGCGCGACGAACGGGTGGGGGTCGGGCGGCCCCGGCGCCGCTACTTCCCGGTGCCCCGCGCCGTTCCCTCGGTCACCATCCAGGACGATTACCAGCTGCTGGCCGAGGTGCTCGCCGAGGTGCTGGACGTCGAGAGCGCCAAGGCCGAGGACGTGCTGAAGGAGTGGGCGATGCGCACCCTGAACGCCGGCATCCTGGGGCTGCCCAAGCCTTCCGAGGCCGGCTGGCAGGACAAGGCCGACGTCGTGCTCGGGCTGTTGAGGTCCTGGGGATACGACCCCCGGGTGACGCGGACCGGGCCGTGCTGCCTGGCCGCGGAGCTGCGCGGTTGCCCACTCCGCGGGGCCGCTTTCTCGTCCCCCGAGGCCGTGTGTGGCGCACACCGGGGGCTCATCCGCGGGGCTCTGGGGGCGCTCGGGGAACCCGACACGGCCGTCGAACTCGAAGCAGACCTCTCGGGCGGACCCTGCTGCCTGAGGCTCAGCCGGGAAACCGGACACGAAGGAGAGAAGCAATGACCAACACGTACGAGGTGGGCATGGACGGTCCGCTCACGGATCTGCTGGTTGACACCGGCCGGTTCTTCACGCGGGGTGAGGTCTCCCGTGACGGGCGCACCGTCCACAAGAAGGGCGGTCGCAGCGACTCCTTCTACCGGGACCGCTGGGCCTACGACAAGGTGGTTCGTTCCACCCACGGGGTGAACTGCACCGGGTCGTGCTCCTGGAAGGTCTACGTCAAGGACGGGATCATCACCTGGGAGGCGCAGCAGACCGACTACCCCTCCGTCGGTCCCGACCGGCCCGAGTACGAACCCCGCGGCTGCCCGCGCGGAGCGTCGTTCTCCTGGTACACCTACTCCCCGACCCGGGTGCGCTACCCCTACATCCGGGGCGTCCTGCTGGAGATGTACCGGCAGGCCAAGGCCCAATACGGTGATCCCGTGCTGGCGTGGGCCTCCATCGTCCAGGACGAGGAGAAATCGCGCACCTACAAACGGGCTCGCGGCAAGGGCGGTTTCGTCAGGGCGAACTGGGACGAGGCCGTCGAGATGGTGGCCGCCGCCCACACCTACATCATCAAACGCTGGGGTCCCGACCGGATCGCCGGTTTCTCGCCGATCCCGGCCATGTCGATGGTCTCTCACGCATCCGGTGCCCGGTACCACAGCCTCATCGGCGGCTGCATGCTGTCCTTCTACGACTGGTACGCGGACCTGCCGCCCGCCTCGCCGCAGGTCTACGGCGACCAGACCGACGTTCGTGAATCCGGCGACTGGTGGGACGCCGGCTATCTGATGCTTTGGGGTTCGAACGTGCCCCTGACGCGTACGCCCGACGCCCACTGGATGGTCGAGGCCCGTTACCGCGGCCAGAAGGTCGTGGTCATGTCGCCCGATTACTCGGAAGCCACCAAGTTCGCCGACGAGTGGGTGCCGGTCGCGCCCGGCACCGACGCGGCCCTCGGCATGGCGCTGGGACATGTGGTGCTGAAGGAGTTCTTCGCCGAACGGCGGGTGCCGTTCTTCGACGAGTACAACCGCACCTACAACGACTCCCCGTTCCTGATCACCCTCGACGAACACGACCCCGGGGTGTACCGGCCGGGCAAGAACCTCGTCGCGGGCGATGTCGGCGGGGAACTGGCCGAGCAGGCCAACGCCATGTTCAAGCCGCTCGTCTGGGACGAGAACACCGACCGGATAGCCAGCCCCAACGGCACCCTCGGGCACCGTTTCGGCGAAGCTGATGCGGGCAGGTGGAACCTGATCCTGGGTGACCTCAAACCCGCCCTGACAATGATGGACACCCCCGGACACGAGATGGTCGAGGTGGAGCTACCCTGCTTCGCAAACGACACCGAGGAGCCCTTCGGGCTGCGACGCGGGGTGCCGGTGCGGCGGGTCGGGGACCGGTTGGTCACCACCGTCCTCGACCTGCTGCTGGCCCAGTACGGCGTGGCCCGCCCGGGTCTTCCCGGCAACTGGCCGAAGGACTACGACGACGTCGAGGGCATCTACACCCCCGCGTGGCAGGAGACCATCACCAACGTTCCCGCCGCTCAGGTCATCCGGGTTGCCCGGGAGTTCGCGCAGAACGCGATCGACACCAAAGGACGCTCCATGATCATCATGGGGGCCGGCACCAACCACTGGTACCACGCCGACGTGATCTACCGGACCATGCTGACGCTGATCCAGTTCTGCGGCTGCGAGGGCCGCAACGGGGGCGGCTGGGCCCACTACGTCGGTCAGGAGAAGGCCCGCCCCATCACGGGATGGGCCACCATGGCCTTCGCGCTGGACTGGCACCGGCCCGCCCGGCAGATGATCCACACCGGCTACTGGTACATCCACACCGACCAGTACCGCTACGACACCTTCGATGCCGACACCCTCTCCGCCAAGGAGTTCGGCAACGACCTGTTCGACAAGAAGGTCACCTCCGACCTGTACGTGCAGTCCGCGAAACTGGGCTGGATGCCGTTCTTCCCGCAGTTCGAGAAGAGCCCCCTCGTCCTGGCCGACGAGGCCGCCGCCGCCGGGCAGGAGGCCCCCGCCTACATCGTCGACCAGCTCAAACGGGGCAGTCTGAAGTTCGCGGTCGAGGACCCCGACAATCCCGAGAACTTCCCCAGGGCCCTGACCCTGTGGCGTTCCAACCTGATCGGCAACACCGCCAAGGGCGACGAGTACTTCCTGAGGCACCTGCTCGGCACCGACCACGCCGTCACCGCCGCCGAGGCGGAGGGGGAGATGCGCCCCAAGGACATGGTCTGGCGGGAGCAGGCGCCCGAGGGCAAACTCGACCTGCTGCTGACGCTGGACTTCCGCATGACCAGTTCGACGTTGATGTCCGACGTGCTGCTGCCCGCGGCCACGTGGTACGAGAAACACGACATCAACACCACCGACATGCACCCGTTCATCCACCCGTTCACCCCCGCCATCAACCCGCCGTGGCAGGCGAAGACGGACTGGGAGACGTTCCAGCTGATCGCCGACAAACTCTCCGAGCTGGCCGAGGATCACCTCGGGGTGCGCAAGGACGTGATGGCCACCCCGCTGATGCACGACTCACCGGACGCGATGGCCATGCCTCACGGTGTGGTCAGGGACTGGAGCAAGGGCGAGGTGGATCCGATCCCGGCGGTCACCATGCCGCGCCTGACCGTCGTCGAACGCGACTACACCGCGATCGGGGCGAAATACGGCACCGTCGGTCCGCTGCTCGACAAGCTCGGTACTGCCCAGAAAGGCCTCGTCACCGACGTCACGTCGGCCATCGCGTACCTCAAGGGCAAGAACGGCACCCGCCGCGGCGGCCCCGCCGATGGCCGTCCGCAGCTGGACAATGGGATCGACGTCGCCGAGGCGATCATGTCGCTGGCCGGCACCACCAACGGGCACCTGGCCACCCAGGGGTTCAAGACCTTGGAGAAACGGACCGGCGTGCAGCTGCACGACCTGGCGGCCGAGCACGAGGGCAAGCACATCAAGTTCCAGGACATCGTCGCCCAGCCGCAGCCGGTGATCACCTCACCCGAGTGGTCGGGATCCGAGTCGGGAGGCCGACGCTACGCACCGTTCACCATCAACGTGGAACGCATGAAGCCGTGGCACACGCTCACCGGGCGCATGCATTTCTACCTCGACCACGACTGGATGATCGCGCTCGGCGAGCAGCTGCCCACCTACCGCGGCCCCCTCAACATGACCCAGCTGTTCGGCGAGGCCCCGCCCGGTGAGGTCAACGAGCTCGGCGTGTCCGTGCGGTACCTCACGCCGCACTTCAAGTGGGCCATCCACTCGCAGTACCAGGACAACTGGTTCATGCAGACGCTCTCCCGCGGCGGTCAGCAGATCTGGATCAGCCCGCAGGACGCGGCCAAGGTCGGGATCAAGGACAACGACTGGGTCGAGTTGGTCAACCGCAATGGCGTCGTCAGCTGCCGCGCGATCGTCTCGCACCGCATGCCCGAGGGCACCGTGTACATGTACCACGCCCAGGATCGCCTCATCGAGGTGCCGTTGACGGAGCGGAATGGGCGCCGCGGCGGTATCCACAACTCGATGACCCGCATCATGATCAAGCCGACCCATATCGCCGGTGGCTACGGACAGATCGCCTTCGCGTTCAACTACTACGGACCCACGGGCAACAACCGTGACGAAGTCACGATGATCCGCAGGCGTTCCCAGGACGTCACCTACTTCTGAGCCGGAAAGGACCTAATCAACATGCGAATCATGGCCCAGATGGCGATGGTGATGAACCTCGACAAGTGCATCGGCTGCCACACCTGCTCGGTCACCTGTAAACAGGCGTGGACCAACCGCTCCGGCACCGAGTACGTGTGGTTCAACAACGTGGAGACCCGTCCGGGTCTCGGCTACCCCCGGGAGTACGAGAACCAGGAGAAATGGCAGGGCGGCTGGGAGGTCACCAAGCGCGGCAGGCTGCGCCTCAAGGGCGGCGGCCGGTTCCACAAGCTGCTCAACATCTTCGGCAACCCGAAGATGCCCGAGATCGACGACTACTACGAACCGTGGACCTACGACTACCAGAACCTGCTGAACGCCCCGGCGGGGCAGAAGCACTTCCCGGTGGCCAGGGCCCACTCCCTGATCACGGGGGAACCCATGACCCCCAAGTGGGGCCCGAACTGGGACGACGACCTGGGCGGCGCGGTCGAATACGGACACAAGGATCCGATGCTCAAGGGCATCGAGGACAAGGTGAAGTTCGAGTTCGAACAGACCTTCATGTTCTATCTGCCGCGCATCTGCGAACACTGCCTCAACCCGGCGTGCGCTGCCTCCTGCCCCTCCGGCGCGATCTACAAACGCGCCGAGGACGGCATCGTCCTGGTGGACCAGGACCGCTGCCGCGGCTGGCGCATGTGCATCTCCGGCTGCCCCTACAAGAAGGTCTACTTCAACCACCACACCGGCAAGGCCGAGAAATGCACCTTCTGCTACCCGCGCGTGGAGCTGGGGATCCCCACGATCTGCGCGGAAACCTGCGTCGGACGGCTGCGCTACATCGGGTTGATGCTCTACGACGCCGACGCGGTGCTCGTTGCAGCGGCCGAACGCGACGAACACAAGCTGTACGAGAAACAGCTCACGGTCTTCCTCGACCCGGAGGATCCCGAGATCCGCGCCGAGGCGGAACGCCAGGGCATCCCGCACGACTGGATCGAGGCGGCCCGGCGTTCCCCGGTGAAGAAACTCATCATGGATCACCAGGTGGCGCTTCCCCTGCACCCGGAGTACCGCACCATGCCGATGGTCTGGTACATCCCGCCGCTGTCGCCGATCGTCGACTCCGTTGCCTCCACCGGATACGACGCGGAGGACGTCGACAACCTGTTCGGGGCCATCGACGTGCTGCGCATCCCCATGGAGTACCTGGCCAATCTGTTCACGGCCGGCAACGTCATCCCGGTGCGCGCCGCCCTGGAGAAGATGGCCGCGATGCGCTCCTACATGCGCGACATCAACCTCGGTGGAGTCGGCAATGAGGAGATCGCGGCCAAGGTCGGCATGACCGGCCAGGAGATCCAGGACATGTTCCGGCTGCTCGCGATCGCCAAGTACGACGAGCGCTACGTCATCCCGCCGTCGCACAAGGAACAGGCCCACAGCCTGGAGTCGATCTCCACCGAATGCCCCGTCGGCGAGGGCGGTACGGCCCCCGGCAGCGGTCCCGTGGCCGTGACGATCGGCAGCTACTCGGCCGCGAAGGCCCGGCGGGAGACCGCCCAGGGACAGGGCACCTTCCTCGACTGGGACGGCCACGGCATACCGACCTCGGGGGTGAGGTGATGAGACGCTGGCTACCCGGCATCGGACGCCGGGCCCCGAAGGTGCCGGCCCGGGAGCTGCCCGACGACCAGCTGCGCGTGACGTGGCAGGCCGTCTCGCTGCTGCTGGACTATCCGTCGGTGAAGCTGTTCCGGAACCTGACGCGGCTTCGTGATGCGGCCGGGCGGCTGCCCGCGCAGGCGGGGGAGCCGCTGATCGGGATGATCGACCACCTCGAACAGCAGGGCCTGGAGGCGTCCCGGCGGGCTTATGTCGAAACCTTCGACCACACCCGCAAGTGTGCCCTGCACCTGACCTACTACGCCCACGGCGACAGCCGGAAACGGGGAGTGGCGCTGGTGCAGTTCAAACAGGCCTACCGCCGCGCCGGGATGGAGGTCAGCGACGAGGAACTGCCCGATCACCTGTCGGTGGTGCTGGAGTTCGGGGCCCTCGGCGACCTGGATGTCGCCTGGGACCTGGTCAACCGGCACCGCGCCGGGGTGGAACTGTTGGCCATGGCCCTGGAGCACCGGGGATCTCCCTGGCACGGGGCGCTGGCGGCCCTGCGCGCCACCCTGCCCGCTATCGACGGTGAGCAGGCCGAAACCGTCGCGAAACTGCTCCGCGACGGCCCTGAGACCGAGGACGTGGGGCTGGAGCCCTACGGCATCGATCCGTTCCTGAACCCCCGTCCCGACGAAGACGCTGAACTGCTGGGAGTCTGATCCATGAACACTCTGCTCTGGGGGGTTTTCCCCTACATCGCGATGGCGGTCTTCGTCGTCGGCATGATCTGGCGATATCGATTCAGCCAGTTCTCCTGGACCACTCGCAGCTCGCAGATCCATGAGTCGCGGCTGCTGCGCATCGGTGCGCCGCTGTTCCACTTCGGTCTGCTGTTCGCCTTCGGCGGACATGCCATGGGGTTGATCATTCCGAAATCGTGGACCGATGCCCTCGGCATCGAACAGGAGACCTACCACCTGGTCGCGGTGGCCGGCGGCTGGGTCTCCGGGATCATGATCGCCGTCGGGTACCTGATCCTCATCATCCGGCGCATCGCCGTGCCCGCGGTGCGGAAGGCCACCACCATCGGGGATGTCGTGATGTACGTGGTGCTGACCGCCATCCTCGTCACCGGCGCGTGGAACACGCTGACCACCACCTTCGACCACCACTACAACTACCGGCAGGGGGTGAGTCCCTGGTTCCGCAGCATCTTCACCTTCCAGCCGAACATCGAGTTGATGGTGAACTCGCCATTCTCCTTCCAGGCGCACGCCTTCCTGGCGTTCCTGATCCTGCTGATCTGGCCGTTCACCCGGTTGGTGCACGCCTTCAGCATCCCGGTCGGGTACGTGACCCGGCCCTACGTGGTCTACCGCTCCGCCGGGAAGAAACCGGCCCGGCACACCAATGTGCCCGCCGGGCTGTGGGACAAACCCAAACTGAAGGAGCAGGTGTGAGCGGTCGGGAACCCATTGACGAGACCGCCTGGGCCGCCTGGGTGGAGCACGTGGCCGCGGCCCTGGAGGTCGACGCATCCGGGGTTTCGCCGCGCGCCGTTCACGACCTGACGGGCCAGGTCGCGGCACGCTACCAGCGCCCCATGGCCCCGGTCTCCGCCTACCTGTGGGGGTTGGCGATCGCCACCCACCCGGACCGCGACCCCGGGGAACTGGCCCGGGTCATTCTCGATGCGCTCCCGGAGGGCTGATGCAGCCGGTCATCGCCGTCCCCGAGCCCCTCACCGATGCCGACCGTGAACGCTACCAGCGGACCATGGCCATCGACGGTTTCGGGGAGGATGCCCAGGGCAGGCTCAAGGCCGCCACGGTGTGCTGCATCGGGGCGGGCGGCCTCGGTGGACCCGTGCTGCAATACCTGGCCGCCTCCGGGGTGGGTCGGCTGGTCGTCGTCGACGACGACGTCGTGGAGGAACGCAACCTGCAACGCCAGACCCTCTACGGAAACGCGACCCTGGGAACCTCCAAGGCCGACGCCGCCGCCGCGCGGCTGGCGGACCTCAACCCCATGGTTGAAGTGATTCCCGTGCCCCTGCGCGTCACGCAGGAGACGGCGGAGGAGATTCTCGGGGACTGCGACGTGGTGGTGGATGCGGTGGACAACCTGCCCACCCGCCTGGTCGTGGCGCGAACCTGTCAGGGCCTCGATCTGCCGCTGGTCTTCGGCGCGGTCCAGGCCGTCAACGGGCAGGTCACGGTGCTGTGGGAACGCCACGGACTGGCGCTGTCGGACCTGTTCCCCGACCCCCCGCGAAGCTGCCCGACGGCCTCCGAGGTCGGGGTGCTGGGTCCCATGACCGGCTGGGTGGGTTCGGTGATGGCCACCGAGGTGGTCAAGCTGCTCACCGGGGTCGGGGAACCGCTGCTGGGGCGCGTGATGTACATCGACACCCTCCGGGCGAGGGTGGTGGAACTACCGTTTGCCGGGAGGAGTTGACGTGCGCGACAGGCTGAGCATCGAGAAGTACCGGGACGAACTGCTCCGGCTCGTGACGCGGATCACGGATGTCGAGACCGTGCCCCTGGGCCGGGCGGACGGGCGGACGCTGGCGGCGCCGGTGACCGCGGCCGCGGCCGTTCCGGTGTTCGCGAACTCCGCCATGGACGGTTTCGCGGTCCACGAAACCGACCGGCACCGGGGCGCCGAACTGAGCGTGGTCGGGACGGTCGCCGCGGGGTCACCGCTGGATCCGGCGATGGCTCCCGGCGAGTGCGTGCGGATCATGACGGGCGCGCCCCTGCCGTCGCAGGCCGATTCGGTGGTGCCCGTCGAACTGACCGAGGAATCCGGGGGGATCGTCCGGATCGTCGAGGAACCGGGCGAAAAAAACCACGTCAGGGCGGCGGGGGAGGACTTTTCCGCCGGCGCCGAGGTGCTGCCCGCCGGGCTGCGGCTGGGACCGCGATCCCTCGGCACAGCGGCCGCCTGCGGGCGGGGCGAGGTGACGGTGGTGCAGCAACCCCGCGTCGCCGTCATCGCGACGGGCGACGAGCTGCGCCCCGCAGGTGCGGTGCTCGCCCGGGGCCAGATCCACGAGTCGAACGGCACCTTCATGGCCGGGCAGCTGACCAGGATGGGCGCCGAGGTGGTCGCCGCCCCGGTCCTACCTGACGAGCCGGGGAGCTTCGCCGCCGGGCTGGAAGCCGCGGCGTCAGGGGCGGATCTGGTGGTGCTGAGCGGCGGGGTTTCCGTCGGCGATCATGACGTGGTGCGGCAGGTGCTGGGCGGGGAGATCGGTTCCTCCGCCGCGGTGCGGTCCCGTTTCGTCCACGTCGTCATGCAACCCGGGAAACCGCAGGGCTGGGCGCTGTGGCGGGCGGGGGAGCGGGAAGTGCCGCTGGTGGCGCTGCCCGGCAACCCGCTGTCCACGATGGTCAGCTGCGAACTGTTCGTGGAGCCGCTGATCGACGCGATGCTGGGCCGCGCCCCACGGCCCTGGCTGCGGGCCGTCGTCGGGTCCCCCTGGCCCGCCCCCAGGGGTCGTCGCCAAGTGGTGCCGGTCATCGTCGAAACCGACGAGACGGGGCGCCTGGTCGTGGTGCCCGCCCACGAGGGAATCTCGGCCTCACATCTGGTCTCGGCCGCCGCCCGGGCCGATGGCCTGGCCCTGCTCGACGAACCGACGGACAACGTCCGGCCCGGCGACATCGTCTCCTTCCGGAGGTACCTGTGAAGTTCACCCACCTCGATTCCGCCGGCCAGGCCCGCATGGTCGACGTCACCGACAAGCAACCGACGAAACGCGCCGCCACCGCCTCCGCGACGGTGGTCTGCGACCCGGAGATCCTGAAACGCATCGCATCCGGGGAGATGCCGAAGGGCGACGTACTCGCGGTGGCGCGCATCGCCGGGATCGCTGCAGCGAAACGAACCCCGGAGCTGCTGCCGCTGGCCCACGTGATCGGGGTGCACGGCGCCGCGGTCGACCTGACCCTCGGCCCGGAGAGCATCGAGGTGGTCGCCACGGTGCGCACCGCCGACCGCACCGGCGTCGAGATGGAGGCCCTCACCGCCGCCTCCGTCGCCGCGCTGGCGCTGATCGACATGGTCAAGGGCCTCGACAGGCACGCCCACATCCGCGAGGTGAAGCTGCTGGCCAAGGAGGGCGGCCGGTCGGGTAGTTGGCGGCGCGATGCCTGAGTTCGACGCGATCATCCTGGCGGGCGGCCGCGGATCGCGGCTCGGCGGGGTGTCCAAGGCCGACCTGGTCGTCGGCGGCAGGCGGCTGCTCGACGTGGTGCTCGAGGCGGTCAGGCGCGCCCGCACGACGGTGGTGGTCGGCCCGGTGGCGGTGCCCGACGGGGTCTTGGTCACCGTCGAGGACCCTCCGGGAACCGGACCGGCAGCCGGGATCGTCGCCGGCCTGGACGCCGTCGGGGAACCCGCGGAATGGACGGTGGCGCTGGCCTGCGACCTGCCCGGCGTGCAGGCGGCCGTGCCCCGGCTGCTCGCCGCGACCACGCGGAACGACGACCTGGACGGCTACTGCCTGGCCTCGGCGGAGGGAACCCCCCAGTGGCTGCTGGGAATCCACCGCACCGCGCGGCTGCGGGCGGCGGCCCGGGCCTACGGCGACCCACGGAACCGGTCGGTTCGCGGGCTGCTGGCGGGCATGCGGCTGGGGTTGCTGCCCGATGCCGGCGACGACGGGCGTGACGTGGACACATGGGCGGATCACGCCCACTGGAACGAGTTCTGGAGGGACAGGATGAGTCAGGACGAAACCGGCTGGCAGGAGTTCGTGGACCGGGCCTGCGCGGCCCTGGAGATCGACCCGGGGCGCGTGGACATTCACGGGGTGTTGGAGCTCAGCCGCGAGATCGCCCACGCGGGGGCGCGCCCCATGGCCCCCGTGAGCGCCCACCTGTGGGGGTTGGCGGCCGGAGCCACCCCGGGACGCGACCTCGACTACCTGCGCCGGGTGGTGGAGGACGCCGCCACCTCGGCGCCCCTGCCGCCGGAGAAGGAGAAGAAATGATCCTCGTTCGCCTGTTCGCGGCCGCGGAGGCCGCCGCCGGGACCGGTACCGAGAAGGTGGAGGCCGCAACCCTCGGTGAGTTGAAGGCCATTCTCGTCGCCCGTCACGGTGAGGGGTTCGAGGCGGTGCTGGGGCGCTGTTCCACGCTGGTCGACGGCAGGACGGGCCTGCCGGAAGACCACGACCTGACCGGGGCACGAGTGGTCGACGTCCTGCCGCCCTTCGCCGGGGGCTGATTCCCGACTTGTGACATTTCTGGCTGTTTGTGGTGTTGATGTGGGTCTGGCCAGGGGTGTTGATCGTATTGGTGTGCACTAGTGCTGGTTCTTCCAGGGTGTGGGGATGTCGCCCTACATGAAGCGTCCCAGGTTTCTTACCTCAGAAGAGACCGGCACGAAACCTGGGACACTTCACCCCTTAGTGCACACCCCGCCAACTAAAACCCCTGGTCAACACGTCCCAGAACCCCAAAACAGCCAAACATGAGCCAAGTCGGGTCTCACGCGGCCCGGACCCGAGACCCGGCGACCGCCCCCACGGCCCATACGCGGAATTACGGGGTGACCGGGTGGACGAGAGGGGTGCTCGCGAGGCTGCCAGCGCGCCGGGCTCGGGCGAGTCTGCTGCGGACGAGGAAGCCGCCGGTGGCGTTACCCACACGCTGCCTGGTGCGACCGGTTCGGGGCTACGGCCGTGCTTTGCGGCAGGTGCTCAGCCGGACAAGGAGGCGTGGGCGGATGGGTTCGCTCAGGTGGTCGTCGTCACTGCTGCTGAGGAGGACTTCGAGGCACCGGAGGCCTAGCGCTTTGAAATCCTGGCGGACCGTTGTGAGTGGGGGTGAAAACTGACGGGCGAATTCGTGGTCGTCGAAGCCCACGACGCTTACGTCCTCGGGAACTCGAACGCCAGCTTCGCTGAACGCTCGCATCATGCCCAGGGCCATGAGGTCAGAGGCCGCGAAGACAGCATCGGGCAGGCCCTCCTTGATCATCCGAACGCCCGCGTGATAACCGCTCTGGCCCGTCCAATTGCCGAAAATAGGCTCCGGGACCGGGAGCCCACTGCTCAGCAACTCCTCCCGCCAGCCCTCTAGCCGGACGCTACCGTCCAACCATTTCTGGTCGCCCGCCAAGTGAACGATGTGCTGGTGGCCGAGTCGCACCAGGTGGCGAGTGGCGAGCCGGGCCCCGAGCTTCTGGTCTTCGGTTACGACGCGAATGCCAGGGGTGGGCCGAGGGTCCGGCGTCAGCATGACCACCGGCAGGCCGCTTGCCCAGCTGAAGGACGCCGCGACCTCGCGTGTCGTCTTCGCCTCGACCCGGAGGGGGGCGATGACGACGATGCCGTCGACGAAGGCGTCAGCGAACCGGTGCAAGGTGGCTTCAAGGGATTTGAAGGCGTCGCGCTCCTGAACGGTGAGAAGCACCGAGTAGCCGGCGTTGCGTGCGGCTTCCTCGACCCCGTAGAGGGCACCCATGGGGCCATAGCGCCACGACCCGTCGCTGACAACGCCGATCGCTCCCGGGCGCGATGTCACCAGAGCGCGGGCTGCCGCATTGCGTCTGTATCCGACGGCCTCGATCGCCGCGAGGACCCGCTCACGGGTCTCCTCGCTGACCCGGGCGTTGTCATTCACGACACGCGAGACCGTCTGATAGGAGCAGCCAGCGATCTTGGCCACGTCGCGAAGGCCCGGCCGTTTGGGGGGTTTGGATACCAGCATCGCCCCAGCCTAACGGTGCGACGTTCTCAGCAGGAGGACATTGCTCTTGACAGAACCCCATGCGAACGTTCACACTCTAGATACGCGAACGTTCACACGGGTGCTTCTCGATCAAGATTCAAGGAGGAACATGAACAGGAAGCTTGCTGCCCGGCTGGCGGCAGTCGCCCTAACGTTGAGCCTGTCATTGACGGCATGCACGAGTGACAGCGCAACGACCAGTAACAACAATGCGGCTGTGTCGAGCAAGGCAGACGCGGCGCTGAAAGAGATCCAGGGCAAGGTTCTCAGCAAGGGGCCCCACGGCGAGGAGCCGTCAACACGAGATGCGGTGATGCTTTCCGATGCCGAGGTCGCTCAGGTCAAGGCCAAGGGGGCTACGGCAGCCATCGTGATGCACTATGCGGGCAATGACTGGGCGACTGCCCAGGTGAATGGGCTGAAAGCAGAGTTTGCGCGGTTGGGTATCGACGTGGTTGCTGTCACCGATGCCAACTTCAGCCCGGGTCAGCAGGTGTCGAACATCGAGACCGTGCTAGCGAAAAATCCCGACATCATCGTCTCCATCCCGACCGACCCCGTGGCCACGGCTTCGGCCTACAAGCGGGCAGCGGAAGCCGGAGTGAAGCTCGTCTTCATGGACAACGTCCCCAACGATTTCGTGGCGGGCAAGGACTATGAGTCGATCGTCTCTGCCGACAACTACGGCAATGGTGTGGTTTCTGCCCACCTGCTCGCTAAGGCCCTCGGCGGCGAGGGGAAGATCGGTGTCATCTATCACGAGGCCGACTTCTTCGTCACCAAACAGCGCTATCAAGGCTTCGCAGAGACAATCGCCAAGGACTATCCCGACATGGAGGTCGTCAAGGCCCAAGGAATCGCCGGTCCCGATTTCGCCGGCGATGCCCAGAAGGTGGCCGACGCCATGCTCAGCCAGAACCCCGACCTCGCGGGCGTGTGGGCTGTCTGGGATGTGCCTGCCGAGGGTGTCATGGCGGCGGCCAGGTCGGCCGGGCGAACTAACCTGAAGATCGCCACCGAGGATCTGGGGACCAATGCCGCGATCGCGTTGGCCCAGAATCAGCTCGTCGTGGGTTTGGGCGCTCAGCAGCCATATCAGCAAGGGGTCACTGAGGCCAACATCGCGGGCGGTGCGCTGCTGGGCAAGAAGGCGCCAGCCTACGTGGCGCTGAATGCCCTCCCGGTTGACCACTCCAATGTGCTGGAAGCGTGGAAGCAAGTGTACAACGTCGAAGCTCCCGCGGACCTTCAGAAGGCCTACGTGAAATGAGCCATGCAACTGGGGTGGGCGCCCCCGAATACGGAGACCCCGCAGCTGCCGCGCGGGCCCCAGTCGTCCGCATGGTCGGCATCCACAAGGCATTCGACGGGGTGCAGGTGCTTGATGATGTCGACTTCGAGGTGCTTCCCGGCGAAGTACACGCGCTCGCTGGGGGCAATGGCGCTGGGAAGTCCACGCTCATGAAGATCCTCCAGGGGGTCTACAGCCTTGACGCGGGAACCATCGATGTCGCCGGGCGCGCTGTCTCTTTCGCGTCCATTCACGACGCCAAGAGGGCTGGAATCGGCATGGTCTTCCAGGAGTTCAGCCTGGTGTCCACGCTGACGGTGGCGCAGAACATTTTCCTGAACGCCGAACCTCGCAAAGCCGGCCTGATCGACGACCGGGCGATGGTCGAACGTGCTCGGGAGATTTTCGAGCGGATGCAGATCCCCGTCGATCCGGAGCAATCGCTCGGGACGCTCAGCACCGCGTACTGGCAACTGACCGAGATCGCCAAGGCACTGTCGGAGGACGCCCGGGTTCTCATCATGGACGAGCCGACGGCGTCCCTGGCGAGGCACGAGGCGCAAGCCCTGTTCGACCTGATCGGCCGGCTCAAGGACCAGGGAATCGCCGTCATCTACATTTCCCACCGCATGGAAGAGGTGTACGCGATCGCCGATCGGATCACCATCCTGCGCAACGGAAAGAGGCTTCTGACTCAGCGCTTGACCGACATCACGCCAGCCCAAATCGTCGAGGGCATCGTTGGCAAAGAAGTGGAGCTCGCGGCCAATGCCGGACAATCCAACACCGATGGACCTGTGGTCCTGCGAGCCGCTGGTCTCGCTAGCGCCAGCGGCATCCACGATGTCGATCTCGTTCTTCGAGCCGGCCAGGTGGTCGGGCTCGCCGGGTTGATGGGGTCAGGCCGAAGCGAACTCGCCCGGGCCCTCTATGGCGTAGATCGGATCACTGCGGGCACGCTCTCGGTCGATGGACGCGCGGTGTCGCTCGCATCGCCCGCAGATGCCCTCCGCAATGGGATCTGCCTCATTCCGGAAGACCGGCGATTGCAGGGCCTCATCCTCGACCATTCCGTGGCCGGAAACCTGGTGTTGCCACATCTCGGCGATCTCCGCGCGGGGCCATTTGTGGACGATAAGGCGGCCTCCGAGTTGGCCAATACCCTCATCGACGACTTCGCCATCAAGGTCGCCGACCCCGACGCCTCCGCGCGTCTCCTGTCCGGTGGAAACCAGCAGAAGATCGTCATCGCCAAATGGATCAGCCGCACGCCCCGCGTCCTGATCATGGACGAGCCCACGGCGGGGGTCGATATCGGGACCAAAGCCGAAATTATCGCCACCGTCAGGTCGTATGCCGACCAGGGCATGGCCGTTCTCGTCATCTCGTCGGAGTATCCCGAACTGCTCGCTATGAGCGATCGGCTGCTGCTCATGCGCGATTCCACCATAGTCCGCGAACTGGACCGCTCGTCGATCACGGACGAGCAGGCCCTCGAACTCGAAGTCCAAGGAGTGTCATCATGAGCACGACCGACAAGGCACTGGGGAAAACCCCAACCACCGTACGCCGGAGGATCACAATCGACTGGCGGCGCGACATCATCTACGTCGGGTTCGTGGCCGTGGTCATCGTGTTCTCGATCCTTCTGCGCGACCAGGGCTTCATCTCAACGACGAGCCTGATGAACATTTTGCGACAGACCGCGATCGTCACCGTCATTGCTGTGGGAATGACCTATGTCATCGCGGCAGCCGAGATCGATCTTTCCGTGGGGTCTGTCGCCGGTCTGGCCTCGGTGCTGACGGCGATGGCCCTGTCTCAGTTCGGGCTTGTGCCGGGCATCCTCGCCGGTCTACTCGTGGGCGTGACGATCGGAGCCATCAACGGTGCCCTGGTGGCTTTCGCTAAGATCCCCTCCTTCCTGGTGACGCTCGCCATGATGGGGATCGCCTTCGGCATCGCCCAGTGGATCACGGCGTCCGCGCCCCAACCCATCCTGGACATGACCTACAACAATGCGTTCGGCGGCAGTTCCATCGGGCCCATCCCGGTACTCATCGTCTGGATGCTGGTGGTGGTCGTCATTGGATCGGTTGTCTTGAAGAAGATGCGCTTCGGCCGTCAGGTGCTCGCCACGGGGGCCAACAAGGTAGCGGCGGAGTATTCGGGTATCAAGACGCGCTGGATTCGCTTCCGCGTCATGCTGATCTGCTCGGTCGGGGCCGCCCTGGCAGGCATGCTCTACGCCGGCCGCCTACAGTCCGGGCGCTTCCAGTGGGGCCAAGGCGACGAGATGAATGCCATCGCAGCCGTCATCCTGGGCGGAACGGCGCTGTCGGGCGGACGTGGTTCGGTAATCGGCACGTTCTTTGGTGCCCTGCTGATGGCCACCATCAACTACGGCCTGATCCTGGCTGGGCTCGATACCAGCCAGCAGCAGATTATCCGCGGACTCATCATCGTGCTGGCCGTCGCGCTGGCACGCCAGAAGTAACCAACATCAACGAAAGGAAGTGACATGAGTAAGACCCATGGGCGCGACATCACGGTGGATGGGGGCCGATTCCTCATCAACGGTGAGCAGCGCAATCTGTATGGCGGCGCCGTCCACTATTGGCGGCTCGATCGGAACAAATGGGACTCGATCCTGGAGTCCGTCAAGTCGATGGGGTTCAACATGATCTCCATCTACATCCCGTGGGAGATCCACGAGGTGTCGAAGGGCGAATTCGACTTCTCGGGGAACAAGGACATCGATGCGTTCCTGACCCTGTGCGAGAGCAAAGGCTTCGCGATCGTCGTCCGCCCCGGCCCCCAGATCAACTCCGAACTGACCTGGTTCGGCTACCCCAAACGAATCCTGGAGAACGAACGACTGCAGGCCCGCAACGCCAAGGGTGCGCGGACGGTGCTCACCCAGGTGCCCAAACCTATCCCGGCGCTCAACTACGCCGAGGACGAGTTCTTCGATGAGACAGCGCTCTGGTACGACGCCATCTGCGAGATCCTGGCACGCCACGCGCACCCGAAGGGAGGCATCGTGGCAGCGCAGGTCGACAACGAGATGGCTTACTTCTTCTGCATCAACGCCTATGCCGCCGACTTCAGCGACGCGTCGCTGCGCAACTACCGAGCGTTCCTGTCCAACAAGTACGGCTCACTGGAGACGATCAACGAGGCTCACGGGACAACTGCGGCGACGATGGCCGAGGTGGACGCTCCCCGCCGTTTCGAGGCCACCAAAGCGTCCGAGATTCCCCGCTATGCGGACTGGATTGAGTACCGGGAGAACTACCTGATCGATTCCATGGCGCGTCTTGCGGACATGATGAGGGAACGTGGCCTTGACACCATCGCCCTGTTCCACAACTACCCGCACCCTCTCGGCCCTGGCGGCGCAGCCTCGGGGTTCACCACGCCGTTCAACATCGCCAAGCTGGAGGAGAAGCTCGATTTCGTCGGGTTTGACATCTATTCCCGCAAGGAGCTCTATTCCCACGTCAAGACCGTGGGCAGCTATGTGGTTGGCACCAGCCGCTACCCATACATCCCGGAGTTCATCGCCGGAGTGTGGCCATGGTATTTGCATCCGGGAAACCTCTATGACGAGGAATTCGTCACGAAGGCTGCCCTGGCCCAGGGCATCAAAGGCTTCAGCCGCTACATGCTCGTGGAGCGGGACCGGTGGCTCGACTCGCCGATCCGTCGCGATGGCCGAGTCCGTGAGGACCACGCCGAGATGTTTGGCGCGGCCAACAGGATGCAACTCGATGGGCGATTCGGCGATCTGCGCCGGGACGCATCCGTGCTGCTGCTGGCAAACCGCGAGTACGACCGCCTGGAGGCCGCCAGCGTCCTGGTGTCCTTCCCCGGCGACTTCCTCGAGACCCCCTCGGGCTTCTCCGAATACGCCGGCCCGCTCACCATCAGCGAGCATACGCTCGGCTTCGACAAGGCTCCCCAGCTGGAGAAGTCGGAATGGTTCGGGGCTTTCTACACGGCGCTGAACAGCGGTAACCATGACTTCTTGCTCTCGGACACCTCGCTCGATCCCAAGCGCTGGGGCGCGCACAAGGTGGTCGTCCTGACCACCCTCGACTACCTGGATGCCACGCTGCAACAGTCGCTCGTCGACTACGCCGCCGCGGGTGGTGTGGTCGTCATGGGTCCGCGGGCTCCTCGCTTCGACAGCCTGATGCGACCCTGCACCATCCTGGCCGACGCCATCGCCGCGGGTGCCAGCGGTATCGTCCTCGTCGCGACGAAGGACGAAGTCGCCCAGGCTGTCCACCGCGCCTGTGTCGACGCCGCGGTCCCCGCGGTGCTGAAGAACGACCCGGAGCTCGACGTGATCGTGCATGTCGACAACACAGATCCGGCTCGGCGGGTCGTGTTCGTTGTGAACCCGACCAGCCGGACGGTTCACGCGAGTGTCTCCCTCGGGCACAGCCTCTCCTCGGTCCAGGAGCTCTGGGCCGGAACCGAAGGCCACACCGACAACGAGACGATTAGGGCATCCATGGCGCCCTATTCCATTCACATCTACGACTGCCGGCTTTCCTGAAAGGAGACAACTATGCTTCACGGTGATGTTCTCATGGCCGATATCGATGTCGACCAGTGGCGGAACGCCCAGAACTTGGTTCTGCGATCCGCGAAGGAGGCCAAGCGCCTCATCGTCATGCTTGAGAAGGGCGAGGTCGTCAAGTGCGTGCACACGACGGGAAAACCCGTCATCGGTGCCCCCCAACGAGTCGATGACCTGTCGGAGGCCGCCCGTTCGCTCTACGAGGCAAACGCGGCAGGAACCGATTTCGTGCTCATCCTTGAGCGCGATGCGGCCGACGAATACTTCTCTGCCTTCCAGAACGCCTGGACCGCCGACGAAGACCTGGACGTGTTCGTCCACCGGACCTATGCGCTCCTGGACGACTACGCTGACTCGATCGTCACCTATCCCCAGCCCGCGCGAGAGACGCTTGGCCTCCAATGGCGCCTCGGAGCCACCTACGAGCAGGTCGAGACGGCCATCAAAGCAATGGTCGAACCCAATTCGACCGTCGTGCTCGCCGTCCATCACGATCAGAGCTTGTGGGCCAGCCTGATCCTCACATTCGACGCCGACCTCAAGATCGTTTCGATCGGAACCGCCGACCCGAGTCTTGTCGACATCCACGGTGCTCGGGCCGAGGTCGTCGAACGTCTCGTGACCTTCGCGGAGGGCCGCGAAGGCAAGGTTGGCTTGGTGGTCGACGCGACGCTGGATGCCGCCCGGGAGTTTCTGGCCGCTTCCGACAAACGGTCGGCACGGGCCAAGCTGGGGGAGGCCTTCTCCATCAGCCAACGCTGACCCCTCGGCGTCCGCCCGGGCTGGTGAACACCAGCCCGGGCGGACGCCCCCGCAGCGCCCTGTCCGATGCGGCGCTGACGGCTAAGGACGGAGAGGCGGCCGAGTTGTGGTGCGAGGACCAGCGGGGGTGGTGACTACTACAACACGCAGCCCATACGGCTGAGCCGAGAGTTCGCCCGGGCGGTGATCTCCGACACCCTGGAAGGGTCCACCAGCTACCGAGAGGCCTACCGGCTGCTCGGCACCAAAAAGCACTCCACGTTCGAGAAACTCGTAGAGAGACTGAAGGTGGTTTGAATGTATTTGGTGGGCTCAAATGCTTGGGGTCACCCATGAGCGCTCTCGGCCCAGGGCCAAGAAAGGAATCCTGATCCCGGAGGCATGCGCCGCGATGGATGTGACCCGACTTGTGACATTTCTGTGTAGCACTCCACACCTACTGTTGCAATGACCCCTCAAAACCGCCGCCGAAGAGATCAATGAACGCCCCAGAGCAGCCTTGGGATGGCTCACCCCACGCGAAACATACGAACGCCTACTCGTTGCTTCCACCACTTGACACCAAGGAGGGGCCCGCAGTATTCTGATCAAAACTCACTGTTGCAAAAGCAACGTGTAAATACACTATCAAAGGAGATAGCCCATGGAGATCATTGCTGACCACAATGGAGTTCCCGCTAAGCACGGCCGCGCACTCGTCAATGGAGTACGGCTCCACTATTCCGCGGCGGGCGAAGGCGAACCACTGTTCCTGCTGCACGGGGTGCCGAAGACTTCCTATCACTGGCGCCGAGTGATTCCCCTCCTCACGCCGTACTACACTGTCATCGCGCCGGATCTCCGCGGTCTTGGCGACTCAGAGCGCCCACCGGGCGGCTTCGACATGAAGAACATGGCAGAGGACATCGCGCAGCTGGCCACCCATTTGGGGTACGAAGAGTTTCTCATTGCGGGTGAGGATTGGGGCGCCGCCGCCGCCTATCAACTGGCCGCGCAGTACCCGGAACGTGTCAAGAAGCTGATCTTCCAGGAAATGATCCTTCCGGGGTTTGGCCTTGAGGATTATTCTTTCCTCACGCGAGAGAACGTCAGCACTTACGTCTGGCTTTGGCATATCAACTTCTACAGTGTTCCGAATTTCCCTGAAATGCTCATCACGGGCAGGGAGAGGGAGTACTTCAACTATTTCATGAAGCACGAGACGCACAATCCTCAAGCAATCACCCCGGATGCACTGGATGAATACGTGCGTTGTTACTCTGCACCTGGCGGCATTCGAAGCATGTGCGAGATCTATCGCGCAACGCTGGACGATGCTGACCAGAACCGAGAAGCTGCCAAGACCAAACTCAAGATGCCGGTACTTGCGGTGGGCAGTGAGTACTTCATTGGGGCAGACAACGAACGGCAGATGCGCGAGCTCGCCGAGGATGTGAGCGCCGTAATTCTTCCGTGGGGGCACCAGCTCGCGGAAGAGGATCCCGAAGGTCTCGCGGCCGCCTACCTCGACTTCCTCGGTCGTGGAGACTGACGGTATCGCGCGATTCGCGCTGATGTTTCGCATCGCAAGCAATGAGGCTTATTCACGGCCATCCTCAAGTGCGCTCTGACTAGGGGTTTCGCTGGTCGACGCGTCGCCTGTGCATAAGCCTCAATGTCTAACCCTCTACAAGGAGAACAGTCATGGGAAAGAACTACGCTTCCGAGGATGCAGGCTACTTTCGAGTGCAACAGAGCAAGTCAGGTGGTTGGGCATTCGTAGATCCGTTTGGCGAGCCCTTCGTATCTCTCGCGCTGAACCACCTCGATGACAGCGACCTGCGCTATCCACACAACGTGGACGTGTTCGACCGGAAATACGGCACCCGTAGGAACTGGGCGAAGGGTGTTGTCCGAGATCTTGAAGATCTCAATTTCAACACCATCGGATGGACCGGACAATACATCAGCGGAGACTGGGGCAAGGCTCTGGACTGGTTCGGGGATCCCATCGACCTCGGCCACTCGTCGCCCTGGCCCGATGAGCTCCTGCTCGACGCCGGCATGCCCTACGTGGTGCAGATCCGGGTGCAGGAAATCGAGGACTGGAACGGTCACCCAGCATTTCGTGACGTATACAGCGAAGATTTCCAAAAGTATGCAGACTGGATCGCACGGCGCATGACATCCGACCACAAGAACAGCCGGAACCTGATCGGGTATTTCTTGGTTGATATTCCCGCTTGGCTGCCCCACGCTTCTGGTCGTTTCTGGCCTGGCTTCGAAGGCCTGTCGCCCGAAGAACACGACGCGAAGCTCTTCGATGTGGCCACGCAGTACTACAAGACCGTGACTGAAGCGATCCGCCGATACGATCCAAACCACCTTATCCTCGGCGACCGCTACAACGGCAACAAGGGAATTCCCGAGACTGTTCTGCGCGCCATGGCGCCGTTCGTCGATGTGCTCTCGGTTCAGTACTTCACTGGGAAGGCTGAGGCTGAGTACACGAAGATGATCTCCGACCTCCGTCAGTGGCATGACATCACGGACAAACCCGTGGTGATCGCCGATATCGGAAACTGGGTCCCCACTGAGATGAACCCGCACCGCACGAGCGACATGCAGACGCATGCTGAGCGTGGCGAGGACTATGCACAAGGTCTTGCCAGAGTAATGGCCGAGCCTTGGATCATCGGCTGGCACTGGTGCGGATACATCGAAAACCTGGGCCGAGGCTGGGGAATCAAGGACCCCTACGATGAGTTTTACTCCGATCTCACTGACCGCATCCGGGAGGCTAATGCAGCCGCCCAGACCGCAGTTAGCATGCGAATGGAGTAAAGCCCAAGCGAGCAGAGGTCGAGTTACCGCACTCTGTCCTACCTGAGGTGGGGGTGCGTGAGTCCGCCGCCGATGAGCAGCATGCGTAGCCGGTAGTGGTCGCGGTTGCGGGATCCGCGGGCGACGCGTTGGTGGAGTTCGATGAGTTCGTTGAATCTCCTATGTTTGTCAAGTCGTCGCGAGCTGGGTTCGGGCTGCGGTGT
>CAJPNZ010000037.1 GCA_905372155.1 Propionibacteriaceae bacterium
GAGGTTCTGGCAGTCCCCGACCTTCCCCACCCGGACACTGCCGCGGGGCCGCGCCGAGGATGAGGTGGTGGAGATCGACCAGAGCCGTGGCGGGAATGTCCTCCCGGAGCCGGATCGCGTTCACCACGGCATCCATGCCGCGCATCGCCCGTTTCAGGGTTGCGATCGATGTCAGGTCGACCAGTGCGGTTCCGGTGATGCCGGCGTCCCCGGGGAGGCGGCTGCGATCAACGTCCGTGCGCAGCCCGGCGACGATCTCCACCCGGCCGGACAGGTGGGAGATCACGGCGGAACCGGAACGGCCCGTCGCGCCCAGCACGAGCACCCGTTTCATGCGACGACCTCGTTCCTCCGGGAGACCAGGTGTGCGGAAAAAGTCACGAGAGCGGCAGCCGTCCCCAGGAGCATCGCAAGAATGAGCAGCAGGATCGGGAAACCGAGGCCAGCGGTCGCGAGGACCGGGCCGAGACTGGCGCCGATGAACAGGATGAAACCGTTGACCGCCATGCCGCTTCCCCGCCGAGGTGCCGCGGCCTGTCCGAACAGGTTGATCATGGCCGGTACCGCCAGTGCGATCCCGACGACGAAAAGGAGGCTGGCCGCTCCCAACCCGAGCAGCGACCCGGGGGTGAGCGCCTCCGCGACGAGCCCCGCGGCGGCGATCAGGAATCCTGCCCGCGCGAGACCTGCGTCGCCTCCCAGGAGACGCCCCAGCGGACCCGCCGCCAAGGCCACGAACATGCCTGGTAGGCCCGCCAGGCGGATCAGGAACACTGCCCCGGGACCGTCTCCTGAGGCCGTCAGGTGCAGGCCGAGGCCGGTGTACATGGCGACGAACGACAACAGGAGCGTCAGGTGCGCGCCGCACAGGCACAACACGTCACCCCGGACGAGGAGCCGGGCGATGGCGAGAAACTGCTCTCCCGGGCCGCCGGTGACCCGGGCGCGGTGGTGCTCGCATGTCAGCCAGGCGACCGCCAGGGCGCAGATCGCGAGCAGGCAGGTGCTGCCGAGGAACACCCATGGCCAACCGAACCGCTGGGTGATGGCCTGCGCGCCGATCTGCCCGGTGATCCCCGCCACGAGGAAGGCGGTGGACATGGCCCCGATGGCCGTTGCACGGTGCCGGGGAGCCACCGCCTCACTCAGGTAGGCCAGCGCGACCGGCGGAAAACTGGAGGCCATCAGCCCCTGCGCCCCGCGAGCCAGGGCCAGGGCCGGAAGCGATGTGGTGAGCCCGCACGCGAGGGTCGCGGACACCAGAAGGCACAAGCCGATGAGCATGACCCGTCGGCGACCGTAACGATCCGCAACTGGTCCCCACAGGAGGAACCCGACCGCGTAGCAGAGCCCGTAGCCGGTCGAGAGAGCCAGGGTCGCGTTGCCGCCCAGCGCCTCCCCGACCGGGGTCAGCAGGGGAATCGCCGCGTAGAGCTGGGACAGTACCGCCAGGGCCGTGACGACCAACGCGGTCACCGCCCCGAGGCTCGCCGGGAACTCGCTGCCACTGCGGTTCCCCGTGTCCTGCCGGGGTGGGGCGGTCGCGGCCGAGCGTGTGCGTGACATGATCCACCTCAATTCCAACGTTTACGTTGGAATTGAGCGTAGTACGGTTGCTCCGAAAGACCAACCCTCGCGTTGGAATGACACGGCAAGCGGGAACGAGCCATGGCCTGGGACACAGAAGCGACGAAACGCCGCATCCTCGACGCGGCTGTCGCCGAATTCGCCGCCCACGGGCTGGACGGCACCACCATCGAGCGGATCGCGGGAGTGGCCGGGGTCAACAAGGAACGCATCTACAACTACTTCGGTGGCAAACGCGACCTGTTCGCCCATGTGCTTCGCGACGAACTCGTCAAGGTCGCGCAGGCGGTGCCGGTGGAATCCTTCGCCACCGAGGACGTCGGGGAGTACGCGGGACGGGTCTACGACTATCACCTGGAGCATCCGGAGCTTGAACGTCTGCTGCGCTGGGAAGGGCTCGCCTTCGATGCGGGAAACCCCGACGACGAGCAGCGACTGGCGCTGTACAGGGACAAGACGGCCGCCGTCGAGGCAGGGCAGCGGGCAGGCAGCGTCACCGAGGAGATCGATGCGGATCACATGATCTTCCTCATCCTGTCACTCGCGGGGTGGTGGTCCTCCGTGCCACAGGTGGCCCGCATGCTGACCGGTTCCGACACCGAAGCGGAGCGTGCCAGGCGCCGGGAATCAGTGGTACGGGCGGCCCGCCGGATCACCCGGCCGGATTGATCCCGTATGTCGTCGGACAAGTGGCCAAGTGCGTTTGACGGGCGGGAACGGCAAGATGGTAGGCATGCCGGGCCTTCTTGATGACGAGCGCCGCCGGATCCTCGCGTTCTGGCGGTTACTGGAGCTTTTCAGCCCGCAGCAGATGCCCGGCCCGGTCGCTTTGACGGAAGGGGCCGGGAACGAGCAGGTAACGGACTGGACCCCATCCAGTCCGTTGCCCTGGGAGGCGCTGACGCCCTCATCGGGAGGGCGGGAAAGAGGGCCCGGGGCGTGGCGTCACCTCGTCTTCCTGGGGGTGTATCGCTTCAAGGACACCTACGACTGGCTCCGCAAAATCTCGGGGGACGAGACCGAACATGCCGGGCGTCCCGCGGGCAGGGGCGCCTGCGTGGGTCTGGTCCTGGACGAGGACGGGAGGATCATTCCGGAATCAGCGGTGCTGTCGTCGGCGCTCTGGGCCGTCGGGAGAATCGCCCACGGACAGATCCCCGGGGCCGAATGGGTCGAAGAGTTCGGCGCCGCGCAGGCCCGGTTGGAGGAGATCATCAACTCCTTCGAACGAGCCAGGCGCGCGAGCATCGAGGGAGAACTACCACCACCCCACGACACCGACTCCCTGCGGGAACTGCTGCGTATCGTCCAGAAAACCTGGGGCATCGAGGGTGCCCGCGAACTGTCCATGGACCGGATCGTCGTGAGAAGCCAGTGGGTCGATGATCAACAGGGCCGGGAAACCTCGGATCCCGATTTCTTGAACAGTTGCTTCCGTGTGGAACTGGATGACGTGATCGCGGAACTGGAGACCGATGAACGGCTGGGTGCCGCGCTGAGCGCCTACCTGACACGCGACGAAGAACTCGACGAGGCCAGGCGGGTGGACATCGCCGACCATCCCGACGCGGTCGATGCCCTGACCCTGCCGGAACGACTTCCCGTCGGTCGGTGGCCCCGCGACCCGGAACAGTCGCCGACCCTGAGGCAGCAGTTCGTGACGAACCGCGCCCTGGACGACCTGGCTCCCGGGCAGGGTCTCATGGGCATCAACGCGAGAGCCGACGCGGACAGGGTCGTCGTGTTGCGCGACATCCTGGCAGGCAACATCGTGGAACGCGCCCGGCGTCTGGCGTCGCTGTCGCACCCGATGGAGGCGTTCACCGCCGAGGAGCACGGCTGGAAGGACGCGAAGGGATTCCAGCGCGTCGTCCTGCAGCTGCGTGAGGAGTTCTGCGGATTCGAGACGGTGGTGATCTCCGAAAACGACGAGGCCGCCGCGGGATTCGCCGCGGAACTCACGGGCCGGGAGGCCCTGGGACGGCCGTGGCGGGAATCGGCGGACTACTTCGCCGACATAGCGACCGCGATTCGTGGCGGGGGAACAACCGGTGAGGACCGGAGGGCCGGGGGAGCCTGGGGCATGGTCGCGGCCCGGCTGGGGGACAAGGAAGCCCGGGAGGCGTTCAGGTCCGAGTACTGGTTCGACAAACCGGGCCTCGGCGACCGGGAGGCCGGTTCCACCAGGATGCTTGGCAAACTGCGGGACTGGCGTGACGGCAAGGCCTCCCACCAGAGCTGGTGGCTGGCCAAACACGACTTCCACCAGGCCGAGAAGAAGGTGAAACGCCTGACCCGGGCGATGATCGATGCCCGTGACGCGATGCTGAGCCATCAGGAGCTGGTGGAACGCGAACGTCTCCTGCTGGCACGCGCACCGGAGGTCGAAAAGGAACTTGCCGTCGTCGAATCCGAGATGACGGCAAACGATGAGGCGGAGGAGCGGGCGAGGCAGCGGGTCGCGGAAACCACCACCGAGCACTACAGGACGCTCGCGTTCAAACCCGGCGCGACCGAGTTCGTGTTCACCCTCGGCAACGCCACCCGGGAATGGCGGAAGCAGCACGACGTGGCGGCAACCGAGCTTCATGAGGCGGAGCAGGAATACCAGCGGATACTTGAACGCGGTGAGAAGCTCAGGGACCGGTTCGAGAAACTGCGGATGGAGCAGGTCGAGATGGAACCGGAGCTGGAAAGCATCGGGGCCGAACTGGACCAGCTGCGCCGCGAGATCAAGAAGAACCGGAGACGACTCGGCGAGAGCTACCCCGATGAGCAGTGGGTGGGGCAGAGGCGCGAACTCAACGCTCCGTGGTTGGAGGCCGAACTGGAGACCGCCCGCTCCGAACTCTTCCTGGCCGCGATGCGGCTCCACGAGGACTTCCTGTCCGGCACGGCTGTCCGTATGGTCGGTGCGTTGGGCACCGCCGTCGATGTCGTGGCCGGGAGGATCCCGGATGATCTGGAACCCGAGAAGATACGGGCTGCCTGGCAGCTCTTCTTCCTGGCGGTGCCGGTGGTCGCCACCACCCGCGAGGGGTTTACGGAGATGTTCGGTGAGTTCGGTCCCGAGGGTCTCGGGTGGGTGATCGTCGATGGGGCGGACCGGGTCGCCCCGCAGCGTACGCTGAAAGTTCTCCGAGCTGCCCGGCGGGTGATCACCATCGGAGACTCGACCGAGCGCCGGACGGTCACGCTCCCGGGCAGGGTGCTGGCCGGGATGGCCGACGCCTGTGGGGTCTCGGCCACGTGGGTGCCGCCCCGGGCATCCGCTCAGAGTCTGTCGGACCGGGTCGCCAGGTTCGGCACCACCCTTGTTCGCGGTGGGGAGGATGGGGAGAAGACGTGGGTGAGCATTCCGCTCGCCCATCGTTCTGCCGAGGCCCGGAATGACGGGGGAGCGGGTTAGGATCGCCTCACTGTTGGTTCAGGAGGATGCCATGACGTTCGTGAACATCACCGCGCTGAGGATCCCCGAGGGCGCGGGACCGGAGATCGAGAAACGGTTCGCGGCCCGCAGACGCGCGGTGGACGCGGCCGAGGGGTTCGAGGGTTTCGAGTTGCTGCGTCCCCGGTTCGGTGAGGACCGTTACTTCGTCGTCACCCGCTGGGACACCCGCGAACACTACGACGCCTGGGTGGCGGGTCGCGACACGAGCGCCCACGCCGACGACGAACGCCGCGGAATGTCCATCGAGCTGCTGGGATTCGAGGTCGTCCAGCACGACGAGTAGAACGAGCGGATCGCGACGGCCACTCAGGTGACGGTGATGGCGTAGGTGCGCGTGGCGTCGTTGCAAGTGATGCCGTCGGGTTCGCAGTTCCTGACCGTCATGGTCGTGGTTCCCGGGGAAACCCCGGTCAGGGTCAATAACGCCTCTGCCGGGGCGTAACCGGGCATGGGGCCGGGGCCGTTCGTCTTTCCGGTGGGGCGGTTCTCGAATGAGCTGGTGACCACCGAGTCATCGGCGCCGCTGGCCCTGTAACGGTAGGCAAGCGACAGGTTGACCTCGCCGAGGCTGATCGTCTGCGCCTCCCCCACCCGGAGGGTGATGTTTTGAGTCGTCTCGTCAACGGGGGGCGGTACCGGCGGGGTCGGGAAGGGACCGGTCGTCTGGAGTAGAAGCGACAACAGGATGTGGAGCAGAAAAATCATGTCCCACCCTACTTATTCCGGGGGCTGGGGCAGGAAACCGTGCGGTCGCCAACCAGAACCAACGGTATCAGGTGCGAAAGGCGTTTCCTCACATGAAGATGATGGCACAGACGGGGGCCATGGAGGCTTGTTCACAGCCATCTTAGCCGCGCTCTGACTAGGGGTTTTGCTGGTCGACGTGCCGCCCGTGAATGAGCCTCATGGAGTGAGTTCGACTGGCACATCGACGCATCTGGGCTTGTGGTTGACCGGTCGCGGCGGGGTGGGAAACCGTGTTCTTGTCCGATCGGCACCAAGTCTGAGCGGAAGTTAATTACGCAACATGATGACGACTTATTACGTTCCTCGGTTTGTAAGGTTTACCTCACTGACGAGTTGAGACGAGGTTGTCGATGACCGATCAGACGCTCGGCGTGCCGAGCCGATCCGGGGTGGCGATGACGCCACTGCAGCAGGCCTACACCGTGGGACGCATGCCCGAACTCCCGCTGGGTGGGGTGGAGTGCCTCACCTATCTCGAGTTCCGCGGGCGATGTCTCGACGCGGACCGTCTGCAGCGAGCCGTTGATCGGGTGCATCATCACGCAGCCTTGCGGTGCAGATTCGTGCTCGGGGACGAGGCATTGCTCAAAGACAGTCATGTGTCTGCGCCCCGGGTTGTGGTCCGCGATGTAGGGGCGGACCCGGACCGTGGGAGAGAGGAGATCCGCCACCGGCTCATGCAATCCACGATCGACATCGGCAAGGGCGCCGACTGGGGCGTTGCCCTCAGCACGGCGGGCGAAGGTGACCAGGTGCTCCACCTGGTTTTCTCACTGGCGTCCATCGATGCTGCGGCGCTCGGGGTCATCCTGCATGAACTGGCAGTCCTTTACAACGGGACCATTCCGGACCAGTACGAGCCCCTTGAAACGGTTGGGGCGGTCCGAGCCGCGCTGCAGGCGGCTGCCGGGAAACATCACGTTTCTCGGCGCAAGGGTGATTCCTCGCCACTGCTGCCCGGCCCGGAGCTCAGCGGCCTGCGTGAGATCGCTACTGATGACGTGGAGCTCACCACGTTCCGGCGTGGGATTTCACAACAAAAGTGGAAAGGACTTCTGTCCAGGGCCAAGGAGTACGGCGTTTCCCCCGCGGCCCTGGTCCTCACCGTGTACGAGGGCGCACTGCGCCGCTGGTCTGCCAACGACAACTTCTGTGTGACCCTGGCAGCCCTGGACATTCGCAGAACCGGTGACATCGTCGCAGACCGTACGGTGGCCTACGCGCATCGTGCCGTTGCCGCCGCTGGTTTTGAGCAGGAACTGCAGCTTGTCGCCGCGGATCTGCGCCGCCGGCTCGCTGAGAGCCGGGACGCGATGACGGAGATGCGGGATGCGCAAGCTGCTGGTTCGCCCGTCGCAGCATCCCGGTGTGTGTTCACCTACGCCACCGAGCTGACGATTTTCTCCCCACTGGTCCACGAGGTTCTGGGGCGGCCGTGCATCTGGGGCCAGACACCGCAGAGCGCCATCGACTGCCGTCTGCTGCGGCTGGATGAGGACACCATTGACGTGGCCTTTGACGTCAGAACCGCCGCGATACCACTTCACATCGCCGAGGCGATATTCGAACTGTTCCTCCAGAACCTCGAGGAGGTTGTTGAGTCGGGGCGCCCTCACACGTATCTACCCCGTTCTCAGGTGAATGCTCGCGAACTATTGAACTCGACCCCGCCGACCGCACCACGGCTCATTCATGACGAATTCCGCGAGCAGGTCGGGAAACGGCCGGCATCGATTGCGATCGAAGAATCCCGTCGATACATGCACAACACACCCGATGTGGAATCCGGGTTGAGTTATGCGGAACTCGACCGTCGTGCTCTGGCGTTCGGAGGAAGAATCTCACGGCTGGTGCAACCGGGAGGTCTCGTCGCTGTACAGCTCCCGCGCGGTATCGACCAGGTCGTCGCGATTCTCGGCATCCTGTACGCGGGATGCGCCTATCTACCGATCGGTCCCGGGGCGCCACAGGCGAGACTCGAACGGATCCGGGAACGCAGCCAGTGGTCGCTCCTGGTCACCCCGGACTTCCTCGGCGGCGAGGATGCGCCGCCGCTGGAGAGGCCCGTCCCGGTGAGCACGGATGATCTCGCCTATGTCATCTACACGTCGGGGTCGACCGGTGAACCCAAAGGAGTCGCGATCACGCACGCCGCGGCAGCCAACACAATCACGGACGTCAACACACGCAACCACATCGGTCCCGGCGATGTCATCCTCGGGGTGTCGGGCATCGACTTCGACCTGAGCGTCTATGACATCTTCGGCACCCTCAGCGCTGGAGGCCGCCTGGTCATGGTTGACGACTCCGAGACGCGGGACCCCTTCCGCTGGGGTGAGGTTGTTCGTCGTTCCGGGGCGACCATCTGGAACTCGGTGCCGATGCTTCTGGAAATGCTAACTGCCGCCAACGAGTCCCTGCCGAGCCTGCGCGCGTTCCTGATCTCTGGTGACAGGATTCCGTTGGACCTACCCGCCCGGTCGCGTGCCATGTCACCCGGCTCGGTTCTCGTCGCCATGGGAGGAGCCACCGAGGCGAGTATCTGGTCGAACGAGTTCATCGTCAACGACGCGACTGACCTGGGGGCAGACTGGCCGTCAATTCCCTATGGGAAACCACTGACCGGGCAGAAATATCGCGTGGTCGATGCGAACGGTCATGACAGGCCCGACGAGTGTGTGGGTGAACTCATGATCGGAGGGGTCGGACTGGCACGGGGGTACCACCGGGATCCCGAGCACACCTCGGCCGCATTCGTCGACGATGCGGATGGACAGCGCTGGTACCGGACCGGTGACCTGGGCATGTGGCGTGACGGGCTGCTCTTCATCGTCGGACGCAAGGACACGCAGGTGAAGATCCGTGGGCACAGGATCGAATGCGGTGAGGTGGAAGCCCGCCTCTGCGAGCATCCTGGTGTCGACGTGGCTGCGGTGGTGCCGATCCGTGACCGGTCGGCCCTGGGAGCGCTGTACGTTCCTGTCGATCACCGTCACCCCCCGGAGTTCTCGGAACTGTCCTCCTATCTCGCATCGCATCTTCCCTGGTACATGGTCCCCGCCGTGTTCCGTCCGGCCGACGAACTTCCCGTGACCGCGAACGGCAAGGTCGACCGTGCTGTCACCGCGTCCCTGGTTGAGCAGGGGCAGGAAGAACGTCCCACAACCGGGCACACCGATGACTCCGTCCAGTCGGTGGTCGCGGACTCCTGGGAACATGTGCTGGGATGTCCGGTTGATGCAGGCAGCAACTTCTTTGCCCTGGGGGGTAACTCGCTGGCGGCCACCCGGATGTGTGCTCAGCTGCGTGAAACCGGGCTACGGGCTGAACTTTCGAATCTCTTCCGTGCCCCTGTTCTCGCCGCCTTTGCCGATACCTGTCGGCAGGACGTGGAGAACGATCCGTCCCCCGCGATAGAGACCACGCCGGCGCACCGCCCCGACTGGCGCGACAGCGCAGCGGCTCAAGGCGTATCGCTGTCCTCCCTCGGATTCACCGAGTGGTGTCGCTGGGTGTGGCGGCACGAGCTCAGCATGCGTGATGACTCGGTGACCATCACCGATGACGCGGATTTCTTTGCGCTCGGAGGCGACAGCCTCACCGGGGCCAGGGTCTGCTCCGCCCTCCGGGCTTCAGGAGTTGACGCATCCGTGGCGACACTCTTCCGGTATCCCAAGTTCGATGAATTCCAGCGCAATTGCACGTTGAGGGAAACCGAGGACGAGTCCGTCCCCGAACCGGATCTGGAGGATGAGGATGCCTTTGACCTGACCCCTCTGCAATTGGCCTACGCCCTCGGGTCTGACGGGATTCCCGGGGTGGTTCGCACCAGCCCCTGCGTTGCGGTGATTGTCGCGAGCGACGATCCCACGACAACCACCCGCTGGGAACAGGCGCTCCGCGAGGTCGTGGCGCGTCATGAGGCGTTGCGCCTTGTGCGCTGCGAGGACTGGCGGCAGCGTGTGGTTGGCTCCGCCGTTCCAGAGTTCGCTGAAATTCCCTTCCCCCTCACGGATGCGCAGTTCCGGGACCTCCTGTGTCGCACCAGCGTCGATGCCGGATCCGCGCCTGCCGTGCGGGGGTTTGTCCGACGGAACCGCCCGGATGAGCTCGGGCTCGTCTTCAACTATCTCGCCCTCGACTCGCTGAGTGTCGCAGCAGTCCTGCGTGACCTTGCCGCGATCGCCATTGGCGACGTCGACGCAGTGGGTCCGGCCCAGGACATCGGTGCGTTCCGACGGTATGCCCTCGCGCAGAACCAGGCGTCAACCGAGGCCACCATCCCAGCGCCAACCGTTCCACGCATCCCGGCAGGGGAGATTCCCAAGTCCGAGGTTGTGTTCGGCTCCCGCGGTCATGTGGTCGATGCCGCGACCGTTCGGAAACTGCGAGGCGTTGCGCGCAGGTACGGTGTCACGTTGAACAGCGTTTTCTTGCGCGCCTACGGCACTGCTCTGGCTGTCGCGACCGGTCAACAGAGGGTCACCATCAACATTCCCGCGGCCGGCCGTCCGACTGATGCGCCGGAAGCTCTCGGGCAGTTCAGTGATCTCGCGCTGTGCGAGTGCGGATCCGACATGGACCTCCGCGAGATCCACGCCCAGTTGGGAAGGGCGATTGCCCATGCTGGGATGGTCGCTGTCGGTGCCAGTACCCAACGTCAACGCTATCCCGTCGTGTTCACCAGTCTGCTGGGCTCGCCCTTGGCGGAGGACCTCGCGGGAGGCGCCGTGCGAACCACGTGGACGCACACCCGTACACCGGCTGTGCTCATCGACTGTCAGGTCATGCCCACGCAGCAGAACGGGATCGAGCTGCGGTGGGACCATCCGCATCAGGTGATCTCCGAGGACTTCATCGAAATGGCATTCACCGATTTCATCGGACGCGTGCTCGCCATGGCGGATGACGACGAAAAGGGGGCGGAGACCGCATGAGGCTGATCACGCCGCTGTTCACCGGCCCACGAACCGGCCACACCGTCATCTTCTTCCCGCACGCAGGAGGCTCCCCCCGATTCTTCACGCACCTCGCTGCGGCCATGCCACAGCACCAGGTGTTCGGGGTCACCTATCCCGGACGAGACCATCTCGTCGACGCCACGCCGGTCACCGACATTGCCCGTCTCAGCGCCCTTGTGGCGGACGAGCTAATGGCGCAGTACAGCATCGACGACACGCCCCTGATCCTGGTTGGCCACTCGCTCGGTGCCTTCGTCGCCTACGAAACCGCCGCCGCGCTGAGCGCCCTTGCCGCTTCGCCACGAACGATCGTCGTCGTCTCCGGGCAGAACCCACCACTTCCGCACCGTCTCGCACGTTCAATGATGCCGGGAAACGGAACCGATGATGACATCGTCGCCGATGTACTCCGCCAGAATCCGGACTCGGCCCCGATCTGGGAGAATCCGGAACTTCGATCGTTCTTCCTCCCGGTCGTCCGGTCCGATTACGAAATGCTCAGCACCTACCGCCCCAGCCGGATCCGTGTCGAGGAGGTACGGGTGATTGTTGGTGACCAGGACACCGAGGTCGATGCGTTCCTGATGCCCGAGTGGCAGGAGGTGTCCCGCAGGGACATCGAGGTCGTGGTTGCCCGCGGTGGGCACTTCTACCTGGCCAGTCCCGATGTCCAGCTCGCCCATGAGCTGCTCCACATCACCACTCTCACTTCGACGGAAGAAGCGTGACCCCATGACCGAGCATCACATCATGCAAAACGGTGAGCAACGACAGGACGAAATGTGCATAGCCGACGAGGCAACGACTGGAACGCTCGAAGTATTGGTTCAGCCGCTGGGACGCTCCGTCCTCTCGGTTGCCGCTGTCATCGTGGCTCGTGCGCTCAGGGCCGTCGGCGACATCAATGGTCCGGTTGCCCGGAGACGGGGATCGCGGACGTTGGTGCAGCTCGCACCATCCGACCATGACTCCTCGCTCCTCGCGCAGCTGCTCGAGACGAACCTCGAAAGTGACCTGCGTACCCGGGACGTTGCCGACGAACAAGTCGTCGAGCTGGGAGATGACCAGGCCGTGCATCTGCCCTGGTTCATCAGGTTCCGGGGCCATTCGATCGCACTGGGACTCAGCGATGAGCACATCGAGGGGCGCGACATCGTTTATTTTCCAACTGTGGCTGGCCTTGCTCGGCATTTCCTGCGGTATCTGGCCGAACCGGGAATGTCCTCGCGATGGACCGACCCGTTGCCGAGTGATCTCGATGGTCTCGGTGCCGACAAGGCTTCAACTGCTCCCGACGATCTTCGGGCGCGGTGGCGGGAAAGACGGGAGCAGGAGGAAACAGCGGCCATCGCTCTTCTGAAGCAGTGGCTGCGTCTAGAGGAACTACCTGGTGAAGGGATGCGTCCGGAACAGTGGTGGACGCAGCTGCAGATGGCCCCAGAGGTCCATGGCCTGCTCGCCACCTGGTGTCGTTGGCTGGAAGACCGGGGGATCCTGACGGTGGGCGAAGGCCTCCTCAGGGCTGAGGAGAAGGTCCATTCCGTTTCCGGAACGGGAACGCATTCCTGGGAACAACCGATCAAGGACATGGTCGCGACACTCACCCTGCACGCGCCACTCGTACGTCGGGTGCTCACCGGGGAGGTGCCCTCGACCGACCTCCTGACCGTTCCCGGCCTGCGGCCCGGTCGTCTCGCTGCCGCGGAACCCGGTCTAATGCCGGTCTGGCAGCGGATGGGTGACCTGCTACTCGACCGGGCCAGTCGACTTCCACGATCTCTGGAAGTGGCCGACCTCGGTGGGGCGAGCCGGGAGAACTCTCACCTGGACACCGTCCTGGACCGGGCCGGTGCCGCCGTCACCGTCCTCCAGGCGGGCCGTCCATATACCGGGGATGCATCATTTGATGTGGTGCTCGCCGTAGGCAGTCTGCACCGATGGGCGGATCCGCAGGATGCCGTGGGAACGGCAGCGGCGTTGCTGCGGCCCGGGGGAGTCCTGATCGCGGTGGAGAACACCGAGCTCTCGCCCCTGGGGCTGCTGATCGCAGGTTTGCTGGAGAATGGTTTCACCGACGCCACCGGTGAACCGATCGATGAACCCACCCGGGACGAGGCCACGTGGCGACGGTTGCTCAACGCCGCCGGCCTACTGCTGGTCGAGAGCACGCCGGTCGGTCCCACGCCGGCTGTGCTGATCCATGCCGAGCGCGGTCTGGATGGCTCCCCTCAACGGACGCGGCCACAAGACCTGAACAACCAGGCCGGACCGATCCGCTCCGGAACTGAGAGCGAGGTTGCTCTGTTCTGGTCCCAGCTGCTCCAAACAGCCCCGCGGGACCGCTCGGACAGTTTCTTCGAACTGGGAGGGGACAGTCTGCGGGCGACCAAGTTCATTGCGGCCGTTCAGCGACGCTACGGCATCACCATCGCGATGCGGGAGCTCTTCGCCCGTCCCATGCTGGCTGCCGTCGCGCAACGGATTGATGCAGCCATCTCCACGGCAGGAGAGGACACACAGGAAGAAGGAATGCTGTGAACCACATTGGTATTGGGATTCTCGGCGCCAGCGGCGATATCGGCCAGCACATCGCTGAAGCTCTGCTGCGGACCCCCGTCGATCCTGAACGGGCGACGGAATTCAGGCTCGCGGCGCGGCGACCCGAAGCGATCCAGGCACCAGTTGGGGCATCCAAGGCTGCTTCTCGGGCGCGAATCACGACGTGTGCCTGTGACGTGCGGGACCAGGACTCCCTCGCGCGTCTCGCCGACGGCCTCGACGTCGTCGTCGACGCGACCGGCCCTTCGCACGACCGGGCCTTGACCACGGCGTCAACCGTGCTGGCCGCTGGAGCGAGTTATGTCGACGTCGGCGGACCGGCTGATGTCCGTGCCCTCCAGGAGGCCAGCGCCGTGGAACAGGTCGCCTTGTTCCACGCCGGCGCTCTGCCAGGCGCCTCCGGGATCCTGCCACGATGGCTCCTGGGCCGGAACCCACGAGCCCGGACGCTGACGGTTTTCATCGGAGGCCGTGGAGTCTTCACACGAACAGGCGCGGAGGATTACCTGGCAGGTCTGAAGTATGGAGATGTCGAGCCCCTGGCGGCGTGGCGGGACGGCCGAAGGGTCTCCCAAGGGGCGCAACGACAGGAAAACGTGATCATCGATGGATTCCCCGACCCTGTTTCCCTGTTTCCCTATCTCGATTCCGATGCCGAGGCCATCGCCCGTGAATCGGGATTGAAGGACGGCACGTGGTACAGCGCCATGGTCGGTCAGGGCATCATGGATCTGCTCATGCTTGCCATCGGTATGGGCCTGGAGACAGGCAGCTCCTGGCTTCACGATGCGAGCGTCGCCAAGGCGGCCGGTCGCCGTCCCTACGTGGTGCTCATCGCCGAGACCGAGACTGAAAAGATCATGCTTCGTGCTCCGAGCGAGGGGGTGCTCTCGGCCGAGGTCGCCGCGGCCGCCACCCGAGAGGTCCTCTCCGGACGCGTTCCTGCTGGCCGCGGCTGTGCAGCAGCTGTCCTGGACCCCGACCGTGTCCTGACTACGTTGATGGCCCCGGAAACAGCCTGCACATTCGTCACCACACAGGACGTGACGACAGACGTCATGGAAGAAGGTGCGCTGTGACCATCACGGAGTTTCATCCGATCCGGAAGGTAGTGGTTGTCGGCTCCACGTTCGGGCAGCTGTACCTGGAAGCACTCCGCCGCTGCCGCCCGGGAATCACCGTCACCGGTCTTCTCTCCCGGGGCAGCGAACGGTCACGGAGAATCGCCGAGGCCCACGGGGTGCCCCTGATGACCCGGATCGAGGACGTCCCCGACGACACCGATCTTGCCTGCGTCATCGTGCGTTCCAACGGAATCGGGGGGTCCGGGACCACGATTGCCGCTCAACTCCTTGAGCGGGGCATCGCGGTGCTGCACGAGCTTCCCGTCGGCAAGAAGGACGTCGCCACCTGCTTGCGTGCCGCGCATCGTGGTGGTGCCCGGTTCGCCGTGGCGGATCTCTACCGCTGGCTTCCAGCGGTTCGTGCGTTCCGTGGGGCCGCTCGCGAACTGCTCGCGGTTGACAGGCCGCTTGCCATTGACGCACACCTGTCGATTCAGCCTGCCTACACGCTTGCGCGGCTGTTCACCGAGATTGGGCTTTCCACACGTCCCGTCTCGTTGCAGTCGAGCCAGGACGGCACCCTGATCGGCGGCACACTCGGCGGAGTCCCGGTGGCGGTACGGTACGCAACCGTGTTGGATGCCCGCGACACCGACAACGATGTCCGATTCCCCTCCATGTCCATACACACCCGATCCGGGACACTCACCCTCGCTGACGTGCACGGCCCGGTGCATTGGACCCCGACCCTGCACCTACCCGAACAGGCGAAGACCGGAGCCGGATACGAGGACGACAACCTCAACGCGACGTTTTCCAGCGTTGAACTTTTCCAGCTGCAGAACACACATGCACAGATCCTGACCGATCTCTGGCCGAGAGCCCTCGCCGAACAGATAACCGCCATGTCCTGTGGCATGTCGAATGGTGACGCGCAACGCATCCTGCAGGTAGCTCAACTATGGGAAAGCCTCACCGGGGGCGTCGAATTCCCGGCTGCCGGGGGTGAGGAAACCGACGGCATGAAACGAATGCACATCCAGGAACGCCTGCGCGCCGCTGCACGGGCCGCCATCAACGAAACACATCCCTCGAAGGAAAAGGAAGACGAGAACCTACAATGATCCTCAGCGAACTGCTCGACCAGTGGACCGACCTGGGCATCATCCTCTGGGAGGATGACGGCCGGTTGCGTTACCGGGCTCCTCGCGGAGTCGTCACTTCCGGCGTCATTTCTCAGCTACGGGCCAACAAAGAGGACATCCTCGCGAGGCTGCGGGAACGAAGCGGCCCCCGAGCCCAGCCGGAGGACCGTTTTGAGTCCTTCCCGCTCACAGACGTTCAGGGCGCCTACCTGATGGGCCGGTCCTCCGTGTTCGACTACGGCGGGGTCGCTTGCCATCTCTACTGCGAGATGAACTATCCAAGACTGGATCCAGACCGGGCCACGGCGGCCTGGCGGGCACTCGTCGACCGCCATGACATGTTGCGTGTCGAGATCGACGTATCTGGTTTTCAGCGTGTGCGCAGGGAGGTGCCGCTGCTGGAGATCCCCGTCACCACGCTCGTCAGCAGTGCCCCGAAGGAGCGTGAGATGCAGCTGGAACAGGTGCGTGAACGCCTCTCCCACTCCGTGCACCCGACCGGTTCCTGGCCCATGTTCGCGATCGAGTTCACCCAGCCACCGGCTGACGAACCCGACGGGCAGAGCACCATGCACATCTCCTTCGACTTCCTGGTGGGGGACTGGGCCAGCCTGCTCAGGCTCATTCGGGAGTGGGAGCAGGAGTATGCGGGCCGTGAAGCACCGGTCGGATCCCCCCTTCAGTTTCGCGACTACGTCCTGTGGGAAACGGCTCAGCGTGAGGGCCAGTCGCATCGGCGTGCCCGCGACTACTGGCTGAACAGGATCGACGATCTGCCGCCAGCGCCCCAGCTCCCGGTTCTTGATGGCGCTTTGGACCCCGCCGCTGCTTCGTCTCCTGTCCGGTGGTGCGGCCACAGCTTCCTCCTGCCGCATGCGCAGTGGCAGCAACTGGAGCGGCACGCGCGGGAATATGAGCTCACCGCGAGCGTAGCGGTGCTGGCCTGCTACGCAGATGTTCTCAGCAGGTGGGCGGAGGATCCGCATTTCTGCCTCAACCTGACCGTGCTCGACCGCCCCTCGGATGTGCCCGAACTCGCGCGAGTGGTCGGGGACTTCACCTCAGTCACCCTGCTTGAGACCCGGGCGGACACGAGGCCGTTCACCGTTCGGGCCCGTGAGATGCTCGAACAGCTGTTCACCGACCTCGATCACCGTTCATTCAGCGGTGTGGAGGTGATGCGTGAGATCGCCCGCAGGCGGAGCCGTGACGTCGCGGTCATGCCCTACGTCTACACCAGCGCCATCGGGGTCGGTGCCGACGACCAGGACGTCGCCTCTACGGTGCACGGTTCGATGGGATACACCATCAGCCAGACACCGCAGGCCTTCCTCGACTGTCAGGTGATGGACGACGTCGATGGGCTCCATGTGCACTGGGATGCACGGGAGGGAATCTTCCCGGCAGGAATGCTCGATGACATGTTCACGGCCTTCACCGATGCCCTCCGCCGTCTCGCTGCTGATGGTGGTTCGTGGTCGACGGCCTCGCCTGTCGAACTTCCGGCGGAGCAACGTGCGGAAAGGGAACGGGCCAACGCCACGCAACGTGACCTTCCCACTGGACTGCTGCACGAATTCGTGATCGAGACCGCCAGAACCAGTCCCGCCGCGATGGCGGTCCTTGGGCGGGGCGTCAATATCAGCTACACAGAGCTGCTGAGACGATCCGCCACCATCGCGACCGCGTTGGAGGAAGCTGGTGTGCGGCGGGGCGACCGGGTGGCGATCGCGATGCCGAAGTCCCCAGACCAGGTTGCGGCGGTTCTGGGGGTTCTGTTCTCAGGCGCGGCCTACGTGCCCCTCGACATCCGTCACCCGCGTGCACGCCTGTCCGCGATCTGTGATGATGCCGGTGTCGTCGCCCTGGTGTGCGCTGGAGGACACGATGTTGCCGAGGGCGTCCCCAGCGTCAACGTGGGTGAACTCCCCGTCGCCGGGGCCGGAACGGTTCTGCCTGCGATCCGTCCGGACGCCGACCCGGGGGATCTCGCCTATGTGATCTACACCTCGGGATCAACCGGACGTCCCAAGGGGGTCGAGATCAGCCATCGTGCGGCAGTCAACACCATCATGGATGTCAACGAGCGTTTCAAGCTCACTGGTGATGACCGTACGCTGGCCATCGCGGACCTGGGGTTCGACCTGTCGGTCTACGACATCTTCGGACCCTTGAGCGTGGGAGGTGCCGTCGTGCTTCCCCCCGCGGACACGATCGTCACTCCGTCGACCTGGCTCGATGTCGCGGCCGAACACGACGTCACCACGATGAACACCGTTCCCGCTGTCGCACAGTTGTTGCTGACAGCCTTGGACAACGGGGGAACCCGGCTCAGCGCGCTTCGGCAGTGGATACTCTCCGGGGACAGGATCCCTCCTGACCTGGTTCGTGACCTGCAGAAAGCCTTCCCCCACACGCAGTTCGTCTCGATGGGCGGAGCCACCGAGGCAGCGATCTGGTCGATCGCCCACCCCATCGCTCCTGTCCAACCGTCCACGATCAGCATCCCCTACGGCCTTCCCCTGGCGAACCAACGATTCGCGGTCCTCGACACCCTGGGGCGAGACGCGCCCACCGGAGTGCCCGGCGAGCTGGTGATCATGGGAACCGGGCTGGCTGATGGCTACAGCAACGCCCCGGAGCTGACTGCGCGGAGTTTCGTCGAGGATCCCTCGCACGGCCGCATGTACCGCACCGGGGACCTGGGGTTTTACCGGCCAGGAGGAGAAATCGAGATCCTTGGCCGCCTCGACGATCAGATCAAGATTCGCGGCCACCGCATCGAGCTCGGCGAGGTTGAGAGCGTCCTGGTCGAGCACGAGGCTGTTGCGCAGGCTGCTGTCGTTGCCATCGGCCATGGGGCGCAACGTCGGTTGCACGCCTTCGTCGTCCCCGCGGATGTATCCATGGATGATCCGCTGCGGCAATGGGTACAGGAAGCCACTGCTGAGGCCTCCGCCCAGGTTGATATTGGTGACCGGGACGGTATCGCCGAGTACGCGGCTGCTCTTGAGACCGCATGCGTCGCAACAATGATGCGAACCCTCGAACAGATCGATGACGGGCTGCCCGTCGCGCCTGCCAATGAATGGATGGTCGATGCTTGGCGGCAGGCCCTGCGTGATCAGGAAGGTACATCACATGATGGAGTGGAGCTGCAGCAGCTGTGGGCACGGGTCGAGCAGCTGAGCCCCCGCGGTTTCAACTACCGGCAGTTCACCGGTTACGTCAAGCGTTCTGCGGAGCTCCTCCCGGAACTGTTCTCAGGCCGAATCCCAGCCCACGAACTGCTGTTCCCCGATGGCAGTCAAGAAATTGCCGAACGAATGTACCGGGACCGAGCCAACATGCAGTGGGGAAACGCGGCGATTGCTGCGCTCGTCTCGCGCATCGCTGCGCAGCACCGAGCCGAGCCCTTGCGCATCCTGGAGATCGGTGCCGGAACGGGAAGCACGACCGGAAGCATGGTGGCCGGGTTGTCGGGCAAAGAATTCCACTACACCTTCACCGACCGATCCGCGTACTTCCTTCCCTCCGCTCGGGAACGCTGGGGTTCTGAAGGCCACTGGCGTTTCGAAGCGTTCGACATCGATCGTTCGCCTACTGAGCAGGGTTTCGCGGAGCGCTCCTACGATCTGGTCTGCGCCTTTGGCGTACTGGAGAACGCCCGGAACATTCCTCAATCGCTCGAGCGACTCGCGGGTCTCGTCGTGGATGGCGGGCTGGTCATGCTCTCAGAACCGGTCGACGAGCAGTGGTGGGTGTATCTGACGCAGATCTTCCTGATGACGAAACCTGACGAAAGCCATCAGAAACTTGGCCTTTTCCCCTCCCGTCGGTGGTGGCTTTCGCAGCTGGCGGGAAGCACCGGCGGCGGTGTCGTCGCCTTCCCTGCGGAGGACAGCGCTCTGGCACCGGAACGATTCGTGTGTTTCGTCTCCCGTGTATGTGCAGGCGATACCGCGTCGCCTCACGAAAACCTGACCTCGTTCCTCAGCAGCCGTCTTCCCGGGGTGATGGTGCCTCAGCAGTTCGAGTTCGTACCGGAGCTGCCCCTCACCCGAAACGGGAAGATCGACAAGAAGAAGTTGACCACCAGAGCCGAGGCCGTCACCGGCGAGGAAACGACTGGGCGCGGTGAACGCGATACTGCGGATCCGGCCGAGTCAAAGCTCCCAGAACGCACCGACGCGCTGGCTGCACGAATCGCCGATCTCTGGGCCGAACAACTCGGCCTCGGAGAGCCACCGGCATACAGCGTCAACCCATTCGATCTCGGTGCCAACTCGATCTCGGCTGCTGCGGTTGCCGGGCGACTCCGTGACGAAGTCCCCGAATTTGCAGAGGCCTCTTTCGAGACGGTGCTGCGCGTCCTGCTCAGCGCCCCGAGCATCGGCATGGCTGCTGTTGAGTACGACGACTGGGCCCGTGGCCGCGCACCCGGACAGCCCGGCCGATCCGTCGTCGAGATCACCTCATTGCGGGACTCGGAAGAGAACCGGGCGACGGCATCCCGCGCCACGGTGCTCTTCAGTGACTCGCTGGCCAACAGCATGACCATGACCCGGATGGCCGCTGCGCTGCCCCCGGAAGCGGGCACCATCGTCGCGGTGACAATCCCTGATGATGAATGGTTCACCAACCGGCCCGCCGATACCGTGACGAACGCGATCGCTGATCTGGTCGCCACGGCAGCTGAGGACATGAAGGCCGAGGAATATTCCCTCATCGGCTACAGCTATGGGGCGCTGGTCGCCATTGAAACCGCCCGGCGTCTGCTCGAGGTCGGGCGGAATGTTCTTCCATTGGGACTCATCGACCCACAGATCGTTCCCGTACTGGCCGATGACCGACTGTCCGAGGTCATGTTCCTTACATCCCGAGGAGCTTCCCTCGACTCCGTCGTACCCCGCGGGGAGAAGGCCCCTGAGCTGATCGAGATCTTCAACTGGATCTTGGCCCGGGCCAAATCGGGTTCGTTCTCCATGCAGCGGGTGCCGGACCTCACCCCACGAACGACCGGTGCAGAGGCTGACACCGAGACACCCGTTGGGCGGTTCTTCGCTCACCTGGCGTCGCTCGATGAGCAGGAACGGTGGCGTATGTATCAAAACGCCATGCCTGCCGAGCAGCATGAATTGCCGGAACGCCTTCGTCAGGAGTGGCTGCGATACCGCCACACCATGCGGGCTGCGACTTTGGCGCCTGAGCCGCTGGTCGCCGATGCGGTGATCCTCCAGCCTCGCAGTAGCCACGGCTTCCTTCCCGGCGCACATGAACGATCGGCGCAGCTGTGGCAAGACGTGTTCATCGGCACCAGTACGATCACGCACGTCAACGGCAACCATTTCACGATGCTCGACGGTGGCCACGTCGTCGACACGGCTGGCGTGTTGATCGGTGGGCTCGCCGCGCTCGGGGTGTTTCCCCTGCGGTGAGGCACCACGGAGGCTGACCTCATGATCGGAGCCCCTCGTAGGGCAGGAGGGGACGACCATCGTGTTGGTGTGCTCGCGGGAGACGCGGCGCAGGGGGCGATCCTCCAATGCTGTATCAAGGCCGGGAACCGGTGCCCGAGGCGGTCCGATTCCCGGCTGCCGAGACAGCCACCCCCAGGGCTGTGTTAGGTAAGGCTTAGTACTAAGCTCTCGCACGTGCGGTACGCAAGATGAGACAAGTGAGGTCCGGTCCTGAGAGACATGATGCACGGGGTCCGTCGTGCCACCTCGGAACCGCCCGATCGCACGGACCGAAAAATCACTCGCAAGAAAAGAGAAGAGATATGGCTGAAACAAACAGGCTCAACGGCAAGGACCTGATCAACGTCGGCGTGTACACGGCTATCACGATGATCATCATGTTCGCGGTTGGTTCCTTGAATGCATTTCCTCCCGTGTACCCCGCGCTGATGGTGATCTGGCCGTTGGTGTGCGCAATCCCGATGATGCTGTACTACACCAAGATCAAGAAATTTGGCATGCTGACCCTCACGGGGATCATCATCGGCGCATTCTTCTTCCTGATGGGATATATGTGGGTTGCCCTCGTCGTCATGGGCGCCGCAGGCTTTGTGGGTGACCTGGTGTTGAGGTTCGGTGGCTACCAGCGATTTTCCGCGCACGCACTCAGCTACGCGGTGTACTGCCTCGGCATGATTGCTGGCCCGCTGCTTCTCTGGTTTGCAGGCGCCACCTACTGGGACCAGATAGAGAAATCAATGGGGGCCGAATACGTGAGTGCTCTGCAGCAGTTCATGCCGTCCTGGATGCTGTACGTATCAATTCCCTTGCTGTTCCTCAGTGGCCTCGTGGGAGCTTTCCTTGGCCGCAAGATGCTGCGTAAACACTTCCAGAGGGCCGGAATCGCTTGAGCACAACAGATGCGGGAGGCGAGTACTTCCCCCTGAAGCTCGACCCGCGCACCAAGATATTCCTGATGGTGGTGGTCGCCATGACGGAGCTGCTGAACGACTCCACCTACTTCACTGCCGCCGTGGCGGCCATTCCCATACTACTGCTTCTCCAGAACAGACAGTTCAAGATCGCAATCTGGTACATCGTGCTGTTTGGGCTTGGGCTGCTCGTGAAGGCCTCTCACGGGCAGCTGGAACTGCCCATGCTCGTGAATATGATCGCGGTCCTACTCACTGGGTTCGTGCTGCGGCTCGCTCCAGCATTTGCGATGGCCGCATACTTCATTGCATCGACCACCGCAACTGAGCTGGTGACAGGGCTCGGACGAATGAAGGTCACCCGGAAGATCACGATCCCGATTTCGGTGATCTTCCGGTTCGTACCGACGATGCAGGAAGAATTCAGGTCCATCAATGACGCCATGAGGATGCGTGGCATCCGTCTTGGTGCCAAGAAGTTCTGGAGAAACCCGACAGCGCTCCTGGAGTACCGTTTCATCCCTCTCGTCATTTCGATGGCGAAAATCGGGAACGAGCTCTCCGCAGCCGCCCTGACCCGGGGACTGGAACGACCAGGACAGCACACGAGTATCGCGAGAATCGGATTTCGCCCTGTCGACGTGGCGGTCCTCGTCCTGGTCGCTGTCCTACTCATGGCCACGTACGCCTTCACCTGATTGGAGAGCTGTAGATGCTCGAGTTCCGAGACGTCACCTTTTCCTACGGGGATGAAGCCACCCCGAGCCTGGAGAACGTGTCGCTGGAGATCCGCAAGGGCGAGACCGTGGTGCTCTGCGGCGAATCCGGATGCGGAAAAAGCACGATTACGCGACTCATCAACGGTCTGATCCCGTATTTTCATGAAGGCAAATTGACAGGAGAAGTTCTCCTCGGTGGGCATCCGATCAGTGACATGAGACTTTACGAGTTGTCCGAGCATGTCGGATCGGTGTTCCAGGATCCGAGAACCCAGTTCTACAACATCGAATCCACGGCTGAACTCGCATTCGGCTGTGAAAACCTCGGTGTGCCCCCCGAGGAGATCGAGCGGCGGATTGAACGAACCGCGGCGAGGTTCGAGCTGGAGGACCTGCTCGACCGAGATCTCTTCACCATGTCCGGGGGTGAGAAACAACGCATCGCCTGCGGCTCCGTGGATGCAACTGACCCGGAGATCCTGGTTCTGGACGAACCCTCGTCGAATCTCGACCTGTTCGCGATTCGTGATCTCGCTGGTGTGGTGCGGCGTTGGCGGGATGACGGGAAAACTCTGGTGATTGCAGAACACCGGATTTTCTATCTCGTCGACCTCGCAGACCGGTTCGTCTACATCAACAACGGCCGGATCGAGCGGGAGTTCACTCCTGCTGAGCTGCGCCACCTCGGCCCGGAAACACTGGAGGAACTGGGTCTCAGAGCACCCGACCCCTGGAGGCTCGCGCCACGAGCGGAGGTGAGAAACAGCGGGGGAAATCTCACTCTCACGGCGCTGAGATGTGTCACGGAGGGCCATCAGAGGCTGTCGATTCCGAAGTTGGTGCTGCCACGAGGCGAGGTCATTGCGGTGATCGGGAGAAATGGTGCAGGGAAGACCACGCTCGCCAGGACTCTGTGCGGCCTGGAGAAATCCGGCAGCGGTGGACTGGAGATCGACGGAGTCACTCACAACGTCCGCAAGCAGCGGGAACTCGTCTACATGGTCATGCAGGACGTGAACCACCAGCTCTTCACCGAGGACGTGATCAGCGAACTGCTCCTGAGCATGGACGGCACCGACCCCGACGAGGAACAGGAACGTGCTATCGAGACCCTGCGGTCGCTGGATCTCGATGACAAATCTGACCGGCATCCCATGTCACTGTCGGGTGGTGAGCAGCAACGCGTCGCCATCGGGAGCGCGATCGCCGCGGACAGGGAGATTCTGATACTGGATGAACCGACCAGCGGTCTTGACCACAGGAGAATGACCGAGGTGGCGGATTCCCTTACCGCCATGAGTGCCGGTGGAAAGACGGTACTCGTCATCACCCACGACATTGAACTGGTATTCAGGTGCTGCAGTCACGCCATATATCTGGTGGATGGTGAAGTCATGGGGAGCTCACGTATGGATGAGACCGGGGCGCGACAGTTACGGGAATTCTTCGAACGCACTGAGTAGGGATCGCGCAACACACGGCGCGGGTGCCCACCATCACAGCAGGTCGTTGATGATTCTGGCGAGTTCGACCGGCTGGGCGTGGTGGGCACTGTGTCCGCAGTCGAGCGTCAATCGACGGGTGCGTTCCGGAAGCACAGAGACGTAGTGACGTTGTTCGCTCGGCCTGACCATCCTGTCACGGGTCGTGTGAACGTAGGTGAGATCGAGGTCGTCGGCGAGTTCATAATCGACCGGCGTTCCCATCGCGAGCCCGGGCTCCGGAACGAGCCTCGACAGGATCATGTCGCGGTCGGCCGGGGGCAAACCGTTGCACAACCTGAGCCGGGCAGCCAGCCTGGTGATGCGCACCACCGGTTCTCCCACCTTCATCCACTTGCGGATCATGTTCTGAAACTTTGGTAGCAGGTCCCAGTAGCATTGTCCGCTCGAGGGTACCAATCCGGCTACGAACATCAGACCCGCGATACGGTTGGGCGCTCGATTCGCTGCTGCCAAAGCGGATATTCCTCCGAGAGAGTGCGCGACAACCAGCGACCGACCCGTGGTCGCTGATTCAACCGTGTCGGCCCAGTTCTCCAGAGTGGGCGCCACTGGCGCGCTCCCTGGCCTTCCCGGAAGATCAACGGCCACCACATCGCCTTCGACGAGGGGGAGAACGCGTTCCCAGCACCACGAACCTTCAAAAGCGCCGTGTACGAACACCACCCGGCTGAATGTCATCGCGATTCCTATCTTTCAAGATGCTTCGCTGCCAAGGGTGTCCCTCAGTGTGAGGTCCCGTCAAGGAAGCGGGAGAGCATAAACCGGAAATCCAGAATCGAATTTACCAATCTTAGATGTTACACGGTTCGCGTTGTCGGCAGGGAGTCGGCAAAGTTTGTTGGGTGCTGGGTTTCTCTGCAAATCGTGGGCACATCCCGGTTACGTGACTTGACTCTTGGTTTACTGTGCAATTATTTTGCGGTGGTGCTTGAACTCGACCGGTGTCTGGTAGCCGAGTGAGGAATGGGGCCGGTGACGGTTGTATACCGCCTCGACGTGTTCCCTGCCCTTGAGGGTACGGGGTGTGTCGGATCTGGGTCACTTGGGCGGCTGTGGGAAAGTCAATCCAGGTAGGTGCGTTGATGGTTTTGAGGGTGCTGTGCACTTGATGGTTGCGGGAGCACTCGGCCCAAGGGAGCTCCGGGATGTTCTTCCAAGGCGCAGGGCCTTGAGGTTCTGGTGCAGGCGTTGTTGGTTGCCCTTGACCTTCAGAAATATTGGCCACCTCGGCCAGTGATCCATTAGGCGGTGTTCATTTGGGTGCGCCATGGCATCGGTGTGGAGCGCCCTGCGGATCGTGGTCTCCGACGGCAGCTTCTGCCCCCGCTCCAGACCCAAGGCCTCAAGATCAGAGGGGCTCATATCGGTGGCGTGCTCCTTGGACCGCCATCAGACTCAGGCACCCCGTCAGCACCCTCACCGCGGCCAAGGACAAGACCGCGAGGCAGGCTGTGACGTATACCCCGCCGATGACGAGGAACGATCACGTTCTGGAAGATACGGAACGGGGGGCTGGCGTGACAGGATGGTGATGGTGGGTAGATGACCATCAGTGAGGGCTCCCCGGGACTGGGTTGATTCAAACACCACTCATCGCCCCCGCGGGGCCCGCGCCCCCGTCA
>CAJPNZ010000038.1 GCA_905372155.1 Propionibacteriaceae bacterium
ATGACCCGCAGGCCCCCATCCGAGACGACGACCCAGCCGTCACCCTCCCGGAGGATCCCGTCGACGGCACCGGGTGGCAGGTCGCGTCCGAAACGCACGTTGTCGATGACCGTGCCGGCCAGCAGTCCCGGTTCCTGGGGCAGGTAGGAGAAGACTTCCCCGCGGCCGGGCCCGGTGCGGAGGCTTCCGTCGGCCAGGCCCCGGAGCCCAAGGAACCGTTCCGCCCAAGTGGTCTTGCCGGCCCCGCTGTCACCCAGGCACCAGACGGGCCTGCCGGGCGTCCACACCGGTGGTTCCGGCGCGGCTCCCAGTGCCCCGGTGGCGTCGTCGACCGGCGGGTCGATCCTGGTCTGCGCCTCCCGGTACTGGCTCTCCGAGACCGCCAGGGTGGACAGGCCGAAGCCGGCGTCCTGCAGGGGCGCGACGGCGGACAGGAAAACCCCGGAGACCGCGATCATGACGCCCAGCGACGGGGGTTCGCCGGCCCGGGCGAACAGGCAGAGCGCGACGGCAATCCCGGCCGCGAGCACCAGGGCCTGGCTCACCTGGAGGCCGCGGGTGGCGCGGTAGGAGCGCATGGCGCGGCGCTCGACCCTCGATCTGTCGCGCCGGTACCACTGCCGGGCGTGGGCATGGCCGTCGAAGATCCTGGTTTCCCGCCACAGGGACAGCAGGTTCACCAGCACCCCGAAGCTTCGCATCGCCTCCTTGAAGAAGAGCGTCTGGAGGCGTTGATGGCGGCGGATCAGTGGGGTGCTGATGGCGGCGTAGACCAGCACGGTGGCCAGGAAGACGGCGAGCACCCCGATTCCTCCCACGAGACCGACCGTCGCCGTACCCGCGAGAATGCTGACCCCGGCGGGCAGCAGGGACAGGTGCAGGCAGCTCAGTCCCTCGCGCAGGGCGGACGCCGCGGAGTCGATGGCGAAACCCACGGTGGACTCGTCCACCCGTCCCCTGGCGCGCGGGTCGGACCGGTTGCTGCGCTCCAGGGCACGAACCATGAAACGGGACTGCATGGCCTGTTCCAGGCGGCCGTAGGTCGGCAGGAAACAGGTCCGGCCCGCGCTTCCCAGCCACCAGACCGCCGCGTAGAGCACCGCGACGACGGGCAAACCCCAGCGCCACCACGCGCCTTGGAGGGCGAGCTCCAACCCGAGCCCCAGCACCACCGGGGCGAGGATCCGCGCGAACGCCCCCGCAACGACGGCGCCGATCACCGTCAGGTTCCGCACCCGGGAGGTGGCGTCCGCCTCCCGGCAGGTCAGGAGCGCGAATCGCCACATCGCGCGGTCAGGCTCCGAGGGTTTCCCTCGCTCCCTGTTGAACGGCGGCATGTACTCAAAACCCCACCCTCTACCCAAAAGGCACTGGAACCCGATGCTATTCGCATGCCCCAGAAGGTCTGGACACCGACAAGAACAGAACGACGGGTCGCACCCAGCTGGGTGCGACCCGTCGTTCTGTCTCGGAAAGGGTGAGGGTCAGAGCTCGATGAGGCCCTGGCCGCCCTGGACGGGCTCACCCGGCTTGACGAGGATGGCCGAAACCGTGCCGGCCGCGGGGGCCGTGATCTCGGTTTCCATCTTCATGGCCTCCAGGACCAGGAGCACCTGGCCTGCCTCGACCTCGTCGCCCTCGGCGACGAGAATGCGGGCCACCGACCCGGCCAGCGGTGCGACGACGGCGTTGGCGCCAGCCGCGCCGGCGGCCGACGGGGCCGGGGCCGCCGCCGGTGCGCCACCCGAGCCACCGATCACGATCGGCGGAAGGCTTGGGGTTTCCTTCTCGACCTCGACGTCAATCTCGTACTCCGTCTGATTGACGGTCACCTTCAGTTTCATGGGTTGTCTCCTTCAATCAGCGAACGTGCGGGACAGCACGGTTGTGGGACTGTTCGCGGGTGGCCCGGACCCAGCCGGACTGGGCGCTGAAACGGACCGCCCGTACCTTGGCCTTGTGCCCGAGGGAAGCCGCGACGGCGGCTCCGATCGCAACGAGATCCTCCTCGGGGATCCCCTGCCGGGCTTCGAGCTTGGCGAGACGCTCATCGAGGGTCTTGAGCTGAGCCGTCAGCTTCTCGACCGCCGCGAGGAGCGCAGCGTTGTTGTCAGACATCTGCGACTCCGATCAGGCTGGGAAGAGGCCGTGCTTCTTCGCGGGACGCAGCTGGCGCTTACCGGCCAGCAGTTCCAGCGACAGCGCGATCTCGCGGCGGGTGTCCGCCGGGTCGATGATGTCGTCAACCAGACCACGGGAGGCAGCCATGTACGGCGTCGAGAAGGTCTCGCGGTACTCCTCCACGAGCTCCTCGCGGCGAGCCTCGGTGTCCTCGGCGGCCTCGATCTCGCGGCGGAACACCACGTTCGCGGCGCCCTCGGCACCCATGACGGCGATTTCGGCGGTCGGCCAGGCGAACACCTTGTCGGCACCCAGGTCCTTCGAGCACATCGCCAGGTAGGCGCCGCCGTAGGCCTTGCGCAGCACGACGGTGATCTTCGGGACAGTCGCGGCGGAGTAGGCGAACAGCATCTTCGCGCCGTGGCGGATGATGCCGCCGTGCTCCTGGGCGACGCCGGGCAGGAAGCCGGGGACGTCGACGAGGTTCACCACGGGAATGTTGAACGCGTTGCAGAAGCGGATGAACTTGCTGCCCTTGTCCGAGGAGTCGATGTCGAGGACACCCGACATGACGCTCGGCTGGTTCGCGATGATGCCGATCGAGCGGCCGTTGATGCGGGCGAAGCCGACCACGATGCTCTTGGCCCAGCCGGCCTGCACCTCGAGGAAGTCGCGGTGATCGACGATTTCGGCGATGACGTCGCGGATGTCGTAGCCCTTGTTGCCCTCGAGCGGGATGATCTCGCGCAGCTTCTCGTTGGGCTCGATCGAGTCGTCGGGATCGACGATCGGGGGCTCCTCGGAGTTGTTCTGCGGCAGGAAGCTGAGCAGCTTCTTCGCGATCAGGATGGCCTGCTCGTCGTCGTCGGCAACGAAGTCGATGACACCGGAGCGGCCCATGTGGGCGTCGGCACCGCCGAGTGCGTCCTGGGTGACCTCCTCACCGGTGACCTGCTTGATCACGCCCGGGCCCGTGATGAACATGTGGGCCTTGCGGGTCTGGATGATGAAGTCGGTCAGGGCAGGCGAGTAGGCCGCACCACCGGCGCACGGACCGGAGATGATCGAGATCTGCGGCACCGCACCGGAGAGCAGCACGTTGGCGTAGAACACCTTGCCGTAGCCGGAAAGGGAGTCGATGCCCTCCTGCACGCGGGCGCCGCCCGAGTCGTTGATGAAGATGAACGGGGTGCCAGTGGACAGCGACGCCTCCAGCATCTCGGTGACCTTGATGGAGTGGGTCTCACCGGCCGAACCACCCATCACGGTGAAGTCCTGGCTGGCCAGGTGGACGGGACGGCCCAGCACGGTCGCGGAGCCCGTCACCACACCGTCGGCTGCCATGTAGGCCTTGTCCATTCCGAAGGTGGTGGTGCGGTTGCGGCGGAAAGCGCCGGTTTCCTGGAAGGAGCCCTCGTCGATCAGCTCCTCGATGCGGTCGCGGGCGGTCATCTTGCCGCGGGCGCGCTGCTTGTCCAGCTTCTCGGCGCCGCCCCCGGCCTCGACCTTTGTCCGGGCCTCCTCGAGCTGCTGAAGGCGCTCGGCCATGGTGTGTTGCTTGCTCATTTCGCTCCTCAGGCGGGCTCGACGGAAACGCTGTGCGAACGGCCAGCGATGGTGACGTTGTACTTGACGGGACCGGAGATCCCCTGGGCCTTGCGCTTGGCGGCCTCTTCCTCGGCGGCCAGCTGCTCAGCGGTCTTGCCGACGTTCTTGGGACCCTCAGCGCGGGTCTTGAAGAACCCGGGAGCCACCCCCGGGAACATGGCGTTGGTCAGGACGTCCTCCTCGGTGCCATCGGCGCCTTCGAGTTCCTTGGCCTGGGCGACGAGCTCGTCCCATTCGGGCTTGAGCAGGTCCGCGGGACGCACCGTGATGGGGTCCTTCTTGGCCTGCGCCTGCGCCAGCTTGATGACCTCGGGGTTGCGCTCACCGAGGCATTCACCGTAGTAGCCGAGCATGAGGTCCGCGAACTCGCCCGTCAGCACCTTGTAGCGGCCCATCAGGACGTTGAAGACGGCCTGGGTGCCGACGATCTGGGAGGACGGGGTGACCAGCGGCGGATGGCCTGCGTCGGCCTTGACCAGCGGCACCTCGGCCATGACCTCGTCGATGCGGTCGCCCGCACCCTGGGCCTTGAGCTGCGATTCCATGTTGGAGAGCATGCCGCCGGGGATCTGGGAGGAGAAGATGCCGGTGTCCACCAACGTGGCCGACTCGAACTCGGCGTACTTCGGGCGGATCTTCGCGAAGTGGTCGCGGATCTTGACGAGGCGGTCCATGTCGAGGTCGGTGGTGTAGTCGGTGCCCTCGAGCATCGCGACGAGGGATTCGGTCGGGTTGTGGCCGGGGCCAAGGCTCATCGACGAGATGGCCGTGTCGACCACGTCGGCACCCGCCTCGATGGCCTTCATGAGGCTGACGAGGGTTACGCCCGTGGTGGAGTGGCAGTGAACGTTGATCTGGATGTCGCCGTAGGTTTCCTTGATGCCGCGGATGATGTCGTAGGCGGGCTGCGGCTGAAGGAGGGCGGCCATGTCCTTGAGGGCGATCGACTCGGCGCCCATGTCGATGAGCTGCCCGGCGAGCTTCACGTAGCCCTCGACGGTGTGGACCGGCGAGATGGTGTAGCAGATGGTGCCCTGGGCGTGCTTGCCGACCTTCTTGACGGCCTGCATCGCCTTGGCCATGTTGCGGGGGTCGTTGAGGGCGTCGAAGACACGGAAGACGTCCATGCCGTTCTCGGCCGACTTCTCGACGAACTCTTCCACCACCGTGTCCTCATAGTGGCGGTAGCCGAGAAGGTTCTGGCCACGCAGCAGCATCTGGAGACGGGTATTGGGCATCAGTTCACGGAACGTACGGAGCCTGACCCACGGATCCTCATTGAGGAAGCGGATACAGGAGTCGAAGGTTGCACCACCCCAACACTCCACGGACCAGTAACCTGCGGCATCGATGTCTGCGCAGGCGTCGACCATGTCTTCCAAGGCCATTCGGGTTGCCATCAAACTCTGGTGTGCGTCCCTGAGCACCAGCTCGGTGACGCCGATCTTTCGAGGACTCATGGTCCCTATCCAACCATGCCGGGACAACTTCGGGGAACGCACCCCCCTGCATCGGCGCAACCCCACGATCCGGCTCTCACCCCCCGCTGACAGGGGCAAATGCTTGAACAGTGTTCAAGATTCCAGGGTTCCCAGCAGGTTCTTCCCTGCCCGTACCCGACGGTCGTGCTCACGGACATCCGCGGAAAACCCACGCCCGGCCCCGAAGTGGCCTAGGTTTGCTGGGTGTCAATCACACAGCAGATGCCGTTCCCCCTCCGACCTGCCCGCCCCTGGTGGCCGCAGCCACGCCACACGCGGGTCACGGGATCCCGTGTCCCCGGGCTCGACGCCGCCCGCGGCCTGGCCGTCCTGGGCATGGTGATCGCGCACTCGATGCTCACCCCCGCCTGGGGTTCGGGACCGGCCGCGCTGCTCGGTTTCGTCCACGGCCGCTCGGGCATCCTGTTCGCCACCGTGGCGGGGGTGTCGCTGGCAATCATCAGCGGGGGTTCCCGGAGGCTCGGGGGCGACGACCTGCTGCGGGCCCGCGCCACCGTCCTGGGCAGGGCCGTCGTGTTGCTGCTGATCGCCGGGGCGTTGTCGATGATCCCGACCACCATCCAGGTGATCCTGGCCTCCTACGCCTTCTGGTTCGTCCTCTCCCTGCCCGCGCTGCGCTGGCGGCCCCGCACCCTCCTGGTCGTGGCCTGCTGCCTGGCTTTGGTGGGCAAGCTGCTGGTGACCGGGTTGCCGCTGTGGATCCCCACCTGGGGGTACGGTTCCCCCGACCTCGGGGGCAATTTCGTCCCCACCCTGCTTGCGACCACCGTCTCCCCCGCGCTGGTGTGGATGGCCTTCGTCCTTGCGGGCATGGCCCTGGGGCGTTTCGGCCTGGACAACGCCAAGGCGCTGCGGGGGTTCCTGGTGGCGGGTCTGGCGCTGTTCGCCGGTTTCGCGGCCCCGTTCGTGATCTCCGCCGGTTCCCCGGCACCGCTGCTCAACGACGTCCAGCGCTCGGCCACCTCGACCACCGGGATCGACCGGACCACGGATCCGGCGACCGGCATTGACTGGCAGCGTGCACTGTGGTCCTTCGAACCCAACTCGGGCACCGTCTTCGAGGTGTTCTCCTCGGGTGGTCTGGCGCTCGCGCTGATCGCTGGTCTGGTGTTGCTGGGCCGGTTGCCGTGGTCGCGGTGGGTGCTGCTGCCCCTGACGGGCGTCGGGTCGATGGCGTTGACGGCATACGTGGTCCACGTCGTGGTCCTGTCCGACGCCCAACCGGAGGGTCTCGTCGCCGACGGGGGGCCCGGGGGCTGGTTGTGTCTCGGGTTGGTGGTGGCGTGCGGGGCGTGGTCGCAGGTGTTCGTCTCGGGTCCGCTGGAGCAGCTGACCGGCGCCGTCGCGGACCGGTTGGCGGGATACCCGGTGCCCCGGTCCCAGGCGGTCGGCCACCAGGGCACCACCCCGCAGGTCGGCCGGGCCGGGCCGAACGCGTCCCGGCCCGGCCGGTGAACCGGATCAGAGCAGCTCGGGCCGGGTGAATCCGGCCTTGCCGATGCCCGCCTCGATGAAGGAAAGCACGGTCTCGTACCAGACCTCGGCGTGCTGCGGGGACAGGATCCAGTGGTTCTCGTCGGGGAAGTACAGGAACCTGTGCGGGAAGTCCTCCGGCTTCCCCGCCCAGCTCGCGGCCAGTTCCCGCCACAGGGCCAGGCCCTCGCCGATCGGCACCCGGTAGTCCTTGTCGCCGTGGACGACCAGCATCGGGGTGACGATGTCGGCTGCGGCCCGGTGCGGCGAGTACCGCTCCTGCATCTCGGGCGACATCTCGCGTTCCCAGTACCAGGCGGCGTCGGTGGTGTTGCCAAAGGTGTTCAGGTTCCACAGGCTGGCGTGGGTGACGATGGCACGGAACCGCTCCGTGTGTCCCGCCACCCAGTTGGCCATGTAGCCACCGAACGACCCGCCCATGGCGACGGTGCGGTCCTGGTCGATGTCGTCCCGGGCGACGACGTGGTCGGTCAGCGCCATCAGGTCGGTGAACGGTTCCGCGCCCCAGCGTCCCCAGCCGCGCTGGATGTGATCCTGGCCGTATCCCGTGGACAGCGCCGGATCGGGCAGCAGCACCGCCCAGCCCCGGCTGACCAGCAGCCACGGGCACCAGCGCCAGCTCCACGAGTTCCAGGAATTCAACGGGCCGCCGTGGATCCACAACGCCAGCGGCGCGGGGTCGTCGCCGGGAGGCAGCAGCAGGTAACCGGGCACGCGCACCCCGTCGGCAGCGGTGGTCTCGACGCGCTCCAGCCTGCCGGGCAGCTCCGGGTAGTCGACAGGCACCGGAAGTTTGGTGGTCTCCCCGGTGGCGGTGTCGATGGCGACGACACTGCCCGGATCCTGGTAGGACGACCGCACCGCGTACAGTCTCCAGCCGTCCTCGGTGATCCGCACCGAGGTGAAGGCGCCCTCGCCGGTGATGCGGCGCACCTTCCCGGAGGCCACGTCTATGGCGAACACCGGGGCGTCACCGTCCTCGTCGGCCACGGCGTAGAGCGTCCCGGCATCGGGGCTGAAGGCCGCCGGAACGCCCCAGCGATCCCAGGCGGGGGCCAGTTCCCTGCCCTCGCCGTCCTCCCCGACCAGCCACAGGCGCTTCACCGGGGCGGTTTCCGGGGTGGAGCGGGTGATGCGCACGCACGCGATCAACCGGCCGTCGCGGGAGATCACAGGACCGGTGAACTCGTCGGCGTCGTCGGAGGCGACCATCCGGTGTTGCCTCGTCGCCACGTCGATGACCGCCACGGACAGGGCCACCTCCGCAACTCCTCGGGGCGAGGCCCAGCCTGCGGCGAGTCTCTGGCCGTCGGCGCTCAGCGACAGCGTCGTCTCCTCCAGGGCGCGTCCCACGTCCCCGGTCAGCGGTTCGCAGCCGCCGTCGAGGTCCAGGACGGCGAGTCTGTCCGCCACGGGCCCCAGGTCGTGGTCCCAGTACCGGACCGGGTAGCTGTCGTGGAGGATGGCGGTCACCTTGCGTTCGCGGCGGGCCTTGCGTTTGGCGGCGTCGGCCTCGTCGTCCGCGGCGCCGATGTGGGCCGGGGTGCGGACGATCACCGTGCGGGAACCGGTCGCGGCGACGACCCCGCTGAACCCGCCGGAGCGGCGCGCCACCGGATGGGCCTCCCCGCCCTCGGCGGGCAGCAACCAGACCACACCGTCGTCCTCGTCCGGTTTCGCCTCGTCGGTGCCGGGCACGGCTCGTTTCGAGCCGAACAGGAAATCCCCGTCCGCGGTGAAGGCGCCGAAACTCTCGCCCTCCTCCGAACGGGTCAGGCGCCGCGCGGGTCGCTGGCCCTCGGGGTCGAGTTCCCACCACGACGACCGGTGGCCGGTGCGTTCCCGGTTCCGGTGGGCGACGGACACCAGCACCCGTCCCTGCGGGGAGATCGCCAGCGAACCCAACCTCGGCAGGCTGGTGTAGTCGCCCAGATCACTCCATGCGTTGGTCATTTTTCCTCTCCAATCTTGCGCAGCCAGTTGGCTGCCAAATCCACCCAGGAAGCGACATTGACCGGCAGCGATTCCCGGTCGGCGTCACACAGCTCGTCGGCGGTCGACAGGCCGTGACAGCCCCACTGGAAGTGGTGGTATTCGAACGGCACCCCGGCCTCGGCCAGCGCGGTGACGAAACGCAGCGACTGCGAGGGCGGCACCACCTCGTCCTGACCAGTGGTCCACACGAAGGCGGGCGGGGTCTCCCCGGTCACCGCCGAGATGCAGTCCACGCGGGCCGCGGTGCGCAGGATCTCCTCGTCACCGTCCACCCAGTCGACGCTGAGCGCCCCGTAGCAGATCACGAGCGCGTCGGGTCGCGAACCGTGCTGCAGCAGGTCGTCCCGGCCGGTGGCCTCGTACTCGGCACGTTCGGCCGCCACCAGGTCGTCGCGGTTCCAGTGGGTGCCCAGCAGCGCGGCGACGTGCCCGCCCGCCGAGAATCCCAGGAGGTTCACCCGCCGCGGATCGACACCCAGCTCGCCGGCATGGGCTCGTATCCAGCGCACGGCCTGTGCCGCATCGACGGCGGGGTTGGGGTAGGCGGCGTGTTCCCGCAGCGAATAGCGCAGCACGAACACGTTGAACCCGCGACGCAGGAAGGCGACCGCCACCGGATCGGACTCACGCTGCGACAACATCATGTATCCCCCGCCCGGGGCGATGATCACCGCGGGCCGGGGATGCTCCAACGGGGTCGGTTGCTCTTTGAGGGAGGGAGCATCGAAGAGGACCGCCTCCAGGGTGGCGGATCTCTCCTGGTTCAGATCAACGGTGACATGACGCATGCGCATCATCGTAGAACCCGGGAAACCCGAGCCTCGAAAGCCGTTGACGTTTCCATCACCCTCCGTCTTGATCACCGATTCCAGCGCGTTTACAATAAAAACGCGGGCGTGTCAAAATTGATTTGATGCTCATCTCGACGAACAAAGGGGTCGCAATGGTGCTTCACGGAAGAACACGAACACTTCTCCCGCTCTTCGTGTCCATCGTGTTGTCCTGCCTGATGCTGATCCCCGAATTGCATGCTCACAAAACCCTCATCGCCGTGTTGCTGCTCCTGTTCCTTGTGCTGGCTCTCGTCGGGGCGGTGCGCGCCAGGAAGGATCACCCGGATCCCGCACCGTAAGTCCTGCTCGCGGTCGGCTCCTCCTCCGCGAAACCGTCACCGGCCATGACCCTCTGGGTGACTACCATTCCCGCTCAGGAACAGGACCGGACCACGAGCAGCAAGGGCGGAGACAGTGATGACAGCAACTGGCGTGGTGCATCGGGCACGCCCGAAGAAAGCGATCCCGTGGCGTTTCGGTCGTCTGCCGCGGATCGCCGTGGCGGCAACCTGCGCATCACTCCTGGTCGGCTGCTCGGCGGAGCCTGCAGCGAATTCCCTGGTTCCCCACGCCATCGCGGAGGCCTCGAACACAGCCGCTTCGAATGGGCTACCCGATTCGTCGCCCTCCCCCTCACCTGACACGGTGAGGTGCCGCGCGAAGGCGGATTCCCTGACCGCCGAGCAGCAGGCGGGACAGTTGTTCATGATCGGGGTGAGCACCTCCGGGCTGGACGACAAGACCCGCAAGGCCATCGAGTCGGGAAGCATCGGGGCCGTGGTGTTGCTCGGCAACAGCAGCGAGGGCGCCTCCCGGATCAGCACGATCACCTCCGAACTGGGAGAGATGCAGTCCGCCGGGATGCCACTGCTGATCGCCGTCGACCAGGAGGGCGGTCACGTGCAGCGCCTCAAGGGACCGGGATTCAGCGACATCCCGAACGCCGTCGAGCAGGGTTCGCTGGCGGACGGGCAGTTGCGGAGCCGGGCCCAGACATGGGGCACGGAGTTGGCGGACGCAGGCATCCACTACGACCTCGCGCCGGTCGCCGACGTGGTACCCAAGGACAAGCAGGACAGCAACGCACCGATCGGGAAACGCAACCGCAACTTCGGCAATGACGCCACCGCGGTGAGCAGGTCGGTGGTGGAGTTCACCCAGGGAATGCAGGACGCCGGGATCGTGACCTCCCTGAAGCACTTTCCCGGGTTGGGTGAGGTGACGGTCAACACCGACCACGGGGTGGCGAAGGACAGCGACATCACGGCCGACGGCGAATCCCTGGAACCGTTCCGCAGGGGTATCGAGGCCGGGGCCGACTCGGTGATGATCTCGTCGGCGATCTTCACCCGGATCGACCCGGACCAGGAGGGGGTTTTCAGCAGGAAGATCGTCACCGACATGCTGCGCGGCGACCTCGGCTTCCAGGGAGTGGCCATCAGCGACGACCTGGGTGCGGCGGTCGCCGTGGGGAATGTCAAACCCGGCGACCGGGCGGTCCGGTTCTTCGCGGCGGGTGGGGATCTGCTCATCAACGCCGATCCGTCGCTGATGGACGAGATGCTGAAGGCCACCATCGCATGGGCGGCCGAGAACCCGGGCAACGCCGACCGGCTGGCCGAATCCGCCGGCCGGGTGCTGGCGCTGAAGGAATCGGCGGGATTACTGAACTGCGGATGAGGTCAGCTCCTGGGCGGGGTTCCCCCACTCGGCGAGCCGGGCCTCGTGGTCCGCGGCCAGCCGGGGCAGATCGGCCCGGGCCCGCGACATCACACACCGCCCGTCGACCGCGGGGGTTCCCTCATCGGCCCAGCGCCGGGACGCCTCCGCAACGAGGTGCCCGGGCAGGCGTCCCGAGGCGTTGACCACCCGCCACCACGGCACCCCCGGCCCGGCGGAGGCCATGATGGCCCCCACCCGCCGGGCGGATGTGCCCACCAGTTCCGCGAGGTCGCCGTAGCTGACCACCTGTCCGGTGGGTATGCACTCCACGGCACACAGCACCCGTTCGACGGTCAGTTCGGCGGCTGCATCCGGCATCGACCGGGTCGTTTCCCGTTTCAGGCGTGCCGCGCGAGGCGCTGCTCCAGCACGGCCCGGAACTCGCGCACGATGAGGTCGATCTCGTCCTCGGTGATCACCAGCGGGGGCGCGAACCGGAGGGTCTGGCCGTGGGTGTCCTTCACGAGAATGCCGTGATCGAGGAGGTCCAGGCTCACGTCCTTGGCGGTGCCGATCGCGGGGTCGATGTCGACACCAGCCCACAGGCCCGCACCCCGGGCCGCGGTCACGCCGTGGCCGACGAGGGCCTCGAGCCCGGCGTGCAGGCGCTCGCCCAGCCCGGTGGAGCGGCGCTGGTACTCGCCGGTGGCCAGCACGTCGCAGACGGCCGACCCGATGGCGCACGCGAGGGGGTTGCCACCGAAGGTGGAGCCGTGCTCACCGGGTCGCAGCAGCCCGAGGATCTCGCGGTCGGCGATCACCGCTGACAGCGGCACGATGCCCGCGCCCAGTGCCTTGCCGACGGTGATGATGTCGGGGTCGATGTCCTCGGCCTGGAACCGGAACGTGGTTCCGGTGCGGCCCATGCCGGTCTGCACCTCGTCGCAGATCAGCAGGACGTTGTTCCTGCGGGTGAGTTCCCGCACCTCGCGGAGGTATCCCGCAGGCGGGACGATGATGCCGGCCTCGCCCTGGATGGGTTCCAGCAGCACGGCGACGGTTTCGGGGGTGATGGCCTGTCGCAGGGATTCGACGTCGCCGAAGTCGGCGAGCCGGAATCCGGGGCTGTAGGGGCCGAAATCGGCGCGCGCGGTCTCGTCGTCACTGAAGCTGATGATCGTTGTGGTGCGGCCGTGGAAGTTGCCGTGCATGGCGATGATCTCGCCGCGGTCCTGCGGCAGCCCCTTGACCTGGTGACCCCACTTGCGGGCCACCTTGATGGCGGTCTCGACGGCCTCGGCGCCGGTGTTCATCGGCAGGACCATGTCCTTGCCCGCGAGGCGGGCCAGTTTCTGGGCGAACGGGCCGAGCCAGTCGGAGTGCGCGGCGCGGCTGGTGAGGGTGAGCCGGTCCAGTTGCCGTTTCGCGACATCGATGAAGGTGGGGTTGCCGTGCCCGAAGTTGAGGGCCGAGTAGGCGGCGAGGCAGTCCAGGTAGCGGCGGCCGTCCACATCCGTCAGCCACGCACCCGACGCCTCGGTGACGACGACGGGCAGCGGCGAGTAGTTGTGTGCCGCGTAGGTGTCGACGAGTTCGATGGCGGTGCGAGTGTTCTCACTCATGGTGTGTTGGGTCACAACAGTGCCTTCCGGGATTGGTTGCCGGGCATGGGTGACGTCCCGGCCGGGTTGTTCTGCTCGAAGCGCATCGGGGCGCTGAGCATCGTGCAAGTCGTTCGAGGATGAAACGCTACCACCAAAGAGGTCAGGCATCTTCGAGACCGGGACGCCAGGGCCGCTTCGCGGGATCCACCCAGGGCCCGCGGATTTTCCTCACATTCCGTTCTCTGCGGCTGGTTCGCTCTCCGGGCCGGGGACAGCCGCGCGTTTGGCGAGCCAGCCACCGACCGCCGCTAGCAGGGCCGTCAGGGCGAAGGTGCTGGAGAGCTGCACCGCGATCTCGGGCACCGTGAACCCGAGCGCGACCACCGCGGCCACTGCGGCCAGCGTCGCCCAGGACAGCGCGACCGGGAAGCCCTTGAGCGAGTGGTTGCCGTCGCTGGCGGCGCGGCGGTGCAGCGCCAGGTGCGAGGCGATGATCCCCAGCCAGATGACGATCATGGTCGAGCCGACCATGTTCAGCAGGAATTTCAGTACCTCCTCGGCCCAGAAGTAGTTCAGCGCCGCCGCTACGAACCCGAGGAACGAGGTGGCCAGCACGGCTGCTACGGGCACGCCGCGAGCGTTCGTGCCGCGCATCACCGCGGGCCCCATGCGTCGTTCGGCAAGTGAGAAGATCATGCGCGACCCGCCGTAGAGATTCGCGTTGAGCGAGGACAGCAGCGCGACGACGACCACGGTCCCGATCATCGCCGCGACGGCGGGCAGTCCCGCCGCGTTCAGGACCGCGACGAAGGGCGCGTCCTTGAGGGAGGGGTCGTTCCAGGGCAGGGCCAGGAGCATGATCGTCACAGCGCCCATGTAGAAGATGAGAATGCGCCACAGGATCGTGTTGACGGCCTTCCTGATGCTGCGTTCAGGGTCGGCGGTCTCGGCGGCGGCGACTGCGACTATCTCCACGCCCCCGAAGGCGAAGATCACCACCAGCAGCGCCGATGCGACTCCCTTGACTCCGTGGGGCATGAAGTCGCTTCCCAGCAGGTTCCCCCACCCGGGTGAGGCGGCGGGGGTGAACCCCAGCAGGAAAGCCGCCCCGAGCACCAGGAAAACCACCACGAAGGTGATCTTGATCAGCGAGAACCAGAACTCGAATTCACCGAAGCTCCCCACCTTGACCAGGTTGATTCCCGTGAAGACCACCATGATGATCAGCGCGAAACCCCACTGCGGGAAACCGGGGATGAGTGTGCTCAGATAGCGTGCCGCCGCGGTTGCCTCGGTTGCCACCACCAGTCCCATCTCGATCCACCACAGCCAGCCGATCGCGAATCCGGCGGCGGGTCCAAGGGCCTTGTCCGCGTAGTAGGAGAACGCCCCCGGGTTCGGGTCGTCCGCCACCATCTCGCCGAGCATGCGCATCACGGCAAGGACGATCGCCCCGGAGATGACATAGGACAGCAGCACCGCGGGTCCCGCCGTCGCTATGCCCGCGCCGGAGCCCACGAACAGCCCGGCTCCGATGGCGGAGCCGAGACTCATCATCACGAGGTGACGGGGTTTCATCGCGACCTTCAGGTCGCCTGCCGGAGAGGACATCGAGGCTTCCTCCTACATCTTCTGCGTCGCCTTCATGAGTCGCGTGAACAACGCGGCTCACTATGTCACATCCGGGACGCCGGACGGTCGGCCTCATCTGCGGTGAGACCTGACCGCGTCACGAGACCCCGGTCCGGCATTTCCCCCAAGCGGTATCCTCCGTTCGGCCGTCACAACTGGAGGAACCTTGCAGGACTGGGTGAACAATGGTCTACTCGCCGCAATCATCGGAGCCGTGGCGTTCGCGGCGCTGTTCCTGCCAGGCTTGGTCTGGCAGTACCGCCGCTTCGGCCGGTTGAGTTTCGCCCGTCTGCTCGGACTCGCGGCGGTGTGTCTCTACGCCGCCGCGCTGCTCACCTACACCCTCCTGCCGCTGCCGGAGCGTTCCGTCGAGTGGTGCCAGCTCCACGCCCGCGGAATGAACCTGCGGCCGTTCGCTTTCATCGACGACATCCGAGAGGCCGCGCCGGGGCGTTCGCTGCGGGGGCTGTTGACCAGCTTCGCGGTGTTGCAGGTGGCCTTCAACGTGGTGCTGTTCGTACCGTTCGGGGTCATCCTGCGCCGCTACTTCAACCGCTCCGTTCTCGTCACGACCCTCCTGGGGGCGGCCACCAGCCTCCTCATCGAACTGACCCAGTTCACCGGTTTGTGGTTCATCTATCCCTGCGCCTTCCGGGCCGCCGATGTGGACGACCTCATGACCAACACCCTCGGCACCATCCTGGGGGCAGTCCTGGCCCCGGTGCTGCTGTGGTGGATGCCGCGCGCCCACCAGCTGGTGCGGGACAGGCTGACGCCGCGCCCGGTGACGATGTGGCGACGCTGGATAGGCATGCTGATCGACGCCATCCTCATGGCCCTGGTGGCCGGGACCACCGCGGTGGGTCTCCGCGTGGCGACGTTGCTGTTCCTGGGGGACGCTTCTGAGGAGTGGACCCCGTTGATCGCTCCCGCGGCCATTGCGGTGGCAACCATCGCGGTGTTCGTGTGGCCCGCCTGGAATCATCTCGCCGCCTCCGTCGGGCAGACCGTGGTGTGGCTCACCCCGAAGTGGCGCAACGCGGACGGCACCCTGCACGACGGTTCCCGTCTCCGCAGGGTCGTCAGGTCGCTGGTGGTGCCCGCATCGTGGTTGATCCCGATGTTCCTGGCCCCCTTCGGCACATCCTCGCCTTTCATCTGGTTGCTGCCACTGGTGGTGCCGCTGTCCCTGGTCATGGTTCCGTTCACCCGCACCCACCGCAGCCTGTCCGGCTGGTTGACCGGCGCGCAGATGGTCGACATCCGGGCGGAAGAAACCGACAAGGCCCTCCCCGTCCACTGAACGCCCCGGCCGGGGCGTTTCACCCGGTTGCGCAGCGCTCAATGCCCAAAAGCCGTCCGAAACAGCCCGAAACGGTGTTGAGTGCTGCGTAACCGGGTTCTTGCTCGCCCATCCGCTCCTCGGTTGTTGTCCGAACCGGCGAGCGACGTGCGGACCGGATACCATGAGGCACGAAAAAGGTTGTGAACAGAGCAATTGATGCTTCACCAAGGATTCGTTGAAGCTCAAAACACCCCACCTGCGGATCCCGAGCGCCCACAGCAGCCCATCCGTCGAACCGAAGAGGAGCCAGCATGAAAGCGGTCACCCATTCCCCCAAAGCCGCGGCGAGACCCGCCTCCAGGTGGCGACTTCGCGGGACCGCCGCCCTGATGGGTGCCGTCCTGTTGACCACGTCTTGCTGGGGAACGGGTTCCGAGACACCGTCGTCGGCCCCCACGATTCCGTCATCACCCGAGTCCTCTCCGCCGCCGACTCCCCCGGCCCAACTCACGACCGCCTGGGAGGTCACGGTTACCGGAGCCGGTCCTCTCCTCGAGGCTCACGAGGGCCTGGTGGTCGCTCCGGACCTCACCGCGGGCGGCAGCAAACTGAGAATGCTCAACTGGGCCGATGGCTCCGAGGCGTGGTCGGTTGACGTCTCCAGCGACCTCGCCGATTTCGAAAGGCTCGAGAAGGTACCCGACACGCCGCCCGGGCAGGTGGCGATGTGGGCCGAAACTTCCCAGCAGCAAAGAACCCTCTTCGTCTACAGCACCACCGATGGCAGCCTCATCGGTCGATTCGACGAGAACCCCGGGCACTACCTGACCATGGCCGCATCGGGCGCGATCTACGAGCTGGACACGTCCAACGAGGGTAGCGTCCGGATCAGCCGCGCACCTTCCGTCAAGAAGGCAAACACCAAGCAGTGGTCCATCGACCTGCCCGAGGAGGCCCGGGAGTGGTTCTGGGTGAGGGAACACGACGGCGTGACCGATTTCTGCGTCGACGGACAGGCCGGCCCCGTCAACGAGTACGCCTGCTATCTGAGCGTTCACACCGACGACGGCAGCCCGGTGGTGAAGGACGAGGTGTGGCACAGCTCGACCTGGGTGGGCAACGTCCTGGCAGGACGGAAGAACGACGGACCGCTGAAGGGTTTCGACCAGCAGGGCAAGGAGCTGTGGACGGTCAAGGTCGAGGACGGCTATCCGTTGGGCTGGGGAGACGACCTCGTGTACGTCACAGAGGGCACGCATCGAAGCTTTGTGGGCCTGGACCCGACGACGGGGAAAGAGCTCTGGCGCAGGGACGGGGACGGAGACCCTTGGCTCACTCCGGTCTTCGACAGGACCCCCTCCCCTCAGGACGGTCCCCTGAGCGTGGTCGTTCCGTCCCCTTCCGTACGGACGGGGGTGCTGGACCCCAAGACCGGACAGCTCGACCTCGTGGACCATCAGATCGCCGAAGCGCGCGAGGTCATTCCAACCCTCGGGGGCGCCCTGCTGATCTCGACGGGCACTGGCGATGTCTCTTCCTGGTTTGCCGTGGATCCCGGGAAACCGGGCACCCTGTGGAGCGATGTCCTGAAGAACTACGACACCTACAGCATGCTCGACGGCCGCCTCGTGGCCTCCAAGGGAGATCGAATCGCCCTGCTCGCGTGACGGCGTGGCGGCCCCGGCTGTCCGCGTCCTCGCGCCGGCTCCGGGGCCTGTTCACGGCCGGGGCGTCAGCCGATGCCCTGCCCGGGATCTCCGGTGGGTCGCGGGGCCTCACCCCGCCGCGGGCATGACCGCGACCTTGAGTCCGTCGCGTCGCGCCACCGCAGTGACGGCGGCGTCCAGTTCGGCGAGCGGGAACCGGTGGGTGACGAGCCTCCCCACGTCGAGGGCCCCGCTGGACAGCAGCTCCACGGCCCGTCTCACGTCCGCCCGCCTGGCGTTGGATCCGCCCGTGACGGCGAGTTCGCGGTAGTGGATGAGGTTCGGATCGATGCTGGCGGTCTTTCCCTTCGGGAAACCCGCGAAGTAGTTGACGCGACCGCCGATCGCGGCCAGTTCGAGGGCCTGGTTCGCCAAGGCGAGGTCACCCACGGCGACGATGACGACGTCGGCTCCCCTGCCGTGTGTGCGTTCGCGCACCTCGGCCGTCAGGGCCTCCCCGGTGAGGGCGACGGCGCAGGTCGCGCCGAAGTCCGTCGCGGCGGTAAGCCTGCCCTCCCGGCCGGCCGCCAGGATCGTCGTCGCGCCGGCCAGTTTCGCCAGGGCGATGTGGAGCAGACCGATCGGCCCGGTTCCCAGCACCACCACGCTCTCCCCCGGCGCCACGGCCACCTGCCCGGCCCCGTTGAGGCAGCACGAGACGGGCTCGGCCAGGGCCAGCGTGGTTGCGGGGATCTCCTTTTCCAGCACCACGAGGTTGCCGTGGTCCATCGCGATCCTGGGTACGAGGAGGTATTCGGCCAGCCCGCCGTCGAGTTCGTAGCCGAACAGCACGAGGTTCTCGCACAGCTGTTCCCGGCCCGACAGGCAGGCCCGGCACCGCTGGCAGCTCACCACGATCGAGCAGGTCACCTGCGCTCCGACGGGCACACCGTCGACGCCCCGACCCACGGCCGCGACACGCCCCGCGAACTCGTGACCGAGGATCACCCCCGGCCGGACCCCGGCCGTCTTTGCCCCGGAGATGATCCGCAGATCCGTGCCGCAGATGGTGTTGGTCTCGATCCTCATGAGCACCTCACCCGGCCCGGGTTCGGGGACGGGCACCTGCTTCAGCCTCAACCTGCCGATCTCCTCCAGTACAGCCGCTCGCATCATGGGGCAAGCCTAGGGTCAGGGGCCCCGCAACAGGGGTTTACGCGGGGTTAAACTGGGCCCGGGTTCGCCGAGAACCCGTGTTGGTTGGGCCGACTCGCGAGCACCGGCGAACGGGTCGGGCCGAAACCTCTGGCCAGCAATCGAAAGGTACGCAGTGACGCGACTGACAAACGATCCCGCTGATTTTCCCGCCGAGGCCCTCAAAGGTTTCATCGCGGCCAACAAACGCTACGTGAAACCCGTCTACGGGGGCGTGGCGCGTTCCACCTTCACGCCTGCCGGGAAGGTCGCGGTCGTGTATGGCGGCGGTTCCGGGCACTACCCGGCCTTCGCGGGCTGGGTTGGCCACGGGTTCGCCGACGGCGCGGTGTGCGGCAACATTTTCAGTTCCCCCTCGGCCGCCCAGGCCTATTCGGTGCTGAAGGCGGTTCATCGTGGGGCCGGGGTGTTGATGGGGTTCGGAAACTACGCCGGCGACGTGCTGCACTTCGGGCAGGCCATCGAAAGGCTTCGCGCCGAGGGTATCGAGGCCGACACCCTGGTGGTCACCGACGACATCGCCTCTGGGGATGCCGCCGAACCGGAGAAGCGGCGGGGAATCGCAGGGGATTTCCCGGTCTTCAAGATCACGAGCGCGGCGGCCGAGGCTGGGCTCGGGTTCGACGAGGTCAGGCGGGTGTTCGCCCGGGCCAACGCGGCCACCCGCAGTTTCGGGGTTGCCTTCGCCGGCTGCACGCTGCCCGGCGCGAAGGGACCGTTGTTCACCGTGCCCGCGGGGCGCATGGGGATCGGGCTCGGCATTCACGGTGAACCGGGTGTCGCCGAGGCCGACCTGGGGAGCGCCGACGACGTGGCCCGTACCCTCGTCGAGGGCTTGTTGGCGGATCGTCCCGCGGGAGCCGGGAACCGGGTGGTGGCCATCGTCAACGGGCTCGGATCCAGCAAGTACGAGGAACTGTTCGTGGTGACGTCTTGCGTCGTGGCCCGGCTGGAGGCCGCCGGGCTCGAATGCGCCGACGTCGAGGCCGGCGAGTTCGTCACCTCCCTGGACATGGCGGGTGTGTCGTTGACCCTGGTGTGGGTGGACGACGAGCTGCTCGGCTACTGGGATGCGCCGTGCGATGCCCCGGCGTACCGGAAGGGATCGGTGGGTTCGGTCGAGCGCGACGACGCCGCACTCAGCCAGGCCGCCGCCCCCGTGGAGGTGACCACCCCGGGCAGTACCGCATCCCGGGAGGCGGCCGAGGTCGCGGCCGGTTTGCTCGACGATGTCGCCGAGATGCTGGCTCGGGCGCAGGAAGAGCTGGGGGCGCTGGATTCGGTGGCGGGGGACGGCGATCACGGGATCGGCATGGCCAACGGGTCGCGGGCTGCGGCCGGGGCGGCACACGCCGCCGTATCGGCCGGCGGGGGACTCAGGACGACACTGACCGCCGCCGGGGATGCCTGGTCCAACCGGGCCGGCGGCACTTCCGGGGCGTTGTGGGGCGCGTTGCTCACGGCGTTGGGCAGCGCGCTGGGTGACGAGAAAACCCCCGACGGCGACGATATCGCTGTAGCACTCCAGGCCGCCTTGTCCGCCGTGCAGCGCCTGGGCGGGGCCGAGGTGGGCGACAAAACCCTCGTCGACGCGCTCTCCCCGTTCGTCGCGGCGTTCGTGGCCACCGATGGCGACCTGGCCGCGAAGTCCGCGGCCGCCGTCATCGCAGCCGAGGCCGGGACCGAATCCACCCGGGCGCTGGTCGCCCGGCTGGGAAGGGCCCGCCCGCTTGGTGAGAAATCCGTCGGCACCCCCGATCCCGGCGCGGTGTCACTGACGAAGGTGGTGACCCTCCTGAACAGCCGGCTGAGTTAGAGATTGAGCCAAGAAGGCTTATTCACGTGAGACATGCCCGTCCGTAAAACCTGCATACAGAACATGTGCAGGGGTAGCCGCGAATAAACCTCAAGGCATACTTACCATATCCGACGGCAAGGATGGCAAGATTTTCACAGAACCCACCAAACAACGATAGGATTATTTCATGGGAATCAGATGGGACCTCGCTTGGGGACCAAAACAGTCACCCTGGCCCGGAAAATACAATCACCCCCAAGAAACTGCACCTTCAGTCCGCGAGTCCGAAAGCATAGAAAAAGTTCTCACGATGGAGTATCAAGAAGCTCTGGCTCAAACACGAGCTTTCGCCACATTGATGCGCACAGATGTCGCCTTTGCAACAACCGTTCAAGCAGCCATCCTTGCCGTCATTGGGAGCCATCTTCCACTCCATAACATCGGACACACTGCTCTCTCGGTGTTAGCCTTCACAGTTGCCATCCTCGGCATCAACTCCGTCGATCGCGTTTACAGATATATGGCAGGATACATGAGCCGCGCTCGAGAAATTGAGGTTAGGTTGGGCTTGAAACTCATCACACAAGGCCACCTCATGACAAAGACTCGATTTAATCTCCCAATAGCAACTACATTCAAATATTATTACATGCTGCTGATCGTTTTCTGGATGATCATTTGGGCATGGTCGCTCATTTCAATGAACTCCTAACAGTGCGAAACAGAGTCTGCTAGGTCAGCCCCATGTTAGGACTTCGGATTTAACGAGAGCATCGGGGAGAGAGTCAGGTGCATGAGTCATAAACGGATGGTCTGCCTCATACATACTACGAGTATCGTCACTCATCACAACCGCAATAAAATGCATGTCGCCGCCCGAACTAGCGATACGTTAGCGGCCTCGCCTACCCCATGACCAACGAAACAAACCCCTATACATCACGAACAACACCGAGTGCCATAGTAGTCGCTTAATCGACGGGCACAGCGCACGGCCACATACACCCCAACTTGGTCGTCGAAGTCTTGGGGGATGCCTGTATATGCCGCGGGTTTCACAAAGGCGCTTTCTTCACCATGAGCACGGATTGATACGCATCTTCCACGGCTTCTCCGCCACTCACAGGCGACCGAGGATTACCCATTCCATTCGGCCAGTGGGTCCTCCATCAGGAAGTCCACGATGTTCACGTGCTCGATGCCGTTGCGACCTCGGGAAACGGGGTCCATGCTGACCACGGTCTTGGGGTGGTTGTCCGGGATTGATTCCAGGACCCCGAATTCACGTTCTACCGTCGCTTCGTCGGCGAGGAGGTAGCTGACCTGGATGTAGCGTGTCGCCGTGCCACGCTGGGCGATGAAATCGACCTCCTTGGAGCCGCGCCACCCCACATGAACCGTGCAGCTCCGTGAGCGAAGTTCTTGGTACACGATGTTTTCCAGCACCAGTTCGATGTCCGCACGATTGTCGAAACCGAGAGCAGTCCGAAGCCCCTGATCCACCACGTAGTACTTCTCGTCCGCTCGAAGCGTCTGCTTCCCGACGACATCGAACCGCGGCACCTTGTCCACCAGGTATGCCTCGGCGCAGTGCTGCAGATAGTTGAGGACGGTATCGACGCTGACCGCACGCCCTTCGCTCTTGAGATATCGGCTCACCGACTGCGCCGAGAAGGTGCGTCCCACGTTGCCCACGCAGTAGCGCAGGATGCGGCGGAACATGTCGACGTCGCGGATCGCGAAATGCTCCAGCACGTCCCTGACCACCACGGTGTCGAGCAGGCTGTCGAGGTATTGCACCGAGGCCTGGGAATCGAGGTTGAAGTATTTCAGGAGTGGGAATCCGCCCAGGACGAAGTAGTGCTCGAAAAGTTCCCGGGCTTCGGCGCTGGAGACGCCGTGTGGGCGGTGCAGCTCGACGAACTCCCTGAAGGACAGGGGACGGATCGGGAACTCGACGAACCGGCCCGCGAGGTGGGAACTCAGTTCGCTCGCGAGCATCGTCGAGTTGGATCCGGTGAGGTAAAGGTCGCAGTTCCAGTCGACCCGCAGCGCATTGACCACGTCTTCCCATCCAGGAACCTGCTGCACCTCGTCCAGGAACACGTAGGCGCGGGCCCTCCTGTCGGGCAGGCGCACAGCCAGATGCTCCATGAGCGCCGGAGCGGTGCGAATGGTCAGCCCCTCGCTGGATTCGAGATTGAGCCGGACCATCGAGGCACCGGGGTTCTTCGCAACCACCTCGTCGGCCAGCATGTCCAGCAGCGTCGACTTTCCGCAGCGCCGCACCCCGGTCAGGATCTTCATGACCGGAACATCCACGAAAGGCCGGATCCGTTCCAGGTAGCGGGGACGATCAACGATCCGTTCCACAGCAACCACCGTCCTATCGTTGTCGATCATAGTCGACAAAACACACCTCCGGCCTTGACTTGTCGATCATGGTCGACAACCTGCCCAGACGGATCGGCTCCGGGGAACTGTCCGACGATGTGCCAAAGAGGACAACCGAGACAGTGACCACGACATACATGGCCAGCCGCCCTATCGACCGGGCAGTCCTTCTGGCGCGGCATCCGGGTCGGGCGGGATACTGGTACTGGTTCTACAGGGGTGCTCGACGGAGGGCGGAGCTCATGGCGATGGTGCGGCGGTCCGAGTTGGTGGACGCGCTGGCAGCCGTCGCGGTCAGCGCCCTGAGCGAACCGCTCGGAGCGATTGGGGTGAGCGCCGCCCGCGAGCTGGTGAAGCTCCTCCGGAACGCCCGGGGCCGAGCGTCTGAGGAACGGGAACTGCGGAAACAGGTCCGGGAAGCGATCACCGCGTGGGCCAAGGGCGAACGCCTCGACCCCGACGTCGTGGACCGCGGACTGGCTTGGGCGATCGAGTACGTTCAGGCGGCCGGATGCCAGCACGAATTGATCGCCGACGCGGATTTCGATCCCACGCGAGCAGCCGAGGTCGTGCTCACGCCGGCCAAGGCGAGGGATGAGTATTGGGGAACGGACCCCGAGTACGGCGCCGCGGAACGTGCCGTGCACGTCACCTATAACGCACTGTGCCCGAAGCTCAAGGCCGAGGGCGGTGTGGTCCTCGCGGCGATCCAGGCGTCTCGGAGCGAGATACGCGGCAGCATCGACCAGCTGCGCGAGGACCTGCTGGGAGTAGCGGACAGGCATGAACTGATCGAATACCTGGAGAAACAGATTCCGGACTGGGATTATTCGCCGTGGACTCAAGGCCGGGAGTGGACTCAGGATCGGCGACCGTCGCAGCTGGAGCGGACTCTGGAGATCGCGGACGAGCAGAGGACCATGTCCCCGGCGGAGGCCCTGGAAGGGGTCTGGCTGTTGACGGTGCTGGGTGGCCCGGGTTCAGGTAAAACGTGGCTCGCTCGGCGCATCGCGCGTGAGGCCGCCGAGACGGCGCTGGAGCAGCTCCGGGACCCACGGGTGGATCCCGCGTCGGTCGAGCTTCCCTTGTTCACCACGGTGGCCGAGTGGGTCAAGCGGCGCGGCACCGGTTTCGAGGGGCTGGTCGAGGCAGCGCTCCCACATGAATCGCAGCAGAAGATTCGCCGACTGGTCCTACGCCCGGGGGCACGGGTGTTGGCGGTGGCGGACTCCCTGGACGAAGGCGTCTCGGTTAACAGCGCCAGGACGCTGCTCAACTCCTTGACGAGCTCGCCTACTCGGCGGTTGGTGGTGACGTCGCGGCCCGAGGCGTGGCACAGCGCGGCCTCGGGCCTACGTGCAACGCAGGACACCCGGGTCGGCAACCTCACCGAGCTGCGCTATCCCGAGGATGTCCACGGTTACGTCAAGGCCTGGTTCACAGAGAGCCCGCCAACGACCCAGCACCTGATCCGGCAGCTCGAAAAGCGACGAGAGCTCCGCGCCACCGCGACCAGCCCACTGCTGCTGACCTTCTACTGCATGCTGACCGAGCAGGAACCGGATCAGGAGCTACCGAGACGCCGCCGGGAACTCTACCGAACCATCATTGACCTGCTGCTGGTCGGAGGCTGGGCGACGACGGAGAAGCCGGTTGACACGGACGCATGCCGCGCAATCCTGCTGCAATGGGCCTGGGAGGCCGTCAAGGACGCGGTCACCCCTGCGGGGCTGGGCGTGTGGCCCGAGACAATCACGACGGACCGTAGGCCGCCCGACGCGTCGGAGGCCATGGAACGTGCCCTCGACAATGTCGCGCCCAAACAGGAACACCCCCACTCCAGCCACTACGACCACAAACAAGTCGAGCGGCGGTTCCTGCACCGCACCCTGTGGGAATACCTGGTCTCCGAACACATAGCTACTTTCTCAGCCGCCAAGGCTGCGAAAGCGCTGCTGCCCCACATCTGGTTCGACCCGGACTGGCACATCACCCTGCCCATGGCCATCGCCGCCCATAGAAGGCGCAGCAGGCTGGTTGACCGCCTCTGGGCCTACCACTCGGATAGCCCCACCCCAGCCCAGAAAATGGTCAACAAACGCCTCGAGGAGCTCCTGTTGGAGGTGGCCGCCCAGACCGATCCGGAAGACTGGAACAAGGCAGGCCGGGCCCGGATTCGCACCCTGAGAGAGAGCTTCGCGCCCCGACACCCCGAGCTGATAGCCAGTTCCGCTCACTGGGGTAGCCCCAGCCAGGTGGAGGCGATCCTCGCGGTGCTTCTCCACATCGCCCCGCGGGAGGTCAATAATCTAATCGACGCACTGTTGCAACTGGACCCAACCGACACGGAACGAACACAAGCCCGCCGCACCATCACCACAGCACTAACACTACCCAAAACCACCCCGCAGGAGGTCAACTATCTAATCAACACACTGCTGAAACTGGACCCAACCGACACAGAACGAGAAAAAACCCGCCACACCATCACCACAGCACTCCCCAAAACCACCCCAAGGGAGGTCAATAATCTAATCGACGCACTGTTGCAACTGGACCCAACCGACACGGA
>CAJPNZ010000039.1 GCA_905372155.1 Propionibacteriaceae bacterium
GAGCGGGGGATCACCCGGGGAAACGGACACGGAGGACACCGTCGCGCGGGGTGCCGAGGGGACCGGTCCGCCTGCGCTCCTCTTTGACCGCAACATCCCGGGGCCGTGTGCCGATCAACCCGACTCCGGCTGCGGTGGTTCTTGTTGTCTGCGGTTGAGCCATGTCCGAACTCCAGGGATCTCGGCCCGGCACGTTGGTGCGAGGGTCGGGAAACATCGTCGTTCCTGGTCCAACCGTAGGTCATCTTGGTCCCGGAGTAAAGGATGTTTTCACTATTTGGTACATAAATCTTGCGGCGGGATCTGTACATGGAATCGGGCTAGGAGTATCCTCTGTGTACCGACCAGTACATCCGTTGTGGCCAACGTCGGCCCCGGTGGGCCACAGCGGCCACGTAGAAAGGCGACACCGTGGTTCAAGAGAAAATCCGCAAGGAGATGACCCCGGAACAGGTTCAGGAACTTGACGACCTGTTCGCCAGGGCCCGCGTCGCACAGCGCGTGATCGAGACCTACGACCAGGCCCGGGTGGACCGGCTCTGCCAGGCAGTGGCCTGGGCCATGGCCAACACGACCACCTTCCATCGGCTGGTGAAGATGGGCATCGAGGAATCGGGCCTGGGGGACTACACGTCGCGGATGAACAAACGCATGAAGATCCGCGGTGTTCTCCGCGACGCCCTGCGCCAGCCCAGCGTCGGCGTCATCGAGGAGGACCCGGGGCGAGGAATCGTCAAGTACGGGAAACCAGCGGGTCTCATCGGCTGCATCGTTCCCACGACCAACCCCGACCTGACTCCGGCCGGCAACGCGATCTACGCCATCAAGGCCCGCGACGTCGTCATCTTCTCCCCGCACCCGCGGAGCAAGGACACCACCTTCGAGACCGTGCGCCTCATGCGTGAGGCCCTGGAGGCGGAGGGCGCGCCCGCCGACATCCTCCAGTGCATCACCCGTCCGAGCCTGCTGGTGAGCCAGGAGCTCATGCGACGCTCCGATCTCGTGATCGCCACGGGTGGCCAGGCCCTGGTCCGCCAGGCCTACAGCTCGGGCAAACCCGCCTACGGGGTCGGGGCCGGCAACGCCACCGAGTTCCTCGACGAGACCGCCGACATCAGGACCACGGCCACCAACTGCATGCTGTCGAAGACCTCCGACTTCGGCTCGGGCTGTTCCGCGGACGGCAACGTGCTGGTGCCGCGCGGCAGGTACGGCGACATGCTTGACGCCCTCGCGGAGGCCGGTGGTTACCGCGCATCGGAGGAGGAGCGGGCCAGGCTCGAATCGGTGATGTGGGACGCCGAGGGGCATCGCTTGGCGGACACCGTCGCCATCTCCCCGCAGAAGCTCGCCGAGGCAGCGGGCTTCACAATCCCGGACGAGGCGAAGTTCATCTTCGTAGAGGGCGACGGAATCGGTGAGGAACACAACTTCTGCAAGGAGAAGCTCACCACGCTGCTCGCGGTCCACGCCTACGACGGCACCTTCGAGGACGGCGTCGATCTCGCCCTCCAGCTCTACGAGGTCGGGGGCAAGGGCCACAGTTGCGGCATCGCCTCAACCGACGACGCCCACATCGACTACTTCGGCCGGATGATGCCGGTGTCCAGGATCATGGTCAACCAGCCCAACTCCCGGGCCAACGCGGGTGCATTCAACAACGGGATGCCGATGACCTCCTCCATGGGATGCGGCACCTGGGGCGGCAACATCATCAGCGAGAACGTTTCCCTCAAGCATTACATGAACACCACCTGGGTGTCGCGGAAGATCCCGGTCGACCGCCCCTCGGATGCGGAACTCTTCGGCGATTTCTACGACCCCGCGATGGAACCCGACGGGGAGGCCAAACCCACCGACGCCGCGGTCACGGTGAGCTGAGGCCCGGTCATGACCGAGGAACGCAGCGCAGGAGAGCTGCTTGACGAGGCCCGGCGGTGGTGGACCACCTCCATCATCGACATCCACCCAGGCGAGATCGCTGTCCGGGGCTATCCCATCGAACAACTCATCGGGAACGTCACGTTTCCCCAGATGATCTGGCTCATGCTCATGGGGGAACTCCCGACGGAACCGCAGGCGACCCTGCTGGAAGCCGCCCTCGTGGCGGGCGTCGACCACGGCCCGCAGGCTCCCTCCATCGCGATCTCGCGCATGGCGGCCACCTGCGGCCCCAGCCTGAACGGGGCGATGGCCTCGGCCATCAACGTCCTGGATGACATCCACGGTGGCCCGGGGGAGCAGTGCATGGAGATCTACTACGAGATCGATGCGCTCGCCGGAGCCGGTGGCGACCTCGAGTCGGCCACCGCCGAGGTGGTGGCCCGCCGCAAGTCCGAGGGGCTGAAGTACTTCCCGGGATTCGGGCACCGTTTCCATCCCCTCGATCCACGCGCCCCCAGGCTGTTGGGCATGGTTCGTGAGGCGGCCGTGGCCGGGGACGTGTCCGGCCGTTTCGCCACCATCGGCACTGCGCTGGAGGACACCCTCTCGAAGGGAAGGGAGCGCCGGATCCCCATGAACGTCGACGGCGCCACGGCCGTCATCCACTGCGAGCTCGGCCTGGCCCCCGAACTCGGGCGTGGGGTGTTCATCCTGTCCCGTTCCGTCGGGATCCTGGCCCACGCCTGGGAGCAGATGCAGCAGGGGGGACGGATCAAGGGGCCACAGGCCAAGTTCCTGAATTACACCTACGACGGCCCGCCACGCCGGGACCTCACCGTCACCCGGACCAATGAGCCCACCGAGGAGAGCCCATGACCGTCCTTGCCGCCCACGAGATCGTCCGTTACCTGGAAGGACGGGGAGTCACTAAGGTGTTCGGCCTGTGTGGCCACACCGTCATCGCGATGCTGGAGGCTCTCTCCGGGAGCGAACGAGTCGAGTTCGTCAACGTCCGCCACGAACAGATCGCGTCCCACGCCGCCGACGGCTACGCCAGGGTGACCCACCGCGCCTCGGTGGTGCTGACCCACCTCGGGCCGGGCCTGACCAACGCCGCCACCGGGGTGGCCAACGCCGCCCTGGATTCCATACCTGTGGTCGTGATCGCAGGTGACGTACCCACTCACTACTTCGGCAAACACCCCCACCAGGAGGTGAACCATCACGCCGACGCCGACCAGTGGCAGATCTACCGGCCATTCGTGAAACGGGCGTTCCGGGTTGAGCGTGCCGAGCTTCTCCCCGAGATCCTGGACCGGGCCTTCGTCATTGCGGAGTCGGGACGTCCCGGCCCCGTCCTCGTCGACGTCCCCATGGACCTCTTCAGCCTCCCGATCGAGGCCGCCCTGGTCGATCGCGCGCTGGCCAACCACATCGACTACGCCCCGCCCGCGCTCGACGTGGCCACCGCGGAGCGGATCGTCACCAGCCTGGCCGCCGCCGAACACCCGCTGGTCTACGCAGGGGGCGGGGTCCTGTCGGCCTGCGCCTCGGAGGAACTGACGACCCTGGTGGACCTGCTGGACCTGCCGGTGGCGCACAGCCTCATGGGCAAGGGAGCGGTCTCGGACGACAACCCGCACGTACTCGGCATGTCCGGGTTCTGGGGGATGCCGTTCACGAACCAGATGTGTCGTGGAGCCGACTGGATCCTGGGGCTCGGAACCCGCTTCGCGGAGGCTGACTCGTCCTCCTGGTACGAGGACTTCACCTTCAGGATGCCGCCCACGAAACTCATCCAGATCGACATTGATCCCGAACAGATCGGGCGCAACTACCCGGTCGAGATCGGGGCGGTGGCGGACCTGAAATCCGCCCTCACAACGCTCCTCGAGGCCGCCCGGAGGTTGTATCCCCGAGGAGTTGTGCGGGATGGCGTGACCGGGACCATCCTGGCCGAGCGCGCCGCCCGCAAGGAGGCACTGGTGGCGAACCAGACCTCCGGGGAGTTCCCCATGAACCCGGCCCGGATCCTGAAGGACCTCCACGACCACATTCCGGCGGACTCCTTCGTGGTCACCGACGTGGGCTGGAACAAGAACGGCCTCGCGCAGCAGTACGACATCTCGGTGCCCGGAACGTTCATAACCCCCAGCGGTTTCGCGACCATGGGATTTGGTTCCCCTGCGGCCCTGGGGGTGCAGCTGGCCGCTCCCGGCCGCCGGGTCATCGCCCTCGTCGGCGACGGAGGTTTCGGCCAGAACCCGGCGGTGCTGGCCACCGCCCGCCGCGAGCGGATCCCGGTGGTGTGGGTTGTGATGAACAACAACGCCTACGGGACCATCGCCGGCCTCGAGAAGGCCAACTACGGCACGACGTTCGGCACCGTATTCGAGTCCGAGGACGACGACATGTGGCTGGACTACTCCGCCATCGCGGCTGCGTACGGGATCCGGGCCAGGAAGGTCACCTCGCCCGAGGATTTCGGGGTTGCCCTCGACGAGGCCCTGGCCTCGGGGGAGCCCTACCTGATCGACGTTCCCATGCGGAACATCCCCACCCCGACGGGCGGTCACTGGAACATCCTCGACATCTACAGCCCGGATGGCGTCAAGGGCCACGTGAGTACCTGAGGATCCGATCGAGAAGGAGAGGACATGTCACATCACTACTCACTCGCCTATCTCACGGTGGGCGATCTCGAACCCTCGGCCCAGGTTTACGTCGCCGCCGCGGCGGGATACGAGTACGTGGGCCTGAGACCGATCCCGATGGGCCTGCCGAGCGAACCTCGCCTCGACCTGCCGCACGACCGGGACCTCCTGGAGGCGTGCCGCGTCGCGCTGGCCGAAACGGGGGTCAGGGTCTGGGACATCGAACTCGCCCGGGTGATGGCCGGTATCGACTACGACAGCTACCTGCCTGCCCTCGAAGTGGGGGCGGAGCTCGGGGCGACCACGCTGCTGGCGAGCGTCTGGACCGAGGACCTGGGGGAGCAGGTGGACGGCCTGGGTCGTGTCGCCGAACTGGCCGGCCGGTTCGGCCTCAGAGTGGTAGCCGAGTTCGTGGCCCTTTCCGCAATCCAGACCCCTGAACAGATGTCCCGGCTGGTCAGGGAGGTTGGGGCGCCGAATCTGGGCATCCTGATCGATGTCTACCACTGGATGCGCGCTGGGGCCTCGTTGGTGGACATCGCGGCCCTACCCCCGCAGTGGTTGCCCATGCTGCACCTGTGCGACTGCTCAAGCGAGACCCCGCCCGACTCGGAGGCGCTCCGGGTGGAGGTTCGCGAACGTCGACTCTATGTCGGTGAGGGCGATGCCCCGATCCCTGCCCTGGTGGCCGCGCTTCCGGCCGATGCGGTCCTGGCCATCGAGCAGCCCAACCTGGCGCGACTGCGCACCCTCGGGGACACGGAGTACGCCACCCGGTGTCTGGCGGCCGCCAGGGCCACCATCCCAGCCTGACGGCCCTGCCGTCACGGCGCATCATCCAAAACCCAAACCCGATCTTCAAGGAAGAAGAACCATGTACGACGGAATCAAACCCGTCTCCCACATGCTCGGACTCGTGGGCGACAACATCACGGCCTCATTCACCCCTCCCATTCACGAGATGATCGGACGCGCCATGGGAATGAGCGTGACGTACCGGCCGATCGATCTGGCCGTTCAGGACATCGGTCCCGACGATCTCGCCGACATCCTCGCCTGGGCGCGACGGTTCGGTTTCAGCGGCCTGAACATCACCGCCCCCTGCAAGCAGCTTGTCATTCCGCTTCTCGATGACCTCTCTGAACGCGCCCGTTCCCTCCAAGCCGTCAACACCGTCGTGTTCCGGGATGGCAAGGCCATCGGGCACAACACCGACTGGTGCGGGTTCGCCTTCTCGTTCAGGCGGAACCTCCCCGGGGCCAAGGCCGACAACCTCGTCCTGATGGGGGCCGGTGGCGCGGGCTCGGCCGTGGCCTACGGCATGCTTGATGCGGGTGTGAACACGATCACCATCTTCGACATCATCCCCGAACGGGAAACGTCCCTGGTGGAACGCATGACCGCCATTTACGGCCCGGGCCGCGCACTCGCGGGGGCGGGAGCTGATCTGGCCGTGACTATGGCAAACTCTGACGGTGTGATCAACGCCACCACACGCGGGATGACCGGACACGAGGCCGGATCCAGCGTCCCAGCCGAACTCCTGCGACCCGAGATGTGGGTCGCCGACTGCGTCTACCTCCCGGTGATGACCGAACTCCTCCAGACGGCGGAGAAGCTCGGTTGCCGGATCCTCCCGGGCACCGGGATGGCGGTTGAGCAGGCGGCCGAGGCGTTCCGGCTGTTCACCGGGGTCGAAGCTGATTCCAAGGCGGCATACGGCGCCCTGGATGCGCTGCTGGCCGCCACCTCCTCCAGGTGATGGCGGGGCGACAGCCTCAGCTCACGACCCGGGAGGCATCCCGGAACCTGGACCGGACCAGGGCGAACATTCTCGAGGTGGCAACCGATCATTTCGCCCGGAACGGATTTCACGGAGCTCGCGTCGACGAGATAGCCAACGAGACCGCGACCACGAAACGGATGGTCTACTACTGCTTTGGCAGCAAGGCCGGGTTGTTCTCCGCGTGTCTGCGCGCGGAGTACGCCCGGATCCGGGCCTATGAGCAGGATCTGAACCTGGGGGCCCTGGACCCGGTTACGGCGGTGGACACCTATGTCCGTGCCACCATCCGGTATCACGAGGTGCACCCGCAGCTCGCCTGCTTGGTGCGCACCGAGAACCTGCTCGACTCGGAGCACCTGGCCGGGAGTGAGCGCACGCTCTCCCGGCCGATCATCGGCACGCTCGACGCCGTGCTCGCCCGCGGGCGAGCGGAGGGCGCGTTCCGCGAGGGGATCTCGGGGGTGGAACTCCACATCGCAGTGACCGCGTTGGGGAATTACAGGATCACCAATCAGAAGACCGTCAGGACGTTGTTCGACTTCGACATGCGCGCCCCGGAGCGGCTGGAGCACGACCTGGATCACTACTGTTCGATGATCCTGAACTGGCTGCGGGCCTGAGCGGTGCGCCTCTCAAGGGAGGTTTGCGTCGATGAGTTCCAGGATCGGCTGGAGCTCCTCCACCGGGATCTGCCCGGGAGCGGAAGGGCGACCCACCATCGCGAACGTGGCGCACGATCCCGTCACCCGGGGGGACAGCCGGGTGATCAACCCCAGACCACCCATGGACATGGTCAGCACCGGGGTTGACGGGTACTGACTGGTCATGGTCCAGGTGGCCTCCATCAGCTGGAGCACGTCACCGGTGTTCTGGGGCATGACCGCGGCCTTCGCGACGGCACAGCCCCGCTCCTGCATCTCCACCAGGTGCCGGACCAGGTCCTCGGCCGGTGGGGTGGCCGTGAAGTCGTGGAGGCTGCCGACCACCGGCACCCCGGCGTTCCTCGCGGCTGCGATGATGGCGTCGCCGACCGCCCGCTCGAAGTGGTGCTCGACGTCGATTGCATCCACCAGGCCGGAGTCGATGACGGCTATGTTGAGGTCGCGGTACTCCTCGGATGTGATGGGTTTGTTCCCGCTTTCGTGGTGGGTGCGGAAGGTGAAGAGAACGGGCCGCTCCCGAGCGGCGGCGCGTATCCTGGCAGCAGCTTCGAGGACGGCAGTGGGGGAGGGGGCGACGTCTAGGAAATCCACGCGCCACTCGATGATGTCGAACTCCACCCCCGCGAGCGTGGTGGTCTGGGAGACGAGCTCCTCTACCGTGGTGCCGGTGACGGGCACTATGACCTTCGCCCTTCCCTCACCGAGGGTGACGCCTCGCAACTGAACCGGTGACATGGTGACCTCCTATGGCCTCAGGGTAACCGAGAGGATCCACCGGTCCCGTGCCTGGGGAAATCGTGGACCCGCGCCGCGGCGGGGTGGTGAGCGGCCTGGCGTCACTCGATACCGCGCCATCAACCCCTGCCGCGTCGGCAAATCCCTCCTTGACAGGCATCGTTGCAACGGCCACGCGGCGACGGCATTAACGATATGAATTCCTGTTCTATTTTCATGAGGTTTGCCTGTGCTTATGTAGCTTGTTTCCCCTCGGAACTCCTAGGCTTCTCATAGTTTTTGTGTTAGCGTGTCTCCAAACCACTCGGTCCCACCAAGTGGTGCGGTGGAAGCGGCACCGGGGACACTCGAAGAAGAGGCACTCATGAAGCGTTTCATCCTTGCGAGATGGCAAGACTTCACCCGTGCCTTCACTGGCTGGACAGGTGTGGCCCTGGCTGCTCTGCTCGGCGCGGTCCTGGGTGTCGGGGTCTTCACCGTCTTCTACTCCGGGTCCACCGAGTACCTCGGTGACGACCCCGCCAGTTGCGCGAACTGCCACGCCATGAACGAGCAGTACGAGGGTTGGCTGAAGGGGTCCCATCACGACGTGGCAACCTGCAATTCCTGCCACGCCCCCCACGACAACATCGTTTACAAATACATCAACAAGGCTGACAACGGTTTCTGGCACGCGCTGAAGTTCACGTTCCAGAACTACCCCGAGAACATCAAGATCCGCGACCACAATCGCGAGATCGTCGAGGCCGCCTGCATCGATTGCCACGGTGACTACGTCGATCAAGCCAAGAACAGTTCCGAGCACAAGGGCGAGCGGATGTCCTGTCTCCGCTGCCACGACGGCGTCGGTCACAAGAGGTGAGGAGAGATGAGCCCCACGACTGACAACAACGACAAGCCCACCACGCCCGAGGCAGTCGAGCACACGCCCACGCCTGACGAGGTGGAGAAGAAGAAACCCACCACATGGACGGGGCCCCGCAAGCGGTGGGTTCCCATCGTGGTGCTGCTCTTCGTGGCGGTGGTCGCTGCCGGGCTCACATGGCTGCTCACAAACATCTTCCAGCACAAGGAGGAAGCCAGGAACCCCTTCACCAAGGTCGTCGAACTGGATGATTCCACCTACGACCCGGCGGTGTGGGGGAAGAACTTCCCCATCCAGTACGAGCAGTACAAGAAGACCGCCGAGGACACCGACGGTGACTTCGTCAAGGTCGACCCCACGGCGGACGATCCGCGCGAATACCACACCCTGTCCCGCATCGAGATGGAACCCCGGGCCCAGCTCATGTGGCGCGGCTACGCGTTCTCGGTGGACTACACCGAGCCGCGCGGCCACGAGTGGGCGCTGGAGGACCAGAAGCACACCCAGCGCACCCAGCCGAAGTTCAAGCAGCCCGGCACCTGCCTCAACTGTCACGCCTCGATGCCCGAGGTCTACGACAAGCTCGGCAACGGCGACCGGATGGCGGGTTTCCACGCCATGAACTCCATGTCCTACGAGGAGGCCGTCCAGCACGCCTCGTCGACCATCGCCTGCATCGACTGCCACGACCCGAAGACCATGGAGCTGAGGATCACCCGCCCGGCCTTCATGGAGGGGATCAAGAAGGCCAAGGCGCTGGAGGGAATCACCGATTACGACGTCAACCGCGACGCCACCAACCAGGAGATGCGAACCTACGTTTGCGCGCAGTGTCACGTCGAGTACTACTTCGCGGGTGAGGGCAAGACCCTGACCTTCCCGTGGGACAAGGGCCTGACGGCCTACGACGCCATGGCCTACTACGACGAGGTCGGCTGGACCGACTACAAGCACGCGGAGAGCGGTGCCCCCATCCTCAAGGCCCAGCACCCCGACTTCGAGACCTGGTCCCAGGGCATCCATGCCGCCAACGGCGTCACCTGCGCCGACTGCCACATGGCCTACCAGCGCAACGGCGCCGCGAAGGTGAGCAACCACCAGATCATGAGCCCGATGGCCAACGACGAGACCATCAACGCGTCGTGCCTGACCTGTCACCACTCCACCGAGGCCGAGATGCGCCAGCGCGTCGAGAAGATCCAGACGACGTGGCAGCGTTCGCTCAACGTGAGCTTCACGGCCCTGGAAGGTCTCATCAACGACATCAAGGCGGCCGAGGCCAACGGCACGGCCACCGAGGAGCAGCTGACGCTCGCCCGCGACTACCAGCGCAAGGCGCAGTTCGTCGTCGACTACTCGTTCTCCGAGAACGGGCGCGGCTTCCACGCCCCGCAGTACTCGGTTTCCATGCTCAACCAGGCCACCGACTGGGCGCGTTCCGGACAGCTCGCCCTGCGCGGGGTCTCGGTGGAGAACGGCGTGCCCCCGGCCATCCCGGAAAAGCACATGCCCGACAAAGAGAACTGACCGACCACACACAGAGGGGATTGATCCGGGGCGATGAAGACCAAAGGTAGGACTTTCACGAGGGAAGACCTCGAGTCCTTCCTGTCCACTGCCCCGGACCAGCTCAAGGACTGGGCGCAGCAACAGCTCGCCCAGTTCGACGAGACCCACCGGGAGACCCCGGAGGACGGGGACGACGACGGCGTGGACCCGTCGGACCTCCTGCCGGAGGGTGAGGAGGACGAGGATGACGCCGAGGCGGACGCCCCCAAGGATTCGGCCCTGGAACGCCGGGCAGGGGTCTCGCGTCTCAACCTGGTGCTCGTGACCCTCCTGGCGGCCGCCCTCGTCGTCATCGTCCAAATGGCCGGGCGTCCCCAGCCGGAACCGACCACGGCGATGCCGAGCAACCACCCACCCGTCAACGCCTCCTCCCTGGCCGCGATGGATCAGGCACAGAAACTCGACAAGGACCGCGAGGCCGAGCTCAAGGCCCAGATCGAGGCCGACCCGACCAATGTCGAGGCCCGGCTGAAGTTGGGCACCCTCTACTACAACGCCGCCCTGTACCCAGAGGTGATTCCACAGCTGCAGTCCGTCCTCGACCAGGACCCCGACAACCTGGACGCACTCCTCGGCATCGGGGCGGCGGAGTACAAAACCAACCAGTACGACGCCGCCGAGAAGCACTGGCTGCGCATCACCGAACTGGCCCCGCAACGCGTGGAGCCCTGGTACAGCCTCGGTTTCCTGTACATGGCACGCACCCCTGCCGACCCGGCGCGGGCCCGGGAGGCCTGGAACAAGGTGATCGAGATCGATCCGGACTCGAGCATGGCCAAGGAGGTCACCACCCATCTCAGCTCCTTGGCCACCCCCACGGCGGCCCCGAGCTCCGGGAGCTGAGAGATGGAACTGACGGTTCCGGTGGCCCTCCTCGCGGGGATCGTGTCCTTCGCCTCCCCCTGTTTCCTGCCCATCGTTCCGGTCTTCGTCGGTCAACTCGTCGGCTCCGGGCCAGGAAGGGTGGACCGGCGCGTCGCGCTCGGGAACTCGCTGGCCTTCGTCGCCGGGTTCTCCGTCGTGTTCATCGCCCTGTGGGCGTCGCTGGGGTTGCTGGGCAGGTCCTTGGGTCCCCACGCCGTCCACGCCCGGATCATCGGGGGAGCGGTGCTGGTGTTCATGGGGCTGCACGTCGCCGGGATCCTGCGGCTCCCCGCGCTCGACAGGCTGGTGAGGGGCAGACTGCCCGCCGCGGGCGGGACCACGTCCGTGTGGCGCGCGGGACTCATGGGTGTGGTCTTCGGGGCCGGGTGGACGCCCTGCATCGGCCCGGTGCTGAGCGGCATCCTCACCCTGGCCACCGTCAGCTCCACCGCCTGGTCGGGGATGCTCCTGATGACCGCGTACTGCCTGGGCCTCGGCCTGCCCATCGTCGCGGTCGCCCTCGGATCGGCCGAGGTCACGCGGCGTTTCGACTGGTTTGCCAGGCACCACGTGGCGGTGTCCCTGGTGACCGGGGGTCTCCTGGTGGTGGTCGGTTTCCTCATGATCACCAACCTGTTCGCGTCGCTGGCCGGGTTGATCCCCGTGTTTGGAATCTAGAGGTGACCGATGAGTGATGACACACCCCGTCGAAGGGGAACCACCGACGGACTGGACGAGGCCCTCGACCTCTCGCCCGGCCGGTTCCTGCACGCGATCTACGCGCTGTTCCACAACAAGGCTTTCGGGCTCGTCCTGATCCTGCTGACCGGGTTGTTGTCGCTCATCGGGGTGCTGCTGCCGCAGAAGCCGCCGAACATCGCGGGCAATCCGGAGCGGCAGGCCGCCTGGCTCGACAAGGTGCGCGGCGGCACCGGAGGGTGGACGTCGATCCTCGACGCCCTCGGTTTCTTCTCGATGTTCTCCTCCATACCCTTCCTGGTTGTGATGGGGCTGCTGGCCGTCTCGATCATCGCCTGCACCACGCACCGGATCCCCGTCATCTGGAAGGCGGCCCGCCACCCCCACGTCCGTGTGAAGCCCAGGTTCTTCGACGTCGCCGGGCTCCGCACCCGGTTCTTCACCTCGCGGGAACCGGACGACGCGCTGGATGTCATCGTCGCCGACGCCCGCCGCCACGGTTTGCGGGTCATCCGCGACGACAAGGGGCCGGGGCGGGGTGCCTACCTGGACCGCAACGCCTGGATGCCGTTCGGCACGGTGTTGGCGCACACGGCGTTCGTCGTCATCATGGCGGGTTTCGTCGTCTCGTCGCTGACCGGGTTCCGCGATGAACGGTTCGCCCTGACCATCGGGTATCCCCGCGAGGTCGGGCACGGTACTGGTCTGGTGGCCGAGGCCACGGGCTTCCGCGACACCTATTACGAAAACGGTGCCCCGAAGGATTACGTCGCCGACCTGGTGCTGCGCGACGGCGACAAGACGGTGGCGCAGCAGGAGGTCAGGGTCAACAGCCCACTCAGCCACGCCGGGTTCATGTTCCACCAGGCCTACTTCGGGGTCGCGGCGGTGATGCGCGTGACGGACGCGTCCGGGGCTGTGGTCTTCGAGGGCGGGGTGCCACTGGAGTGGACCACGCAGGACAAGGTCTTCAACTATGGGCACGTCACCCTGCCGGATCAAACCGTGATGTACGTGATCAGCCCCGCCTCCGGGCAGGTGGGGAGAGGCATTGCGCCCGGCCAGGTGAGGGTCGAACTACGCCGGGGAGAGAAGACCGCCCCGCTGACCTCGACCGTGATCGACATGGGGGTCGCGACCTCCGCCGGGGACTACTCGTTCACGTTCCAGCGGGAGCAGCAGTTCACGGGGATGATCCTGAGAAGCGATCCCGGGACGGGAATCGTGTGGGCCGGGTTCGCCCTGCTGGTCGTTGGCACCTGCATGACGATGTTCTTCCGCCATCAGCGCCTGTGGGTGCGGGTGAGCGAGACCGAGGAGGGAACCTTGGTACAGATGGCCTCCCCGGACCGGCGTGACTCCGGGTTCACGCGTTTCGTCACGGACATGGTCGAACGCGTCAGCACCCAACTGACCAGCGCCACGAAGAAGGGAGATCAACGATGATCGAGTATTCCCAGGCCCTGTTGCTCATAGCGACGACGCTCGTGGTCGTCTCCACCATCGCCTATCTCGGCGCGGTCCTCGCGGCGAGAATGGCGAGAACCTCGACCGCCGCCTCGTCGGACGGGGTGATCGTCGGTGAGGGCGAAGGGGAGGTCAAGGTCACGGGCGGCCTGCGGCGTGCGCCGTTGCGTCGTTTCACGGTGGCGTGGTGGGCCGCCAAATCCACCCAGCTTGCCCTGCTGCTGATGACGGGTGTGTTGATCACCCGGATGATCGCCACGGGGCACGCGCCCTTCTCGAACCACTACGAGTTCGCCATCGCCTTCTCCTGGGGCATGCTCCTGGCGCAGGTCTATTTTGAGTGGCGCTATCGGATCCGGACGATGTCGGTGATCACCCTGCCGGTGATCCTGGCCATGCTCATCTACGCCTCCACCATGTCGTACAAGCCGAACCCTTTGATGCCCGCGCTGCAGAACTCGCCGTTGCTGACGCTGCACGTGGTGACCGCGTCGCTCGGGTACGGAGCCGCACTGGTGGGCTTCGCGGCGGCCGTGATGTACCTGCTGGCGCCGCACGTGAAGTGGAAGGGGTGGCCGAGCCGGGAGTCCCTCGACGAACTTGGCTACAAGGCCACCATCGTCACCTTCCCGATGCTCACCCTCATGCTCATTCTCGGCTCCATCTGGGGCAATGTCGCGTGGGGCCGGTACTGGGGCTGGGATCCGAAGGAAACGGCGGCCCTGGTCACCTGGTTGATCTACGGGGCCTATCTGCACGCCAGGGTGACCAGGAGCTGGCGCGGCACGAAATCGGCGTGGCTGCTGGTGCTGGCCTTCGCGGCCGTGGTGTTCACCTACCTCGGTAACCTGTTCTTCGGAGGATTGCATGCCTACACCTGATGATGACGAGGTGGCCGAGTTCCTGGAGGCCGACGAACCTGCCCCGAAACCGGACCGGTCGTCCTCCGGGAAGGAACCGGCTTGGCGGGCGAAGCTGCGTTCCTCGAATTTCGGCCAGGCCGCGGTGGTGCTGGTGACGGCCTTTGCCATAGCGGTGGCTGCCTGGTGGGTGGTTAAACCGGAGGAGCAGGACCGGGTCCGGGCCGGAACCGAGGCCGTGTCCCAGGTCGAGGTCGCAGGGGTGCAGCAACCTCCCGCAGCGGGGGACAGTGCCCCGGGTTTCACCGCCACGGACATCGACGGGACACCGGTCTCGTTGGAGGAACTGCGCGGCAAACCGGTGTGGCTGGTGTTCATGGCCACTTGGTGCACGGGCTGCCGCACGGAGATCCCGGACGTCCAGGGCGTCATGGCGTCCCGGGGAGATGCGGTCCGGATCGTCGTGGTCTACGTCGGCGAGAGCCAGAACGCAGTGAGCGATTACTCGAAACGCGTCGGAAACGACTTCCCAGAGGTCGCGGACCAGGACCAGCAGATCTCCGCGGCCTATGGAATCATGGGAGTGCCGTCGCACTACTTCATCGACGCCGTGGGTGTGGTTCGGCAACGGCACGTCGGGGTCCTGAGCCCGGACGGAATGACCCGGGCCATCCAGAACGCGGGCTCCTCCTAGCCGGGCACCCGATGAGGGGTTCTCCCGGGTCCGTCGTCGCGCCTTGACGGCGGCGCGCCACGGGTTCTGCCGGCGTGTTTGATCTGGCCGGGGTCTCGTCACTGTCCACGAAACACACGGCATCCCTGGTCCCGTCCCCGAAACCTCGTAAACTGGGCGGGTTCGACGCATGAAGGAGAGACATGCCCGCGCTTCGTTCCCGCACGTCCACCCACGGCCGAAACATGGCCGGCGCCCGCGCGCTCTGGCGAGCCACGGGCATCACCGATTCTGATTTCGGCAAACCCATCGTTGCGGTCGCGAACTCCTTCACCCAGTTCGTTCCCGGTCACGTCCACCTGCGCGACACGGGAAAACTCGTCTCGGAGTCCATCAGGCAGGCCGGGGCCGTGGGGCGCGAGTTCAACACCATCGCAGTCGATGACGGCATCGCCATGGGGCACGGCGGGATGCTGTACTCGCTGCCGAGCCGCGAGCTGATCGCCGACGCGGTGGAGTACATGGTCAACGCCCACTGCGCCGACGCCCTGGTGTGCATCTCCAACTGCGACAAGATCACCCCGGGGATGCTGCTGGCCGCGCTCCGGCTCAACATCCCGACGGTGTTCGTCTCCGGCGGGCCCATGGAGGCGGGCAAGGCCATCATCCACGACGGCCAGGCCGTCACCTCCCTCGATCTCATCAACGCGATGACCGCCGCCGTCGACCCGAACGTCAGTGACGAGGAACTGTGGCGTATCGAGGCCAGCGCCTGCCCGACCTGCGGGTCGTGTTCCGGGATGTTCACCGCGAACTCCATGAACTGCCTGCTGGAGGCGATCGGACTGGCCCAGCCCGGTAACGGCTCCACCCTCGCCACCGCGGCGGCCCGCCGAGACCTGTTCGTCAACGCGGGCAGGCTCGTCGTCGAGCTGTGCCGCCGCTGGTACGACGAGGACGACGCCTCCGTCCTGCCCCTGTCGATCGCCACGAAGCCGGCCTTCAGCAACGCCATGCGCCTGGACGTCGCGATGGGCGGATCCACCAACACCGTCCTGCACCTGCTGGCCGCCGCCCAGGAGGCCGGGGTGGACTTCGGCCAGGACGACATCGACGCCATTTCCCGCGTCACCCCCTGCCTGTCGAAGGTCGCGCCCAACTCGGAGCGCTACTTCATGGAGGATGTCCACCGCGCGGGCGGCATCCCCGCCATCCTCGGGGAGCTGCGCCGCGGCGGGAAACTCGACGAGAACGTCCACGCCGTTCACTCGCCGTCGCTGGAGCGCTGGCTGGCGGACTGGGACATTCGCGGCGGCAGCGCCACCGAGGCGGCCGTCGAACTGTTCCACGCCGCCCCGGGCGGGGTGCGCACCACCGTACCGTTCAGCTCCACCAACCGGTGGGAATCCCTCGACCTGGACTCCACCAGCGGCTGCATCCGCTCCGTGGAGCATCCCTACACCACCGACGGTGGCCTGGCGGTGCTGAGGGGCAACCTCGCACCCGACGGTGCCATCGTCAAGACCGCGGGGGTGCCCGAGCACCAGTGGGAGTTCACCGGAACCGCCTTCGTCACCGAATCCCAGGAGGAGGCGGTCGAATCCATCCTCGGCAGGAAGGTCAAGGAGGGCGATGTCGTGATCGTCCGCTACGAGGGCCCCAAGGGCGGTCCCGGGATGCAGGAGATGCTCTACCCGACCTCCTACCTGAAGGGGCTGGGGCTGGGCCCGAAGTGCGCGCTGATCACCGACGGCCGGTTTTCCGGCGGCTCCTCCGGGCTGTCGATCGGGCACGTCTCGCCGGAAGCCGCCTCGGGGGGGCCGATCGCGTTGGTGCGCACCGGCGACGAGATCACCGTCTCCATTCCCAACCGGTCGATCACGCTGAACGTGTCCGACGAGGAACTGGCGGCCCGTCGCGCCGAGTTGGAGGCCGGCAACGGCTACCGCCCCGCAGTCCGACAACGGCAGGTCTCGACCGCGTTGAGAATCTACGGCTCCCTGGCGCAGTCGGCGGACAAGGGGGCGTCCCGGCGTTTCGACGGTTGACCACCGCGGCCAAACAGGAAGAAGCTGGCCACCGCCGCGGCCATCACGGCGAGCCCCGCGGTCGTCATCGCGGGGCTGTGCTCCCACGCCATGGACAGGAGGACGAGGCTGATCATCCCTCCCGTGCCCCAGATGAACGCCCAGACGGTGCAGCCGACGACCACGGCCGGCAGATAACGGCGCAGCGGCATCCGAGCGACACCCGCGGCCAGGTTGACCATGGTCTGCAAGCCGATGACCAGGAAACTCAGGGTGACCGCGGGTGGGCCCCAGCGGCTCAGCCAAGAGCATCCCACCCGGTAGGGACGGGTTTCCAGCACCCTCCGCCAACGGGTGTGGCTCGTGCCCGCGACGACTCCGCGTCCGATCCAGTAGGTGCCGTTGGAACGCACCATGACGATGCAGAATAGGGTCAGGATCGTCAGCCCGTAGGGCAGGTTCCAGTCCTGTGGATGCATCGGGTCCTCTCGGGTCGGGAGGCAACAGCTTAGGGCAACCTAAACACAATGGCCAGAGGCCGGTTTCTCCTCTCGCCCCGTTACAGGAGCTCGTCTGTGATCGGGACCTCGAAATTCAGCAGTTCCCCTGTTGACGCGATCTCTGAATGCGGTTTGCTAGGTTGATTCCCGGAGGTGGGCTGCATGGCTGATATTGAAGATTTTGATCTGGACAGGACCACCAAGCAGGCATGGGACGATTTCACCGAGAGACTCGCCGATGTCCTGTCCGTGATGGATGCCAGTGCCGATCTGACCATTTCCGCAGTCAATGGTGGGGAGACCGACGAGTCCCCGCCCGCCGTGCGTTTCTCGGCCGTGGAACCGGGAGTGATCGAGGCCGTTCTGGTCGGTGTCGATTCGCCTCGACTCGCAGAACTCGGGTGGATCTCCTCACCCCGCGGGGCCACGGCCCGCAGGGATCAGGAGGAGGTCACCGAACTGGCGAACCTCACCACTACCACCATGACCGAGGTGGTCGGTGTGCTGCACCCGATCTTCCTGGAACCCGATCAGCTGGCGGAGCTGCTGACCGCCCGGGAGAGCAACCCGGCCCAACCCGTGCCCGGGGCCTACGGCGTGGTGCTTCCCAACAGCCAGGCCCAGCTCGACGCCATCGTCGACGCGGAGCTGGAGAAAATGTTCGGACACCCGGCGCTGCGCAACGCAGCGGGTGAGGTTGCCATCAGAGTCGGTTCCACCATGGTTTTCTGCCGCTCCACCCCGGACTTCAAGGAGCTGGTGTTGTTCGCGGCTCTCGTGCACGACGTCAGCGGACGTTCCCGGGCCTGCGAGGTACTCAACGACCTGAACGTGGAATCCCGCTACTGCCGTTTCGCTCTGCACCGGGACCGAGTGTTCGTGCAGGTCTCGGTGCCTGCCCGACCATTCGTTCCCCAGCACCTGAGGCAAGCCCTCGAATCCATCTCCCAGGTTGCTGACGGCATCGACGATGACCTGGCGCACAAACTTGGTGGACGCACCACCTTCCCGACCGCAGGCTGACCAGGCGTGGACCATTAGAGTTCTCCCATGACCGAGGTCACGTATTTCGAACGACTGGACGTCCCCGAGCGTCTGCACCTTCTCAGAACCGGGGGCGTCGGGCGCGTGGTCTGGCAGGATGATGATGAAGGCCTTACCGTGCTTCCCGTCAACTATCGGGTCATCGGTGATTCGGTGGTTTTCCGCACCAGTGCGGCATCGACACTGGTGCGCCTGACGAGACCCACGAGGGTCGCGTTCCAGGTGGATGAAATCGACCGCGCCACCGCGGTCGGGTGGTCGGTGCTGGTCCGTGGAATGAGTGGCACCTGCAAGGTGCGCGATGTCGTCAGTTTCCTGCCGCGGGATCCGGCCATCGGCGTGGCGGTGAGGATCGAAGAGGTGACGGGCCGGGTGATGTCCGGCAATCCAGTTCCCCAGAGTTGAGGAGGAAGACAATGGAGGACCGCAAACTTGTGGTTGTGGGCGTCGACGGCAGCGAGGACGGATTGAGGGCCGTCAAGTACGGGGCCAGCTTCGCCGTGGAGACCGATGGCGAGTTGCTTCTGGTGCACGCCGTGGACGACGCCATGTTGGCAGGAGCGTGGGGGGTGGTCTACGACCCCGAGGTGCTGCAGAACGCGGGAGCCAGCGCAAACGAGGCCGCAGCCGCCAGGGCCCGTGAGATCGGCCTTCCGGAGGATCGCATTCGCACCGAGGTTGTCCTCGGTTCGCCCGGCGGGGTGCTCGGACGACTCAGCGAGGTGGCGGATCTGATCGTCGTGGGCCGGCGTTCCGTCTCCGGGCTGGAACGCATGTTCGTCGGTTCCACCAGCGTCTCCGTGGTCGCCAGCTCACGCTGTCCGGTGCTGGTGATCTCCGCCGCCGCGCATCCACAGGACGTCGGGAACAAGAAACTGATCGGGGTCGGGCTCAACACCAGCCGGGTGAACCACTCCACCCTGGCGGCTGGCTTCGAACAGGCGCAGCTGCTCGGTGCCCGACTCGAGATTGTCCACGCGCTGCAACCCCCCATCGGGCTGTTCGGCCCGAAACTCGGACCCGCCGACCTGGAGGAGCTGATCCGTTTCACCCGGGGCGGCATCGAGGCGATGGCCTCGGAACAGACCAAGACCTTCCCCGAGGTGCCCTACGAGGTGGTCGTGGTGGCGGCCACCCCGATCAACGAGTTCGTCACCCGCTCCGAGAGCTACGACCTGTTGGTGCTCGGCGCCGGCGAGGAGGCCATCCCGGGATTCGGGCTGGGCGGCCTGTTGCGCGGCCTGATGGCCCATTCGCTGTGTCCGCTGTACATCACCCACGGTAAGTGAACCCGCAGCCGCGGCTCGCCTTCGACCCGGCGCTGCCGATCTCCGCGGAGGCGCCGAGGATCGCGTCCCTCATCCGCGACCACCAGGTGGTCGTGGTCGCCGGCGAAACCGGGTCGGGCAAGACCACCCAGCTCCCGAAGATCTGCCTGCTGGCGGGCAGGGAGCGGATCGCCCACACCCAGCCGAGGCGGATCGCGGCCCGCACCGTCGCGCACCGGATCGCCGAGGAGTGCGGCACGGAACTGGGGGAGTTCGTCGGCTATCAGGTGCGTTTCACCCGCAGGGTGAGCCGCGCCACCCGCATCAAGGTGATGACCGACGGCGTGCTGCTCAGCGAGCTGGCCCACGACCGCGACCTGGAACGCTACGACACGATCATCATCGACGAGGCACACGAACGCAGCCTCAACATCGATTTCCTGCTCGGCTACCTCAAACAGCTCCTGGAGCGCCGGCCGAAACTCAGGGTGATCGTCACCTCCGCCACCATCGACACCGCCCGGTTCGCCGCCCACTTCGACGACGCGCCGATCGTGGAGGTCTCCGGGCGCACCCATCCCGTTGAGATCCGCTACCGGCCCGTCGGTGAGGACGACGACGATGTGGAAGCCGTCGCCGCCGCCGTCGGGGATCTGGCGGCCACCACGTCCTCGGGGGACGTGCTGGTCTTCCTGTCCGGGGAACGGGAGATCCGCGACGCCGCGGACGCCGTGGGTGCCCTGAAGCTTCCGGGCTGGGAAACCGTTCCCCTGTACGCGAGGTTGGCCGCGGCGGATCAGCAGAAAGTTTTCCAGGCCCATTCCGGCAGGAGAGTGGTGCTGGCCACCAACGTCGCCGAGACCTCGATCACGGTGCCGGGAATCCGGTTCGTGATCGACGCAGGCACAGCTCGCATCTCCCGTTACTCGGCGCGCACCAAGGTGCAGCGGCTGCCGATCGAGCCGGTTTCGCGGGCCAGCGCCAACCAGCGGGCGGGCCGCTGCGGTCGGCTCGGCCCGGGGGTCGCGATCCGGCTCTACAGCGAGGAGGACTTCAACTCCCGCCCCGAGTTCACCGAACCGGAGATCCTGCGCACCAACCTGGCCACCGTCATCCTCCAGATGGCCCAGGCGGGGCTCGGTGAGATCGAGAACTTCCCGTTCGTGGAGGCCCCGGTTGCCTCGCAGATCAGCGACGGCCTGCGGGTGCTGCAGGAACTGGGCGCGATCAAGCCGCGCCGCCGCCACGAACGGGTGCGGCTCACCCGCACGGGACGTCTGCTGGCGCGGATGCCCGTCGATCCCAGGCTCGGCCGGATGCTCATCGAGGGAGCCCGGAGGGGTGCGTTGCGCCAGGTGCGGGTGATCGTCGCCGGACTGACGGTGCCAGACGTGCGGGAACGCCCAGCCGAGCACCAACAGGCCGCCGACGAGCTGCACCGGCGTTTCACGCAACCGCCCGCCGGCGAAACCGATTCCCCCGCAAACGGAGAGCCCAGACGGCACACCGTCCACACCGGCACCCGCCTCGTCAAGCAGGGCAGGGATTCCCTGGCGGGCGGCGACTTCGAGGCCCTGCTGAACGTCTGGAACTACCTCAGGGGGCGTCGCCGGGAACTCTCCGGAAGTGCGTTCCGCAGGCTGTGCCGGGCCGAGTTCCTGCACTTCGTGCGGTTCCGGGAATGGGAGGACCTCGTCTCCCAGCTGCGCGAGGTGTGCCGGGAACTGGAGCTGCCCGGCGAGGGGGACGCGGCGATGGATGTCGTCCTCGACTGTCTGCTGACCGGGTTGCTGTCCAACATCGGGCTGGCCCTGCCGCCACCCCCGAAGGTGCAGGGCAGGCGCCGTCCCCTGACCGAATACCAGGGCGCGCGGGGTGCCCGGTTCGCCATCGCGCCCGGTTCGGCGTGTTCGAGGTCCACGCCCCCGCTGGTGGTGGCCTACGAGCTGGTCGAGACCTCCCGGCTGTGGGCGCGCACCGTCGGCCCGGTGACCGCGGCACAGATCGAACGTGCCGCTGGGGACCTGGTGACCCGCACCCTCTCCGAACCGACGTTCTCACCCCGCAGCGCCACCGTCACCGCCAGCGAGACCGTCACCCTGTTCGGGGTGCCGATCATCTCCGGGCGCCGCACGAACTACGCGACCAGCCATCCCGAGCAGGCCCGGGAGATCTTCATCCGCACCGGTCTGGTGGAACGGGAATGGGAGACCCGCAACCCGGTGGTGATGGCGAACCGGTTCGCCCACGACGAGGCCGAAAGGCTCACCGACCGGATGCGCCGACCCGAGCTGCTGATCTCCGACCAGGCCCTCCACGATTTCTACGCTGCCCGGCTGCCCGCCGACGTGGTCTCCGGGGCCACCTTCGACAAGTACGTGAAATCCCTGGGCGACGACTCCGCGCTGCGGCTGACGCCCGCGGACTGTATGACCGACCCCGGGGCGCTCAGCGTCACCGACTTCCCCGACCGGTGGCAGGTCTCGGGACTGGAGTTGCCCGTCAGTTACGTCTACGACCCCGGGGCGGGACACGACGGAGTGACGATCGAGGTGCGGCTGGAACAACTCGGGGTCCTGGAACCCGAACCCTTCACCTGGCAGGTGCCGGGGCTGCGCGAGGACCTCGCGACCGCCCTGATCCGCAGCCTCCCCAAGAGGATCCGCACTTCCTTCGTGCCTGCCCCCGACTTCGCCCGCCGCGCAGTGGCCTGGCTTCGGGAACAGGGAACGGGCGACGAGATCGCCTTCCCCGAGGCGCTGGGAATGGCACTCACCGCCCTCACGGGGGAGCGGGTGGCCCCCGGTGACTGGCGGCCCGAGGCCGTGGATCCCCACCTGCGGCCGACCTTCGTCGTGGTCGAGGGGCGCAAAGAGGTGGGCCGGGACGAGGACCTGGCGGCGTTGAAGACCCGGCTCAGCGCGAAGGTGGCGTCGCGGCTGACCCGCTCCGCGGGGCGGAGCGCGACGACGGGCCGCACCGACTGGGACTTCGGGAAGCTGCCCCCGACCCAGCGCCTCGGCGGGGGAGTCGAGGGTCATCCCTGCCTCGTGGACGAGGGAGGCAGCGTCGGGGTGCAGGTGGTGGACTCGGCCGCGAAGGCGGAACGCCTCCACGCCGCGGGGCTGCGGCGCCTGCTCACGTTGGTGAATCCGTCGCCGATCCGCTGGGTGGTCTCCCACCTCGGAAACCCCGAGAAGTTGGCTCTCGGGGCGAGCCGGTACGGCTCGGTCCCGGAGCTGTTGGAAGATGCCTGGCTGAAGGCATCCGACAGGTTGCTGCGGGCGGCCACGGATCCGGTGCGGGTCCGTGACGGGCAGGAGTTCCGGCGCGTCGCGGAGGTGGTGCGCGCCGACTGCCCCGCAGCCACGGCCGCCGTGGTCAGCACCGCGGCGAGGGCCCTGGCCGCCCAAGCGGTGGTGGAGCGGCGGCTCGTCGCGCTGCCGGAGGACGACGAGGTGCGCGCGGACATCACCGAGCAGCTGGCCAACCTCACCTTCAAACGGTTCATCTCCGCCACCCCGGATCCGTGGTTCGACCGCATCCCCGTGTGGATCGAGGCCTGCGATACCCGGCTCGTCTCCCGCGGCAGGAATCCCGCCAGGGACGAGCGGAACCGCGCCGAGATCATGGAACTGGAGGCCCGCTACGGACAGTTGTGCGAGGCCCAGCCCCCCGGGCCCTTGCCCGCGGACGTGGAGGAGATCGCGTTCCTGCTGGAGGAGTTCCGGGTCAGCCTGTTCGCGCAGGGGACGCGCACCCTGGTGCCCGTCTCGGCGAAACGGATCTCCCAGGCCATGGGAAGGATCGGGCGATAATGGTCGGGTGCCAGACACCACAGATGACCTGATGCAGCTCTTCGACCTCGTCGAGGTCGGCAAGGGAAAGTTCCGGGGCCCGCAGCCGGACACCCAGTGGCAGCGGCTGTTCGGTGGGCAGGTGATGGCGCAGAGTCTCGTGGCCGCGATGCGGACCGTTCCCGAGAACCGGGTGGTGCACTCGCTGCACGGGTATTTCCTGCGGCCCGGCAGCCGCGAGGAGCCGTTGCGGTTCGGGGTGGAGCACGTCCGGGACGGCCGCACCTTCTCGGCGCGCCGGGTGATCACCCGCCAGCACGACGACGTGATCTTCGACCTGAACGTCTCCTTCCAGGAACCGGAGGAGGGACTCAGCCATTCGGCGGTCCAACCCGAGTCGGTGGCCGCACCCGAGGACTCCTCACCGCTGGGGCAGGTGTTGGAGGAGCGGTTCGGGGCCCCGATCCGAATGCTGTCGGAGTGGGACGCCCTCGACGTGCGGCTGGCCTCCACCCCGGTGCCGAGCCAGAACGGTGGAGTGATGCGGGCCTGGGTGCGCACCCAGGACGCCATGCCGGAGGATCCGCGCCTGCATGCGGCCGTGCTGGCCTACCTGACGGATCTGCTGCTGCTCAGCGTCTCCACCGTGCAGCACGAGGTGGAGTTCCTGTCCCCGAACCTGCAGACCGCCTCCATCGATCACGCGATGTGGTTCCACCGCCCGGCCCGCTGCGACCGGTGGCTGCTCTACGACATGGTCTCGCCTTCGGCCTCCGGGGCTCGGGGGTTCTGCCAAGGCAGGTTGTTCCAGGACGGGAGGCTGGTGGCCTCCTGCGCCCAGGAAGGGCTGATTCGGCTCCTCGGGTGAGCCGGATCAGGGATGGCGGTCAGGCGGCGGCCTGGTATTCGCGCATCTTGGCCAGGGCGAGGCGCTCGATCTGGCGGACCCGTTCGGCGGTGATCCCCCAGTGCTGCCCGATGTCGGCCAGTTTGGCCTGGCGTCCGTCGAGGAGGCCGTAACGGCGCCGCACCACGTCGGCGGAGCGGTCGTCGAGGGCGGAGAGCATCCCGTCGAGGCGGGCGCGTTCCTCCGCGTCAAGCACTACCTCGTCCGGGCCGGGGGCGGTTTCGCGGGCGATCAGGTCGCCGAGCGCGGTGTCGCCGTCGGCCTCGACGGGAGCGTCGAGGGAGACGTGGTCGCGGGCGTAGCGGATCAGGTCGATGACCTTCTCCTCGGCCAGGTTCAGTTCATCGGCGATCTCGCCGACCTCGGGTTCGCGGCCCAGGGCGCGTTCTAGGTTGCGGCGCACCGCGGAGACCTGGTTGACCTGTTCGGCCACGTGCACAGGCAGGCGCACGATGCGGCCCTGCTGGGCGATGCCGCGGGAGATGGCCTGCCGCACCCACCAGGTGGCGTAGGTGGAGAACTTG
>CAJPNZ010000040.1 GCA_905372155.1 Propionibacteriaceae bacterium
CAGAGAGGACTCGTCCCACCGGGCACGTGGGACCCGGAGGACCTCCCACACCCGGAACTGATCCTCGGCCTGACCCACGAACCCGGCCACCGGATGCTGCTCGAATGGGGTTTCAGGTATGTAGCGGGGGAAACCACCGTCGATGTCGCGTTTCATCCCCGGGCGGGGGAGGCCTTCCGGGACCAGGAGGCCGAGCAAATCCTCGAGGAGGTCGCGCTCCGGTTGGTCGGGGACCACCCGACCCTGCGGGAACCGCACTGGCAACGACTGAATCCGAATGCGACGGTGACCCGGGCCGATGCGGCACGGTTCGTCACCGAGACCCTGCCCCTCCTGGAGGGGGAGGGAGTCATCGTCACCCACCACGGCGAGACCCCCGAGTACTCGCGCGCCACCGAGGCCCCGGTGATTTCGGTGGGCGCGGAGGACACCGGCGACAACGACTGGTTCAACCTCCACGTCCGGGTCACCGTAGCCGGTCGCGACGTGCCCTTCGAACAGCTCTTCCGGGCGCTCGCCGCGGGCGATGAGGCGATGCTGCTGGACGACGGGACCTGGTTCCCGCTGGACCGCCCCGAACTCGACCGGCTGCGACAGCTCCTCGCGGAGGCCCGGAAACTCGTGGACCCCGGCCCGGGCGGGCAGCTGCGGATCAGCGCCTACCAGGCAGGCCTGTGGGAGGAACTCGCGGAACTGGGGGTCGTGGAGGAACAGCCACGGCGTTGGCGGGAACGCGTACAGACCCTGCTGAGCCTCGGTTCCGACGAGACGAGGATCACGGTCCCGGACGGGCTGGACGCGGTGCTGCGGCCCTACCAGGAGCAGGGACTTACCTGGCTCGCCGCGCTCTGGGACGCGGACCTCGGCGGCGTACTCGCCGACGACATGGGGCTCGGGAAAACTCTTCAGAGCCTGGCCCTGCTGGAACGCGCCCGGGAACTCGGCCAACTCGACGACGCGCCGGTGCTCGTCGTGTCCCCCGCCAGCGTCGTCGGCACCTGGGCGGAGGAGGCGGCCCGGTTCGCGCCCGGCCTGAGGGTCGCCGCCATCCGGGCCACCCGGGCCCGGCGGGGCACGGAACTGGCCGAGGAGATCCGCGGCGCGCACCTGGTGGTCACCTCCTACACCCTCCTCCGCATGGAGGACGAGGCATACCTGGGACACAAATGGCGTGGCCTGGTGCTGGACGAGGCCCAGTTCGTCAAGAACCACCGCTCCCGCACCTATCAGGTGGCGCGCCGCATCGGGGCCCCATTCACCCTGGCCATCACCGGCACCCCGCTGGAGAACTCCCTCGGCGACCTGTGGTCGATGTTCTCGCTCGCCGCGCCGGGGCTGTTCCCGCGTCTGGAGGGTTTCACCGAGAACTACCGCAAACCGGTGGAGAAAAACGGCGAGACCGATGTCCTGGGGCGGCTGCGCGCCCGGATCCGGCCGTTCATGCTGCGCCGCACCAAACGCGAGGTGGTGAAGGAACTGCCCGAGAAGGTGGAACAGATCACGCGGCTGGAACTCACCCCGGCGCATCGGCGCCGCTACGACCAGCACCTGACCCGGGAACGCACCCGGGTTCTCGGGATGCTCGAGGACATGGACCGGAACCGGGTGGCGATCTTCCGGGCCCTGACGAAACTGCGGCAACTCGCCCTGGATCCCCGCCTGGTGGACGCCGATCTGCCGCCCGCCCCGTCGGCGAAGATCACCGCCCTGCTGGGACAGATCCGGGAACTGGCCGAGGAGGGGCACCGCGCGCTGGTGTTCTCCTCCTTCACCGGGTTCCTGACACTGGTGCGCGGGGCGCTGGAGGCGGAGGGCATCGAATACGTCTACCTCGACGGGCGCACCCGCGACCGGCCCGCCCGCATCGCGCGGTTCCGGGAAGGCGGCGCCCCGGTGTTCCTGATCTCCCTGAAGGCCGGTGGGTTCGGACTCACCCTCACCGAGGCCGATTACGTCTTCGTGCTGGACCCGTGGTGGAATCCAGCCGCCGAGAACCAGGCCGTCGACCGGGCACACCGCATCGGTCAGACCCGGGCGGTCAACGTCTACCGCATGGTCTCGGCGGACACGATCGAGGAGAAGGTCGTGGCCCTGCAGCAGCGCAAACGTGACCTGTTCGCATCCGTCGTCGACACGGGGGAGTTCCGCAGCGCAGCCATCACCGCCGCCGACATCCGGGGTCTGCTGGAATAGGGCAATGCCCGAAGGACACGTCATCCACCGCCTCGCCAACACCTTCCAGGAAGACTTCGCCGATCATGAAGTGCGGGTCAGCTCCCCGCAGGGAAGGTTCGCCGACGAGGCCGCCGTCCTGGACGGCCACATCCTCACCGGCGCCGAGGCCGTCGGGAAGCACCTGTTCATCAACTTCGACGTTCCCGGTGCCAACCGCATCCACATCCACCTGGGGCTGATCGGGAAACTCGGTTTCGCCCCGATCGCCGACCCCGTCGGGCAGGTGCGGCTGCGGATCGTGGCCGACGACCGGGCCGCCGACCTGCGCGGCCCGCAGTGGTGCCGGCTGATCACCGAGGACCAGTACCGGAAGGTCCTCGCGGACTCCGGCCCCGACCCGTTGCGCGGCGACGCCGACCCCGCCCGCGGGTGGGCGCGGATCCGCAGGTCGGGCAAATCCATCGCCGCCCTGCTGATGGACCAACGGGTCGCCGCCGGGGTGGGCAACATCTTCCGCGCCGAGGTGCTGTTTCGGCACGGCATCGACCCCACCACCCCGGGCCGGGAGATCGACGAGGCCACCTGGAACGTGCTGTGGGAGGACCTGGTGGGTTTGATGACGGTGGCGCTGGAACGCGGCCGCATCGACACCGTCGCCGATGAACACGGACCCGAGGCCCAGGAACGCCCTCCCAGGGTGGACGCCCACGGCGGCGAGGTTTACGTGTACCGGCGCTCCGGGCAACCCTGCCTGGTGTGCGGAACCGAGGTGCGCACCACCGCGCTGGAGGGACGAAACCTCTACTGGTGCTCAAGGTGCCAGCGATCCCGCCACGCTTCCGACTAATCTGTTCGGCATGCATTTCAGCGCCTTCGACGCCTACCTCTTCGACCTGGACGGGGTCATAACTCCAACCGCTGAAGTCCACATGAAGGCCTGGGGCGAGATGTTCAACGCCTTTCTCGCCGGTTTCCCCGGCCAGGAACCGTGGACCGACGCCGACTACTTCGCTCATGTGGACGGAAAACCCCGCTACGACGGTGTCCGCGACTTCCTCACCTCCCGCGGCATCGAACTGCCCGAGGGCGATCCCTCGGATGCCGCGACCGAGCAGAGCATCTGCGGCCTGGGGAACCGCAAGAACGCCACCTTCAACGAGATCATCCGCCGCGACGGCGTCACTCCCTACCCCGGATCCGGGGCGCTCATCGACGTGCTCCGGGCACGGGGCGCGAAACTGGCCGTGGTCTCCTCCTCGCGCAACGCCGTGCCGGTTCTGCGCGCCGCAGGCCTGGCGGAGGCCTTCCCCGTGATCGTCGACGGGAACGTCGCGAGAGAACAGAACCTGGCCGGCAAACCCGCCCCCGACACCTTCCAATACGCGGCCAAGCAGCTGCAGATGGAACCCTCCCGGGCCGTCGTGATCGAGGACGCCCTGTCCGGGGTGGCCGCCGGTGCCGCAGGCGGGTTCGGGCTCGTCGTCGGGGTGGACCGGGGGGTCGGTCCCGAAGCCCTGCGCCGGGCCGGCGCGGGCCTGGTGGTCGCGGACCTCGGGGAGCTGGTGGCCTGATGCGCTGGATCTCCTCCGACCCGCTGAACCGTTTCCGTTTCCCCGTCGACGACTGGCGTTTCGTCGAGGTGGAACCCGGACTCGACGACCTGGGTGTCACCGAGACCCTGTTCTCCATCGGCAACGGCTACCTGGGGATGCGCGGCAACCCCGAGGAGGGACGCAAGTCCTACTCGCACGGCACCTTCATCAACGGTTTCCACGAGACCTGGACCATCAAGCACGCCGAGGAGGCCTTCGGGTTCGCGAGCACAGGGCAGACCATCGTGAACGTGCCCGACGCGAAACTCATCAAGATCTACGTCGACGACGAACCACTCACACTCGGGCAGTCCGACCTGGACCACTACGAACGCGCCCTCGACTTCCGCGCGGGATGCCTGACCCGTGACCTGGTGTGGCGCACCCCGGCCGGCAAGCGGGTGAAACTGAGTTCCCGCCGCATGGTCAGCTTCACCGATAGGCACCTGGCGCTTTTCGAGATCGAACTGACCATGATGGAGGGTGATGCGCCGATCGTGCTCAGCTCCCAGGTGGTCAACCGGCAGGACGGTTTCGACGACTACCGCCAGCCGAAGAACGAGGAGAGTTTCGACCCGCGGCGCGCGGGCAAGTTCGACGGCCGGGTGCTGCAGCCGCGAGGCCAGTGGCACGACGACCAGCGAATGGCGCTCGGCTACGAGACCACCGACTCCCACATGACGCTGTGCGTGGCCGCAGAACACACCCTCGACACCGCGAATCCCTACGAGGTGATCTCCCGGATCGAGGAGGACCAGGCCAAACAGGTCTACCGCATCGAGGCGCGCGAGGGGGTGCCGATCGTCATCCGCAAGGCGGTCGCCTACCACACTTCCCGCGGGGTGCCCGTGACGGAACTGTTCGATCGCTGCCGCCGCACCCTCGATCGAGTGGTGGAGCGGGGTTTCGATTCGTTCTTCGAGGGGCAGCGCGCCTGGCTCGACGACTTCTGGGCCAACTCGGACGTCGAGGTGGGCGGCCAGCCGGCAATCCAACAAGCCGTTCGCTGGTGCCTGTTCCAGCTGGCCCAGGCGACGGCCCGTTCCGACCAGCTCGGGATCCCCGCCAAGGGGATGACCGGCTCCGGTTACGAGGGGCACTACTTCTGGGACACCGAGATCTACCTGGTGCCCTTCCTGACCTACACGGCCCCCCGGGTCGCCCGCAACGCCCTGCGCTACCGGGTCGGTCTGTTGCCGAAGGCCAGGGAACGCGCCCAGATGCTCAGCCAGGAAGGGGCGCTGTTCCCGTGGCGCACCATCAACGGTGAGGAGGCGTCCGCCTACTACGCGGCAGGAACCGCGCAGTATCACATCGACGCCGACATCGCGCACGCCTTCGCCAAGTACCGCGAAATCACCGGGGACGTGGACTTCCTGTACCGCGACGGAGCCGCGGTACTGGTGGAGACCGCCCGGATGTGGGCCGACCTGGGTTTCTGGCGGACCGAGGCCGACGGGTCGCAGCGATTCCACATCCACGGCGTCACCGGGCCCGACGAGTACACGGCCGTGGTGAACAACAACATGTTCACCAACGTCATGGCACGGGCCAACCTGAAGCTCGCCGCCGACCTGGTGCAGGAGCTCGAGGAGGCCGATCCGCTCTGCTGGGACCGGCTGGTGCAGACCCTGGACGTGGCCCCGGAGGAGGTGGAGGAGTGGCGGGCCTGCGCCAAGGGCATGGTCATCCCCTTCGACGAGACCTTCGGGATCCATCCCCAGGACGAGAAGTTCCTGTCCAGCGAGCTGTGGGACCTGGAAAACACCCCGGCCGACAAGTTCCCGCTGCTGCTGCACTTCCATCCCCTGGTGATCTACCGGTTCCAGGTGCTCAAACAGGCCGACGTGGTGTTGGCGCTGTTCCTGCAGGGCGATCAGTTCACCGAGGAGCAGAAACGCGCCGACTTCGAGTACTACGACCCGATCACCACGGGGGACTCCACCCTGTCCGGGGTGGTGCAGTCGGTGATCGCCGCCGAGGTCGGCTACCAGGACATGGCGATGCAGTATTTCCTGACGGGACTCTACGTGGACCTGGCGGATCTGCACGCCAACTCCCGCGACGGCGTGCACATCGCATCCACCGGTGGGGTGTGGAACGCGCTGGTGTTCGGTTTCGGCGGGCTGCGTGACTACCACGGCGACATCAGCTTCGATCCGCGGCTGCCGCGAGGATGGGAGTACCTGCGTTTCCCCCTCCAGGTTCGCGAGTCGCGGTTGAGGGTGCTGCTGGAACGCGAGGCCATCTCCTTCGAGGTGGAGACCGGTGGACCGCTGGAGGTCAACGTGCGGGGGCAACGGCTCGTCATCCAGCCCGGCACACCGATCCGGATCCCCTTGGAGCACCAGGGCGAGGAGCTGCCGTCGTTGACGGGACGCCATCCCGTCACGGGCGGGCGTCGTGCCGACGGGTCCGTCATCACCGCGAACGTGCCCGAGGCCCCCTACGACCAGGACTTGGTGGTGGTCGACTGAACCCGGAACGAGTCATCACCATCTCCACCGGGGCCGGAACGGTCCGGGTGGAGGCGCCCGAGGGATGCAAGCCGCTTCCTCCCGAGGAACCCGGGCTCTGGGCATTCGAATCCCGCGGCCTCCTGGCAGAGGTGCGTTTCCGGCCCGGGAAACGCGAGGCCCTGGAATTCTCCCTCCAGGGCCTCGGGGAGTCCGTTGTCGAGACGCAGGGTTTCCGGTTCGTCGTCGAGGGCTGCGTGGTCGGTTGGCTGGCTGGGGCGACGGGCCGGATGCTGCTGAACGGTGCCGCCTGGGTGATGCTCAGCGGCTGGTGCGGTGAGGGCGGAGCCGCCCCCGAGGGACGCGTCGCCCTGGTTCTCGGGGGGAGCGCCGGGCTGGTCCCGGGGCGGCGGGCGTGGTCGTGCTGGCGGCTGTACCCCGAACACGAGATCCCACCCCTACCCGCTTGGCTGCCTCCGGAGCGCTACCTCCCGGAGGGTGAGGCCATCGAGGTGCCGGACCTGGACGTCGCGTGCACGGGGAACGATCTTGTTGCCGAGACCGTCGATGAGGGCAGCGCGGTTCGCGGCCCCGTCGGCTGTCACGAGCTCGCGGTCCACGGTTCCAACGGTGTCAGTTTCTTGGAGATCGGCTGGTACCTGCCCATGGAGCAGCTGGTTCCGAAGGCGCTGAAACGGGCAGGAAACCGCGCCGATCTGGAGGCCTGGCTGCTCACGTGGCTGCTCGCCCAACCGGGCCTGGGGGAGCGGGAACGGCTCCTGGACCAGCTCGACCTGGCCCTGGGCGACTGCCTGGAAACCCCGGGCCTGTGGAGCGTGCTGGCCGGTTTGCGCGCCGCCCAGAGCACCGACCTGCCGATCCGGGACGAGGTGGAGGCGGCCGCCAGCGGGTTCAGTGTGGAGGAGGCGCTGGCCGCTGAGGGACCGATCGACGGTGTCGCACCGAGCTCGCATCCCGGTTCCGCCCGGGTCGATTTCACCGCCCGGGACGTGACGCTTGTCCGGTTCCGGCTCGCAGGAAACCCCGATTCCCCGGCCCACCAGGAACTCGAACAAGGGCTGCGGAGCGCCGAGGCACGACTACGGTGCGTATTGTCCGCAGATCCCGATCCCGAGGCCGTCGCGTGGCTGCTGTTGGGTTCCCCGCTAGGCTGAATGGACATGGACACCACGCGAGACGCCGACCAACCCCCACGTACGCTGGGACAGGTCGTGGGAGCGACTCTGGTGCTGCTGCTCGCCACCATCGTTTTCACCATGGCGATCTCCGGCAGCTTCCGGAACTACCTGCAGGAGTGGCTGGGTCCCTGGCTGCTGGCATCGGCGGTCGCGATGGGCGCGTTGTCGCTGTGGACCCTGCTGGACGCCACCGACAAACTTGCCGGCCTGAAACGCGACACCCACGAACATGGATTTCCGAAGTCCGTGGTGTTCCTACTTCTACCCGCCCTGCTGTTCGCGGTCTCGGCCCCCGCCTCGCTGGGGGCGAACGCGGCCGGCAGCACCGCGGCGAAACCCAGGTCCTCCTCATCCGATCTGATCGAATTCCCCCCGCTGCCGACGGACTCCGTCACCGAGATGTCCGTGCAGGACTTCGAGGACCGCTACGCCTTCGGGGATCCGAAACTGCTCGTCGGACGGCCCGTGCGGCTGCTCGGTTTCGTCGCCAAACAGTCGGCCCTCCCGGAAGGGCAGTGGAGCGTGAACCGGTTCCGCATCTACTGCTGCGTCGCCGACGCGTCACTGTTCACCGTCCCCATCGAGGGCATCGCAAGACCCGAGGGGGACGACGTCTGGGTCGAGGTGGAAGGAGTCATCAACCTCGACGCCAGCAAGGAACATCCCGTGCTGACCGCGTCCAAGGTCAAGGTGATCCAGCAGCCGGAGGACCCCTACCTGTGAGAAACGCCATCGTCAGGATCTGGGCGCTACCGTTCACCGGTGTCGCCGTCGTCATCGCCCTTCTCTGGGTGACCACCATCCGTGGTCCGCTCCTGCCCCTGGACGGCAGCGCGGCCACCTGGGGCACGCTCACCATGGGTATCGTCGTCCAGGCCCTGCCGTTCCTGGTGCTCGGGGTGTTGGTGTCGGGGCTCATCGCCGCCTTCGTCCCGAAGGACCTGCTGTCCAGGATCACGCCGAAATCCCCGCTGCTCGCGGTGCCCGCCGCGAGCGTCGCGGGCATGGTGCTGCCGGGCTGCGAGTGCGCCTCGGTGCCGGTGTCGCAGTCCTTGATGCGCAGGGGACTTCCCCAGGGTGCCGCCCTCGCCTTCCTACTCGCCGCGCCAGCCGTCAACCCGGTGGTGCTCGTCGCCACGGCCGTCGCCTTCGCCAGCAGCAACCCGATGATGGTCTGGGCCCGGTTGATCGCCTCCCTGGTGGCGGTGATCGCGGTGTGCTGGCTGTGGGTCGGGGTCGGCAAGGCCGAATGGATGAAACCCCAGGAAGGACACGACCACGACCACCAGTCCAAGGCGGCGGTCTTCCGCGAGACCGCGATGCACGACCTGCAGCAGGCGGGCGGCTTCCTGGTGGTCGGGGCCGCCGTGGCGGCGCTCATGAAGGCGGCGGTGCCCGCCGGTTTCCTGACCTTCCTGACCGAGAACCTGTGGCTCGGGATCGCGGTCATGGCTTTGCTGGCGGTGCTGCTGTCGCTGTGTTCCGAGGCCGACGCCTTCGTCGCCGCATCCCTGCCGGGGGTTTCCCCGACCGCCCAGCTGGTGTTCCTCGTGGTCGGGCCGATGGTGGACGTGAAACTGTTCGCCATGCAGTCCGGGGCATTCGGGGCGAAGTTCGCCACCCGGTTCATGCCCCTGACGCTGTTCGTGTGCATCTGGTCGGCGGCCGTGGTCGGAGCCGTGATGTTCGGAACCTTTTGACGGGTCGTCGGGCCGGCAGGGTTTTCCTGGAAACTGATTGACTCGGCCCGTGGGGAGTATCACGCGTCCCCCACGGGCGCGGTCCCGGTGATCAGGCCGATGCCTCCTTCACCCAGGCGATGAAGTTGTCGGTGCCGTCGCCGGTGCGTTCGGCCATCGTGTGACCCTGCCCCCACACCGTCGCGAAGTCCACCTTCGTGTCCCCGAGTGCCTGGAGGGCCAGCGCCAGGTTGATCTCGACGGTGCTGGCCGCATCCCCCTGGGTGATGCCGGTCCGGATGCGCCAGTTCGGGGCCACCCGCGAACTGCCCTGCCCGCCCTGCGATTTCAGCAGGTAGTAGAGGGGCTCGTACATCTGCTCGCGGGAGGCCGCGTCGCCCCCGACCTCGTCGGTGGTGGCGAAATCGGTTTCCCACGTGGAGGCCGCATGGTCACCGGACCAGCCGGTCAGCGACGAATAGGTGGACTCGTTGGCCGCCAGCACATCGCGGGACAGCTTCGAGAAGTGAAGCCCCTGCGCGCCCTTGCCCATCACGGTGTTCTCGGTGGCACTGCGATCCGGTGCGTCGAAAGCACCGACGTCCTTGCTGGGACTCTTCTGGCTGGTGACGAAACCCTGCAGGCCGGTGATGGTTGCGGTGTTGCTGGCCGAATCGTAGGTGACCCACGGGGTCTCGCCGTTCAGGTACGCGATGTACTCCTCCACCGTGTTGTAGGTGGTCGACGAACCGGACGACTCGCCGCCCGGGGGCTGACCGCCACCTGAACCGGGACCGCCTCCCGGGGGCTGATCCCCACCCGGGTTCTGTCCCCCGGGGGCCTCGCCGGAGGGGGGAGTACCGCCCCTGTCGGAAGGGCCGCCGCCGCCGGGTTCCATGCCCGCCATCTGACGGGAACTGGAGGTGTAGGGGAAGGTGGTGTCGGCCAGGAAGTTGTTCAGTGAGGTGGTGATCTCGGCCACCACGTGGTCGTAGTAGCTGCCCGCCAGGTACACGCCCTCGCCGCTTCTTTCCAGCTTCAACGCGGTGCCCTTCGAGTCGGTCAGGCCGAGCCCGTTGACGGTCTCCGCGAACGCCGCCGCCAGGTCCTTGCCGTAGGCGGCGGTCCAGGTGCCCTCGGCGCGGGTCCCGTTGCTGGCGAACTGACCCATGTTCCACTCGTAGGCGGCGTTGCCGACGTTCAGGCTGGTGATGGGACACCAAGCCATCACGCCCGCGATCGCGTCGCTGATGGTGGTGCCGTCGCTGGAGGTCATGGCCGCACCGAGGTGTTCCAAATATTTGGTGTAGAGCGGCGAGTCGCCAGAGGCGCCCATCACGGAGCTCTGCGCGCCGCCGCCGCTGTGCCCGAACACGAAAATCCTGTCCATCGCGCCCGGCAGCGAGGCCGAGTTGTAACGCAGGTAACGCACCGCCGCCTTGAGATCGGTGACTCCCCAGGGAGCGTTGCCGACGTAGGAATCGGAGTTCGAGTCCTTGCCGCGCAGGCCCGCGTGAACGTAGATGAAACCGGCCGCCATGTAGTCCGAGATCGAATCGTAGGAGTACTGGCTGGGTGGTTTCTGAGAAGCGTAACCGGGCGTGTTGACCGGCAGCACGACGGGTGCGGTGGCCGGGGTGAACCCGTTGACGCTGCCCGAGGCGTTGATGGTCACCTTGTGGGTGCCGTCGCCGTTGTCGGTGCCGGTGAAGTATGTGCCCGGCACGTAGATCCCGAGGGTCTCGTAATCGGGTGCGGCCGGGGAAGCGACGTAGCTCAAACCGATCTGGTAGTAGACGTCATTCTCGGCATCGTGACTCCACCCGGCATTGTTCAGCGCCAGGACTCCCGTCGCCGCTGTCCCTGAACCACCGGCGGAAGAGGTTCCGCTGCCGGAGGCGCCGCTGGTGCAGGCGGCCAACCCGAGGCCACCGAAGAGACTGAAGGCGATGGTCGACGTGAACAGGGAACGACGACTGAGTTCCATGACTGGCTCCTGAGGTGAGGTTGTATGAAGAACACAACCAACAGGCCCTGTGGGCGCCGTGACGAAATCCTGTGCATTTCCTGTGGGAATCGCTGGTGGCTCGCATGCCTGTGCGCGGCAACTGCGGGGCTCACTCGCAGGCAGCCCGTCCTAGCCGGAGCGAACCCGGGAACGGCCGTGAACAGGCTTCCGGATCGGGGAGGAAGGAACGTGATGACGCGAACACCAGTTTCCACCCTGTCCGGGAAATCTGGTGAGGCCCGGAAAAATACACAAGAGATCCAAGGGGCGCGGTGCCCCCGGAAAATTCTCCTCGGATCCTGAACCCGCCCCGGGGCTGAATGGACGAACCGAATGCGCGAAAGGTGTCGACCCAACGAAGCAAGGCATAAATTGTCGACGAAGGTCGTTCACTTGAGAATTCAAGAGGGGGAGATGACCGACGTGAAAACCGCTTGGTACAAGACATGGTTGGCGACTGCCTTGGTGGCTGGGATTGTGGGGATGGGTGTATCCGGCTGCAATCTCGGGAGCGGGGGCGCGGAGTCAAAACGTGAGAAGGCGACGGCGACCGCCACCCAGGCGCCTGTGGACAACAAAACAACGGGGGCTGCCTCCGAAAAGAAAACCGAAGTGGCAGAGACGACTGCAACATCGGATCCTGCTCCCAGTTCCGAGCGGGCGGAGAAATCGGGGAAGAAGACTAGGTCGAAGGAAACCAAGTCGGACTCATCTGAAAAGAGCAAGGTGCATTACAAGAACTGTGAGGAGGCCAAAAAGGCCGGAGCCGCTCCGCTTCGTGTGGGTGACCCCGGATATCGCTCAGGGCTGGACCGCGATGGTGACGGGATCGCCTGCGAAAAGTAGGGGAAATGGGGGGTGCCCCTCGGGGCACCCCCCATTCTTATACAGCCGATTTCGCCACCAGGATTTCCCTGCGGCGGGCCTTGAGGCGGTGCATCACGTCGTTTCCGCCCGTGCCGAAGTGGTCGTGCAGCCTGCGGTATTCCCGGTACAGGTCGTCGTAGGCCGCGACGTTCTCCGGGATCGGGGTGAAGACGGTCTCCGGGGTGGCCTCGCGATGCGCCATGGCCGGTGCGGCCTCCCGCACGTCGGCGTACTCGCCCGCCGCGACCGCAGCGTAGATCGCCGATCCGTGGGCTCCCGAGGCCACCGAGGGGCAGATCGCCAACGGCAGGTTGGTCACGTCCGCGTAGATCTGCATGAGCAGAGGGTTCTTCACCAGCCCGCCCGCAACCACCAGATCCTTCACCTCGATGCCCGCGTCCCGGAACGCCTCGATGATCACCCGGGTGCCGAAGGCCGTCGACTCCAGCAGCGCCCGGTACTGGTCCTCCGGAGTGGTGGTCAGCGTCGTGCCGAGCATGAGTCCCGTCAGCTCCGTGTCGTCCAGGATCGAGCGGTTCCCGGAGTGCCAGTCGAGCGCCAGCAAACCGTGCTCGCCCACCCGTTGCCTCGAGGCCAGTTCGGTGAGGTACTCGTGCACCCCGACCCCCCGGGCCGCAGCCGCCTCGACGTGCGACGACGGGACACAGTTGTCGACGAACCAGCCGAAGATGTCGCCCGTCCCGGCCTGCCCGGCCTCGTAACCCCACAGGCCCTTGACGATCCCGTCCGGCACGATGCCACCGATCCCCGGGACCTCACCGAAGCTCTCCGAGGTCATCATGTGGCACGTCGAGGTACCCATGATCAGGGTGAGCTGCCCTGGTTCGCAGGCGTTCGCGGCGGGCACCGTCGCGTGGGCGTCGATGTTCGCCGCTGCTACGGCGATGCCCTCCGGCAGACCCGTCAACGCCGCGGCCTCCGCAGCCAACGAGCCGACCCGCTCGCCGGGACGCGCCACCGGGTGCGGCACCAGTTCCAGCAGGCGGGAGAATCCCGGGGCCATCGCGTCGAGGACCTTCGCGGACGGGTACGAACCGTCGACGAAGTTGCCCTTGTAGCCAGCAAGCGACATGGAGGCCGTCATCTCGCCCGTGAGGAACTGGACGATCCAGTCTCCCGCCTCGACGAAGTGACTGGCCGCGTCCCAGACCTCCCGGTCCTCCTCGAACAGTGCAAGGGCCTTTGCCAGCTGCCAGTCCGCCGAGACCTCGCCGCCGTAACGGGCGAGGGTTTTCGGGGCCAGCTCGGCCAGGACCTCGTTCACGATCTTTCCCTGCCGCTGGGATGCGTGGTGTTTCCACAGCTTCGCGTAGGCGTGGGGGCGTTTCTCGAACTCCGGTCGTTCGCACAGCGGCCGGTAGGCCTCGTCGGTGGGGAGGACCGTGCAGGAGGTGAAGTCGACGGCCAGGCCTACGACATCCGCGGCCGCCACCCCGGAGGCCTCCAGGGCCTCCGGAACCACCCTTCCCAGAACCTCCACGTAGTCTGCCGGCACCTGCAGCGCCCAGTCGGGGGGAAGTGGCCGGCCCGCGAGTTCGCGGTCGATCACCCCGTGCGGGTAGGTGTGCTCGGCGCTTGCGAGGATCTTTCCGTCGGCCACGGACACCACGACGGCCCGTCCCGAAAGAGTGCCGAAGTCGATCCCTACAACTGTCCTGCTCATGGCCTCTCCTCCGTGTTTCCTGCTCAGTGTCCCGGGGCCTGGCGACCCCAGAAGCCATCGGGTGCGAACAATTCCTCCACCAGCTCACCCAGGAGATTGGTCTCCAGGGCGAGATCGAGAACGGTGTAGCGTTTGCGGATCATCTGGGCGCGGACATAGGTCTCGCGGAACCGGCCCCAGCCCAGCCCGATGTCCTGCGGATGGGCCGGGGCGCCCACCGCCCGCAGCATCCCCTGCAGCTCGGCGGCGGGCAGCAGCTGTTCCCGAAGCCTCACCGACAGCTCCGGCCACACCGCCACCAGCAACTCCAGGCGGACCCGCAACCGTTCGGGCGGAAGCCACTTGGCGAGCGCCTGCACGACGGTTTCCTCGACCAGCCGGGGATCGGGGTGCAGCTCACGAACCCCGGTCTCCATCTTCTCCCGGGTGGGCCAGGCCGCGACGGCCGCGTCGATGTCCAAACCGGTGAGGTCCCGCGCCAGCAGCCGCTCGTAGAGGGCCGCGATCGCCACCGTGCCGATGCCGACCTTGAAGCCGTGGGACAGGCGCCTGGGGGTGATGTCCACGCCGTGTCCCTCCATCTCCCACAGATGGCTGAACTGGTGTTCCGCCCCGGAAGCGGGGCGGCTCGACTGGTGGGCCTGCATGGCCAGCCCGCTCATCAGGAGCCCCTCCACCAGCTCACCCGTCGCCGAGACGTCACCGACGGCGAGTTCCGCGGGCCGCGAGACAGCACCGCGCAGCGGACCCTGGACGAGCTCCCACACCCCCTGGTCGATGGCCTCGATCCCCAGCACGTCGGAAAGGATCCAGTCGGCCCCGGCCGGGATCTTGCCCAGCAGGTCGCCGTAACCGGAGGCCGTCATCACCTGCGGCGCGGCGGCCATCACGGTCAGGTCGGCGACGCAGCCACACGGGGCCGGGCAGCTCAGCGTCTGTTTGAACCCGTCGAGGGCGATCGAGGAACCGAAAGCGGTGTAGCCGTCCATGGAGGCCGCGGTGCCGACCACCAGGTAGGGCCTGCCGAGTTCCCCGGAGGCCCGTTTCGCGATGTCGTTGAGCGTGCCGGAGCCGACGGCGACGGCGATCGCATCCACCGGCGCCAGGGCATCCCGCAGGGCCTCGCAGTTCTCGTACTTCGCGTACAGCTCGGGTTCCCCCGGGAAGACGTGCGGATCCGCGAGCTCCACCCCCGCCGCATCCAGGGCCTCGGAGACCCGTTTCCCGGCCAGCGCGAAGGTGCGTTCGTCCGCGACCACGATCGCCCGTGCCGCCCCGAACAGCTCCGTGAATACCTCTCCGGTCCGCTCCACGGCTCCCTCGCCGATCACCACGGCCCTGGTGTCGGTGGCGTTGCGCAACGCCCGGGTGATGAGATCCGTCATGTCAGCCTCGCTTCGCGTTCTCGCGATCCACCATGTCGTGGATCATGAGCTGGAGCTGCGGGTAGGTGTTGGCGTAGGCGTCGACGAAGTACTGGTACTCCTCGTGCCGCCGCTGATTGGGTTCCAGCAGGTCGATCTCGTGGACCATCTCCTTTGCCGCGGTCCCGAGATCGGGGTGGAGGCCCGCGCCGACCGCCGCCAGCATGCAGGAACCCAGCACCACGGCGTCGCCGACCTCGGTCAGGGCGATCGGCACGCCGGTGACGTCGGCGTGCATCTGCATCCAGTCGCGGCTCTTGGTGGCGCCACCCGCGGCGACGATCTTCTTCACCTCGAAACCCGCCGCCGACATGGCCCGCAGGTTGTGTGCGGTGCCGTAGCACACCGACTCCTGGATGGCGCGGTAGATGTGGGCGGGGCCGTGGTGCAGGGACAGACCCCAGATCACCCCGCGGGCCTTCGAGTCGGTGTACGGGGTGCGGTTGCCCTGGAAGTACTCGTTGATGATGAGGCCGTCGGAGCCGGGCGGCAGGTCCTTCGACTGCTTGTTGAGGATGTCGTAGACGTTGAGTCCGGTGACCTCCGCCGCCTGGATCAGGTCGCGGGCGAAGTTGTCCTTGAACCATTTCAGGACCGAACCGGTGGAGACCTGACCGCCCTCGACGGTGTACTGACCCTTGACCACGCCGTCGGTGTAGGCGCCGAAGAATCCCTTGCCGTGGATCGGTTTGTCGGTCTGTCCCGTCAGGACGTGGGAGGAACCGGTGATCAACGCCATCACCCCCGGGTCGACGACGCCCAGCCCGATCTGCCCGGCCCAGGCGTCGGCCGGTCCCTGGGCGACGGGGGTGCCGGGGTGCAGGCCGAGGAGCTGCGCCGCGATCACCGACAGCTCACCGACCGGGGCGCCGAGATCGACCACCTTCTCCGGGATCTTGTCGAAGACGTCGCTGCATCCGATGGTTTCGTAGAAGTCGACGGGCCAGCCGCCGTGGTCGCGGTTGTAGTACATGCGCAGCGCGGCCGAGTTGATGTTGGTGGTCCACTCGCCGGTCAGCTTGTAGGTCACCCAGTCTGGGGCGTCGACCAGCCGGAAGGCCGCGTCGTAGGTTTCGCGCTCGTTCTCCCGCAGCCAGGCGGCCTTGAACGGGTACCACTCGGCGGTGGCCGGGGCGGTTCCGCGACCGTTGTAGAGGCGCGCCACCGAATCCGACTTCTCCGCGCGGGCGGCCTGCTCGGTGGCGCGCACGTCCATCCACATGATGGCGGGGCGGAGGGCCTCGCCGCGTTTGTCCATGGCAACGACGGTCATGGTGGTGGCGTCGTAGGAGATGCCCTTGATGGCGGCGGGGGAGACGCCGGAGGCGGCGATCACCTTGCGACACGAGGCCTGCAACGCCTCCCACCACTCCTCCGGGTCCTGTTCGGCCCAGCCGGGGTGGGGGTGGGTGGTGCGGTACGCGGTGGCGGCGAAGGAAACCGGTCGGCCGGCCAGGTCGAAGATGGCGGCCCGCACGCTCTCGGTGCCGAAGTCGATGCCGAGGAGGTAGGTGTTGTCGGTCATCAGTGGTCCTTCCAGTTCGTTTCGGTCCAACCGAGCTCGTCCCACAGGCGCTGGGGGATGAGCCGGTCGACGCGGTCGAGTACATAGGTGGGTTGGTGGTCCTCGTCGAGGGTGGCGACGTCGTCGGGGGTCGTTTCACCCGTGAGCACCAGGCAGGAGGCAATGCCGGTGTCGAGGGCCATCTGGATGTCGGTGTGGAGGCGGTCGCCGACCATGACGCAGGCGGCGGGATCCACGTCGAGACCCTGGAGGGCCTCCTCCAGCATGATGGGGGAGGGTTTGCCCAGGTTCGCCACCGATTTCACGCCCGTGCAGGCCTCGATGGCTGCGGTGATCGCTGCGCAGTCTGGTTCCCCGCGGCCGCCCGGGAACGGGCAGAACCGGTCCGGGTTGGTCTGGATGAGGATGGCGCGCCGGTGGAACCAGATCGCGTCGAAGGCGATCTGGAGCTTGGAGTAGTCGAAGGTGCGGTCGTAGGAGGCGATGACGATGTCGATCCGCTCGGGGTCGTCGCTCAACCGGAACCCGGCCTCGGTCAGGGCCCGTTTCAACGGTTCCTCACCCACCACGAACAGCGTGGCGTCCGGGTGGTGTTCCTGCAGCCAGCGGGTGGTGGTGACCACCGTGTTCGCGATGTCCGAGATGTCGGTGGGCAGTCCCAGCCGGGTCAGTTTCTCGACGTACTGCCGCGGATCCTTCGTCGGGTTGTTCGACAGGAAACGCACCGGGATTCCGCGGCGACGCAGTTCCCCGATCAACCGGGCCGCACCGGGCAGCAGGTGATCACCCAAATAGATGGTTCCGTCCAGGTCGAAGACATAGGCCTGGTGCAGCTCGGTCGGGAGCATCGGGGATTCCTCCTAGAACAGTGGTGCGGCGATGTTGGCCAGGGAGACGATGATGGTGTTGGCGATCCAGATGGCTGCCGCCGGGGGATCGAAGTGCGTGTTGCCCCTGTTGTAGAACAGGCGCGCCTGGAACTCCGCCAGCCAGGCCGCCAACATGCCGACCCCCACCGAGACCAGTAGCGCGACGATGGCCATCATCATGAGCTGACCCTTGGCGTTCTCGCCCAGCATCCCGTAGGAGGCGTGACCTGGGTCGAACAACGAGGCCAGCGAGATCTTGTTGGAACTCAGTTTGTCCCAGAAATCCGTCCCGGACAGCCCTTCGACCAGGTTGTCGGCGAGAACCGGAAGGAAGGCCACTGCCGCCAGGCCGGCGCTGATGGTGATGTGATGGGTCACCGGCATCTGCGCGCCGAGGATCAGGAACATGACGCAGACCGCGGAGACCGCGAAGGTGAAGGTCTGTGCATTGCCGGTGGCGGCCAGGCCGGGGAAGGCCAGTGCGATGAACAGCGTCGCACCACCGGCCAGGAGACCGAACATGGCGCCGAGCGAGAGGTACTGGCCCGCCTTCTCCTGGTAACGCAACCAAGCGGCGTCCTCGGTGGGGGCGATCTTGCCGAAGAAGGACGGGGAGTCGTTGTACTTCTCCGGGTTGAGGAATGATCCCTTGGCGACGAGGCGCGCCACCACGGCCGACAGCACGACGGTCAGGGCGACCGAGTCGGTGTGGGTGCCGAACCACGGGATCTTGGTGATGAGGTTCTGGACGACGTATCCGAAGACCCCGAAGGCGGCACCCACCCAGAGCACGTCGGGTTTGCCCAAGCGCGCCAGGGGACTGGTGGCGTCCTTGCTGTCGGCGTATCCGCGGCGACCCGCGTATGCCGCCGCGCCGACCCCGCCCGCGAAGGCGACGTGGGGGCCGACGAACGGTCCGAAGGCCAGGTAGGTGAAACCTGCCGTCGAGTCGGTTCCCAGATAGATGCCGAACGAGGTCAGCACCGTGATGCCGGTGATGGCGAAGGCGAAGTTGCCACCGATCGCGGCGCCGAAGAAGCCGCCTGCGACGGCGACCACGAGGCCGAGAAGGTAGCTGGCAGTTGCAGGATCGAACATCGTTGTTCCTCGCGGTTCGTGGGATCAGTGGGGGTCGGATTCGTAGGAACGGATGGCGGCCACCTTGGGGCCGGAGGAGGACTCGGGGTCGAAGGTGTACCCGAGCCATTCGCGCACCAGCCGACGGGCCAGCTGGAGGCCGATCACGCGCTCACCCAGGGTTAGGATCTGGGCGTCGTTGGACAGCACCAGGCGCTCCACGGAGAAGCTGTCGTGGGCCACCGAGGCACGGATGCCTGGAACCTTGTTTGCCGCTATCGCCATGCCCATTCCCGTGCCGCACACCAGCAGGGCCCGGTCGGCCTCACCTGCGGCGACCTTCCGCGCCGCCTCCACCGCAACGTGCGGGTAGTCGACGTCCTCGCCCGGACGGACGCCCACGTCGATGACCTCCGCCACGCGCTCGTCGGCCTCCAGATCGGCCTTCAGGGTCTCCTTGTAGTTCACTCCGGCGATGTCGGCGCCGACAACTATGGTCAGTCCCATATCTCCTCAACTTCCTTGTTCCGGGGATGACCTGAAGAGTAACAGTGATGTTGTGAAAAACACCATAGTTCCTGGTGAAGAATGACGTCGCACCTAGTCAGCACGGCGTGTCGCGCTGTTGTATAGGAGCGGTTGGGTCACTCGGAGACGATGACCTCGACCCCGTGCCCGGCAAGCTCGTCGCGGATCTCCCGGGGGGTGGCGGCGTCCACCACGACGGCATCGAAGTCGGTGATCTCGGCGAAGGTGTAGAGCGCTTTGCGTGCGAACTTGGTGTGATCCAGCAGCAGGTATCGATTCGTGGAGGAGGCGATCATGGCCTGCTTGACCTGGACCGCGTTCTCGTAGGGGTGCTGGCAGCGTTTCCCTACGATCCCGGAGGCCGACATGACGCAGTGATCGGCCTGCCAGGCCCGCAGGTTCGCTGCGGCGGTCGGGCCCATCATCGCGTGGGCCCAGGGTTCGTACTCGCCACCCGCCATCAGCAGGCGCACGCCGTCCATCTGCTTCGCCTCGTTGGCCACCAGCAGGGAGGTGGTGATCACGGTCAGGGGGTGGACGTCCCGCAGGGCGCGTAGCACCCACATGGCGGAGGTCGAGTCGTCCAGCATCACGGAGCTTCCCTGGGCGATCCGGGGGGCCAGCGCCTCGGCCATGGCCTGTTTGAGCCGTGGACTCTGCTGGAGGCGGAACTCGGCGTCGGCCTCGCTCAGGCTGGTTGCCACCGCACGTACCAGGCCTCGGTCGAGGTGGACGATGCCCGCCTGTTCGAGGTTCGCCACGTCCCGGTAGATGGTCATGGCCGAGACGCCGACGGCCCGCGCCAGGTTCTCGACCCGGACGCTGCCCCGGGCGATGACGTGCTCGGCGATCACCTGCCGGCGATCCTGAGGGGCCTGCGGGGCGGATGGCCGTCGGGAGTGGGCGTCGGACTGGTGCGTCGAATTCATCTTCCGAACCGGGTAGGGGACAACCCTCCTGATTTTAGAGGCCGCGTCAATATGGATGGTGAAAATCGTCGCCGAGCGAGCCGGGACACTGGTGGGGAACAACCACCATCGTCGGGTGGGCCCGATACCCGCCACCCAACACATTTGGAGAGAAATGCACACTCAACCCGTTGAAGCACCCGATTGGGTCCCGCCGAGCAACGATGACCTCGTTGAAACCCACTTCCGTGAATCCCGGGTGGCGCTCCTGCACGGATTCCAGCCTTCGGCAGAGGTCTACAGAACTGGACAGAACTCGTGGTCGCCTGCCGGGTGGCGTCTCCTGTCGGACGCGCCGCTTCGTATCGCGAATCCCGAGCGACGCCGTACGGCCGATGACACGATGTGGGATGACCCGGGAAGACATCATTCCTCTTGGGTCATGGCGCTCTCCGCGGGGTCGACAACGATTCTGCTGGGAGCGTTGGAAGCGGACACGCCGCGCCTGCACGCGGATCTGGATGTTCTCGTGGGGTGGACCGAGACCGGGTGCGAAGGCAGCTGGGTGCTCATCGAGGGTGAGGAACTGGCGGCCTTCTCGCGGTACCGGGAGCTACTCGCCACCCGCTACGGGGTCATCGATGAGGAACCCGGAAAGATCTGGTCCTCCTGGTACTCGCTCTACGAGGACGTTTCGCGCAGCAGACTGGACGAGATCATGGTTGAGCTCCCCGGGCTCGGATTCGACACCGTCCAGGTCGACGACGGTTGGGAACGCGCCGTCGGGGACTGGGAGGCGAACGACAAATTTCCGGAGGGAATGGCGGATCTCGCCCGCGCCGCCGAGGCTCGTGGGCTGCGTCCCGGACTGTGGCTGGCGCCGTTCATCGTGCTGCCGGATTCTGAGGCGTTCGAGGAGCACCGCGACATGCTGCTTCGCGACGCGGCGGGAGAACTGGTTCCAGCGGGCAGCAACTGGGGCAGCAACTACTTCACCTACGACTACACCAGAGAGGACGCCTGCGACCTGCTTGCCGAATTGATCGATGTCGTTGTGTCGAAATGGGGGTTCACCTACCTGAAACTGGACTTCCTCCAGGCAGCTGCCGCAGTCGGATCCCGCAGCAGGGAAATGGACCGTGAGGCCATCTATCGCAGGGCCATCACCACCATTCGAGAGACAGCGGGTGACTCGGTATACCTTCTGGGATCCGGGGCGCTCATGATGCCATCGTTGGGAATCCTGAACGCGGTGCGCACGGGACCGGACGTGGCACCGATGTGGACGAACTACGCCACGCAGGACCCATCGGATGCGCTCGCCCACAACGCGTTGCGCAACGGTGTGGAGCGGATGTGGATGCGTCACCTGGTGGGACTCGATCCCGACGTGGTGTTCGCACGTGGCACGCGCAATCTGTTGACTCCGGAGCAGCGCCAGTGGTTGCGTGACAGTGCCGTGCTGTCAGGTTTCCGGGCGGTTTCCGATCCGCCGGAGTGGCTAACCGAGGAGGAGAAGGAGATGTTGCGGAATTACCTCGGGCCGTTGCCGGAGACCGAGAGGCGTGGCCGCTACCGGTTCCGGATCGGTGAACGCGAAGTGGACCTCGAACACGCAGTCAGGGCCACGTCCGGTCCGTACCCACTCTGAAGGGCTGCGCGGGGATGGCACGCCTGGTTGAATGCTCGATGCCTCGAGGCCATGCCTTGTGGGAGGGTGAACCATGGATCTGCTTTTGTGAGTACCGGAGGTAGGTGGATGAAGTTCTTGAGTCGCGCGATGGCGGTTTGTGGTGCCCTGCTGCTGGTATCCCCGTGCAGCGTCGGATCGCCCGTTGCCCGGGCGGACGGTACGACGGCGGGCCCGACTCCCGCTCCCCGGCGCGTCAGCGAGTACGTCGAGCGGGATTTCACCGTCGCCGGCACCCCGGTTCAAGGCTCCACCAAACAGGAGGATGCCCCGGTACTGGCCCCTGGCCAGTACACGGACGTCTCAACGGTTGCCAGCAGCGGGAAGAGCGAGAAGTACTACAAGGTGAGACGGACATGGCAGGGATCCACCCTGCGGGTGAACGTTCTGGGGCGCATGAGCGTGACCGATCAGGGTGGATCGGCGGGCCGCGGTGATTGGGAATACGAACTCACGACCGTTGATGGCGGTGCCACATGTTCCCGGTACAACGATCTTGCCCTGGACACCGGCAACATGGGGATAGTGGTCGGCCGTACCCTGCTGGCGCTGCCCCTGGATCCCAACGCTTCCCAACCAAGCGCCGATGTCGCGACATGTGGGAAAGCCGATGAGTTCTTGGTCAAGGTGGGGCGCGGCGCTGGCGTCGGTGGGGAAACCCAGGTGGAGATCCGGGTGCTCGAAGAGCCTCCCGCGGAGAACGTTGATCAGCTTCCTCCCGGAGTGCAGAAAGTTCCCAAGAACAATTCCAAACAGCTCACCTCGCCCGCATCCGGTGATCCTGAGCCCGTGGTTGGTGGGTCCAGCTTCAATGATGCCTTCGAGGTGGGGTCCGGGACGTATGTCACCGAGATCTCGCCGGGAGAGATAGTTGTTTTCAAAACCCAGATCAAATACGGGCAGAGCGGTTTCTTCTCGCTGGACGGCATAGACCCTGACCCGGCGGTTCTCCAGAGCGATGAAAGCGCTTACGGTACGTACGTCCCTGCCATCTATGCTCCGGATCTCAGTCGGATGAACTCGCAGGAACTGATGGGGCCCTACAGCTTCAAGGTTATAGGAAACAAGATGGTGACAACGAATGTCCCAATAATCAATGAGATTCCCGAGGTGAGATACCGAAATCGGTGGGACTCCCCTCGGATGTTCGATGATCAAAGCCTGGGCTTCTCGATGGGTGGATACTACTATTATACGTTTTCTCTCGGCGATCAGAGTTCCTTGGACGGAAAACCTGTCAAATTCAAATTCTCGATCAAGGTATCGGGTGATGTGTCCGGCGAGCCGGTCAGCACGGTGTCGTCGACTCCGCCTCAGGACGAGGGGTCTGGTCAAGCCGGTGCCGGCAACTGGCGTTGGGGGTTGTTGGCAAGTGGGGGAGCGCTCGTGCTGCTCGGCGGGGGAGGTGCAGCCTACTCGTTGCTGCGCCGCCGTTGAAAAGGCGGTCCGGGAAATTTCCCTGTACGTTCGAAAGTTTTCGGATCTCAGGTTTTCTGGTGGTTTGTGAAATACTCGACGAGTTTCGTCGGGAGTGAGGGTATGTGACGTGGCGTTGAGCCGTCACGCAGGGATTCCGTGGCTTGGATTGCCGTTGCCACGGCTTGCCAGGCGTCCAAGGGAGATGTGTTCGCGGGGGTTCCGGTGCGTGCGAAACGAAGAAACTCGGCAACGGCCAAGGAATCCGCATCCTCGCCGTCGCACCGTATGGCTATTTCGTGATTTCCCCTTCCGTCATAGGGGCCACGGTCACCCCACAGGCGGATGACTCCGTCTCCGCCGTTGCCGAAATTTTCCATGCCTCCTCGGGTGCCAATCACGGTGTAGTTCCGCCAGTCGTCGGGTGTGGAATGGCATTGCTGATAGGAAATGAGGGCACCTGATTCCAATCGGGCCATGAGCATGGATACGTCCTCGGCATCTGTGACGTCACTGAGGTCTGCCTGCTCTTCCGACGGCCAGTTTTCGAGCGAGAAAGATGTGGTCATCACCTGACCGTTTCTCGGGTCTTTCTCATTTGTTTTCTCGTAAACCAGTGGTTCGCCCATTCCGACCACGTCGCGAACCGTTGAACCCGTCAGCCAGCGCATCGCGTCAAGATCATCAGCCGCCTTCTTCAGCAACAAGCTGTTTGAGTGTTCCCGGTCGGCGTGCCAGTCCTTGACGTGGCGATCTCCGTTGTATCCGATGAAGCGCCGGCACCAGATGGTTTTCACTTCTCCGATCGCGCCCTCGAGTATCAGGTCACGCATCTGTTGGATGAATGGTGTGTGCCGCGTGTTGTGTCCGATGTGGAGACGGGTTTTGGTCTCATACGCGGTTGTCAGGATTCTAGTTGCCGACTCAAGGGTGGTTGCCATGGGTTTTTCCAGGTAGACGGGGATACCTGCTTCCAGCAGCTCTGCCGTCACTTGCGAATGAGTGTCGTCCGGCGAGGTGACGAAGGCCGCTCCCAGCCCCAGCTCGATGAGTTCACGCACCGAACCGACGATGGGAAAGGTTTCGGGATCCTTGCCCAGGAGTTCGGCGCATCGGATGCGTGCGGCAGGATCGGGGTCGCAGGCGGCGACGATCCGGGCGCCGTTCTGATCGGTCTCGACGTGCGTGGCGAGCTTCGAGCGCGCGCCCAGTCCTACGACCCCGATCCTGAGAGGTTCGGTGATGTCCACGGCCACTCGACGGGATTGCGCGGCGTGCTGTGACTCCCAGTCCTGATGAAGAGCGAGCATGTCCTCGATCCTCTTTGGAGCTATCGGAACGGGGCCTGCGGCGCGCAGGAAGGATTTCTCGGCGTCCCGGAGAGCGAGGGACACCGCACCGAGTGACGCCGCAGCATGCCCCAGTTCCGCTTCCTCGATCCTGAGGCGAGGTGCAGTGGGCAGGCGCATGGTCGCGAGGTGCTCGCGGAGAAGGAGGAGGGGGGCGGTTT
>CAJPNZ010000041.1 GCA_905372155.1 Propionibacteriaceae bacterium
ATCTCCCCACCCCTGCCGGGTAGTGTGCATGATGCAAAGGCCATCAAGAAATCCGGATTCCTCACAACCCTCGACAGTCAAAGTCATATTGGAGACGAAGGCTACATCGGTTTGGGAATGATCACCCCTACCCGGAAACCCGCTCATGGTGAACTCACCGACACCGATAAAAGAAACAACACGGCCATCAACCGTGTCCACTATCTCATTGAACGTGTCATCTCGAACCTCAAAACCTGGCGTGTCCTACACACCGATTACCGCCGCCCCTACAACACCTTCGAAACCACAATACAAGCTGTCACGGGACTCATCTTCGCTTACACCTCATGAATAAGCCTCATTGATGATGGTTTGCCAAGGTGTGGCACGCCCGCTTTCCGCGCCAACACATCCCAAGGATGCAAGCATGCTCGCTCGTTCACCGTACCCAGGCCTGTCTCGGGTGACCGCCATAGTGGTGGTTCTACTCATCGTTTTCCCGATCGCTGCGTGCGGGGGAAGTGGCGTTCCTGGGCGGGTCGGCCCGCCGCTCTCGGCGTCAGAAGCCAAGGGCAAGAAATATCAGGATGTTGTCACTCGTTTCGAGAATGCCGGGTTCACCAACGTCACGACCGAGGCGGTCGCGGACCTTGTCATTGGGTTGTTTGCTGGCGATGGCGAGGTGAAGGATGTGTCAATCGCCGGTGACTCCGATTACACCAAGAATGAGAAATTTGCCCCGGATGCCCCAGTAGTCATCCGTTACCACACTTTCCCGGCGAAAGAGTCAGCAACCCCCGAGGCGGCAGAGACCCCGACGGATCAACCAAGCCCGTCCTCGAGTCCGCAATCTTCCACTCCGCCCACGCCTGAAGAAGTGCCCTCCGCCCCGGAGGCGACGTCTACGCCAGGAAACCTGACCGTGGAAAACAACTCGGATCTGGTGGTTCTTCTGAGCCTAAAAGACCCGGCGGATCCCTCGGTTGCCGCTTTCGCCAGCAAATATCAAGGGCGGATAATTTAATTCGACGGATGCGTCGTGGCGGTTTCCCAGCACGGATCAACGAAGACCCGCTTCGATTACCTGCTGTCCGCGGGGAATTACGATCCGGACAGTGCGGTGGGACCGAACTTCCAGTTCTCCGACATCAACTACTACGACTTCCATTTCCCCGCCGACCACTCGCCGGACAGCGTTCCCGTTGGAACCAATCTCCGAATCATCGCCGAAGTGGGAAAGTACGACAGCAAAACGAATCTGTTCCAACTCCGGCCGGTGAAAACAAACATGCGATGAATCAGAAGCCCGTTGCGTGACATTGCGGAAGGCCTGCACGCCAAACCCTGCGCGTTCGCTCCTTTCCCGTGTCACTGATCTTGAGGCTTCACAGAGGCCTTGGTGAAAGCCCGAGCAGCCCTCACCGGGGCCAGTTTGAGGTGAGGTACGCCTCCACGGCGCGGTGCTGGAAGTGGTAGGGCCTGCCGCGCTGGATGATCCGACGATTGAGGTCCAGGCGTTGTGCGGTGGGGCCTGCGTCGGTTGCCTTCGCGTGGCCCATCTTCCGTGCGATGTTCGTCAGGGAGCGTTTCTCCGGTGCGAGCTCGGCCATTGCCTCGATGAACTCGCGTTCGCGGGCCGGGAGTCGGTCGAGGATGCGTTGTACGTGTGCCTCTGCCTCGGGTGCGGCGGTCGTCCAGCCGGTTCTGACGTGGTCGGGGGTGATGAGGTTGTCCGTTCCCGCGTACCAGGCGCGTTCTCCCGCCAGTTGGAACAGGAAGGGCTCTCCGCGGGCCAGATCGACGATGGCGCGTTGGGCTTTCGGTTCCATGAACACCCTGTCGGTGCCGCCGGCATCGTTGGCTACCGGCCAGCCTTCGGTGACGAAGGGTTGGAGTGCGGTCATGAGCGCCTCGTCGTCGATGGCGCCAAGAAACGTGGTCTGGAACCGGCGCGCGAAAGTGGCACCTGTCCTCGCCCCGGCCATGTCCGCGAACTCGGGCAGGCCCGTGAGGTACACCGCAATGGGTAGCGCCCTGTCCATCCGTACCCCGCCCGGAGCCGTGGCGGGTTCCTCGTGGGTCAGTGCGTCGCCGAGGGCGACGAGCAGCTGCGATCGGGTGTGCTCATCGGCGATGTTCTGCACCTCGTCGACGTGAAGGATCACCATGACGTCCTGCTGCCGGAGCGCCGAACGGCCGATCTCGACCAGGAGATCGGTGAGGGCGGTGTACGCCTCGGGGCCATCGGGGGCGCGAACGGAGAGCGAGATGCCCGACGCGGCGACCGTCTCGATCCTGCGCAGAAGGTCGCCGATGCGCTGCTCCCGTGCGGCCGGAAGCCCTGCCATGGATGCCAACTCCAGGAGCGCGGAGGCGACTCTTTTGATGGGGTCGGTGCCCGATGGGATGCGAAGTTGCGGTGTCACCCAGCCGCCTGCCTCGAAGGCCTCGCGCGCGATTCGGCGCACGAGTGAGGACTTGCCGGAGCCCGCCTCGCCGAGAACGGTGCGGCCCCGCTCGTGAATGCCGGACAGACGGCGTGGACGAAGAACGTCCCGCCAATCGCTGAGTTGGCTGGTGCGGCCGGCCCACACTGCGGGAACCGTGTCCGATCCCGGACTGAAGGGCGAGTCGAGCGGAATCCTCACGACGATAAGTTTATCAACGGATGAGTTTCTTGATAAACTTATCAAGAGATTTGGATTGTTCCACGGTTGAGTGGCTCGACCGGACCGCGGACGCGCTGGTTTCCAGCGACCTGCTCGAAACCGAGTTGCGGCGCATCGCCTGTCTGGGAGGGCATTGATCAGGTTGCCGTGACCCGGATCCTCGACGGGGTCGGGCGGGCTGCTCTTGACCGGGCGGTTTACCGCGGCGCGGGTCTGTTGCCCATGCCATACCTGCGGGGCCTCGAGGTGTTGCACTTCGAAGCGGCAATACGACTCGATGCCACCGCGGTTCTCACCTACGACCACAGGCTCGGCAAGGCGGCCCGGGCCGTGGGGCTTCAGGTGATCGCGCCCGGAACAGCGTACGTGTGAAGGCCGGTGATCGGACAGGAGAAGCAGCGGAGCGGGGCGATCTGGAGATCGCGGTATAGCCCGCGACCCTGTCGGTCGCCACGGAGAGGTCTGCTCATTCGCCGGGGACATCTCCCGACGTGCAACGTCGCCACGCTTCGGTGAAAAGCTGCCCGAAAGGAACCAACGGAACCACCACGGACAGCCGGGGAAGAACCTTGGGCGCATCCTCGAGATCGTAGAATGAGGACTTCCACGACTCCATGGGCAGGTGGGGGGTTTTCGCCTCCTGCCAGCCGCCGGGCAGAAACAGGGAACGTCCCGCGCGCGCACGCCTGGCCCGCACGATCAGGTCCTTCTCCAGCAGAGGAGCGGCGGCCCTTTCCCGTTCGGCCTTCCGCCATCCGTTCCAGAGGGCGATGTTCTTGTCGGTGGGGTTGTGGAGAGCCAGGAGCTGCAGCCAGTAACGGGCCGGACCCTCCGGGAGACCGAACCTGGCCGCCACCTCCGCCACGATCCCGGGTGCGGTGACCAGCGGATCCTGCGACCAGCCGTCGCCGGGGGCGCACAGATCCGCCTGGATCCCTCGATAGGGGGAGGGGTCGAACCCGGACTCGAAGTCGTCGAGACGCCCGGCCAGCCAGGCACGCAGAGGATCGTCGCGGCGCAGCCTGGTGGCCAGCCAGAGCCACGTCGAGATCAGGGACTTTTCGAGTTCTTCGGAAGAACGCAGCGCTTCCAAGCTTCTTGCACCGGCATAGGGGAATTCCTGCTCCGCAGCCAGGACGATCTCCTCCGGGAACCGGACATCATCCTCACCCAGGCCGAAATCTTCGATGATCGCGTCCACGTCAGGTCCTTCGGCCACCACCCTTTCGGGGTCCCGGGCCCCGGCAGCGAGAATCCTCATCAGGCGGAGAGGGTCCTGGTCCCGCAGAAATGCCCTCGCCATTTCGGCTTCTTTGGGCGTGAGCCCCAGCAGTACGCGCACCTCCTTCGGCAGGAAATCGGACTTCCATGTTTTGAAGTTGCGCGGCCCGCCCAGAAGGAGGGCGACGGCGCCGCGCAGCCACCCCAGTCCCTCGGCCAGTCGGGCGACCTCGTCGGGACGCCATTCAGGCGCCCCCGTGGAGAGCAGCGCCTGGAAGGCCGCCGTCAATTCCTCGGCGGGAATCCCCTGGGCCCGCAGCAACACTTTTGTCGGTGCGCCGTCAACATGTCCGGGGACACCGCCGCCGGGCGAGTAGACCGTCATCTCGTAGGACCTCCCCGGCATCCGCAGGAACATGGCGGGGCCGGTCGGGGTATCGATCAGGCTGCCGGGGTGGTGAACCGGCATGTCCCGGGTGCGTTCGAAGGTGAAGACGACGGTATCGGGTGAATAGAGCCCGGAATCGATGACGGCCGCGACGGCGGCGGCCGCGGACGCCACGACATCGCGGTCTAGCAGCGGAGCCGAGGCCAGGGCCAGCACGACCTCCGGCAGGACCAAAGGCAGGTACTCGAGTTGGGGAAGCGTGCCCACCGTCACGTTCTCACCGGCCAACGCCCTGCGCACCTCGGTCAGCTGTTCCCGGGTGGAGGCGCTGGAGCCGTGACCCATCCACTCGGCCACCTTCAAGTCGGGCTTGGGCGGGGGTGTCGTGACGGGTTTCTTCTCAGGTGGGGTCAGCAGGTCAGCAGCCCAGGTGGCCAGCGCCTTGATGCGGGACGCGAGCCACACCGCGGCGTTTGTCAGGGCCGGATCGGTGGTTCCCAGCAGATTCTCCGCCGCCGCGCGGGCATCCGGGGCGATCGGTTCTCGTGACGTGGGCCAGGTGGAGAACCGACCGTACTGGAGTTCCGTCTCCGGGACGGCGTTCAGGAGCGACGTGACGTCCTCGGGTGTCACGGCGCGGAGTCGCGCGCTGACAGCGGCGTCACGGATCCGGAACCAACGCCAGCCGCTCAACGGGACTCGGTGCAGGACGTGCGTGTTGCCGAACTCGTCCTGCGCGGGGAACAGTAGCTGATCGTCCTCGCGGTGGAGGCCGCCGTCCTCGTCGATCCACCAGCTTTCACCGACCCCGGGGAGCGCCGCCCGCCCTGCCTGGGCAGCTGGTGGCTCCGGTGGAGGTGTTTCCCGGTGGGTTTCAGGGTCATCGGACCAGGTGAGGCACCAGGTGCTGCCGCGCAGCCAATGGCAGCCGGTGACGGGGCCGTTCAGGACGTAACGCCACTCCTGAGGTCTGGCACCCAGGCGGGGTTGGTGGAACCTTGCCTCGGCGATGCGCTGGTCGCCGTCGAGCCAGATCACCCGGCCCCGGGCCGCCACCCCGACCGCCGTCCCGGACTCGTGGAAGGTGATCGCCGCGGCGGGGTCGTCGCGGTGCAGCTCGGCGACCGCTGCCTCCAGGGCGGGCCAGGTGTACTCGGTGAGCATGCCGTCGCGGAAAGCCCCAGCGAGGAGCCGAGGGCCGTCGCAGAGCTGCAGGAGCCGGGCCATCTGCCCGGGAAACAGAGCGTGCCCCTGCGGGGAAAACAGGGGGCGGACGGCGCGGAGCCCGTCGAGGGCCGTGAGCATCGTCGACGACTCGTCCACGGCCGAACCGAGCCACGAACCGAGCATCGCGCGGCTGCCCTCGTGGGCCAGCAGGACCTCCGCATTTTCCCTGAGCAACCCGACAAGAGCGGGAAGACTCGTATGGGAGAACGGGCTGCGGGCCAGATGGGTCAGCTCCGGGCGATTCTCGCCGTTCACCCAGCCGTTGAACCAGGTGGGAAACAGCTCCTCCGGCACGTCAGCGCCCGCCTCGAGCAGCGCGTCGCACAGCTCAGGAGTGACGGGGTGCCTGAACCGTACCGTCACACCGGCCAGGGGCAGCGTGCGAACCAGACGGCTGAGCCGGTTCCAGTAGGTGTAATGCCAGCGGGAATCCACGAACCGCCTCAGCCATGCGACGGCGTCACGGTTCCCGGAGCGGAGCTCGTCCACGATTCCGGTGGTCTCGATCAAGTCGAGCCAGGTGTCGGATTCGACCTCGGTGGGGTTCAAGTCGAAAAGCGCCGAACGAACCTGCGGATCCTGTCCGGCCAGATCGACGAGCCGGTCACGGTAGGACCTCCAGAAATCCTCCGGCGCCCGGGACAGGTACGCGGTTTCGAGGAGGTCACGCAGCAAACGGTTCTCGACCGCGACCCGGTCCGCTCCCGCCGCATCGATCAGGCGCCGGACATCGGCTGCGAACCGCGGATACGGCGGCAGCCCGATCCTGGCGCGGTCAACAACCAACCCGATGAAGTAGTCCAGGGCCTCACCGGTGGGGCAACGTTGCAGCAGGGAGGCAGCCTCGACCGTCAACTCAGCGGCGCCGAGGGCACCGAGAGAGGAGAACTCCCTGAAAACTCGGCGGTGATGCTCCTCGTCAATGGGCAGGCCGTGGACCTCCTCTGCCTCGCGGGCCTTGGCGAACAGTTGCCTCACCACGGAGAGTTGTTCGTTGTGGAGCGCGATCCGGGTGCCCTCCTCGAGGAACGAGGGAATGAGACGTGGATCGGAGATGCCGAGTTCGGCGGCTTTGTCCAGGAGGAGGTCGCGGGCGAGTCCGGGTTTCTTCTCCATCAACTCATCGGCTCGTTCAAGGCAGGCGACGAGATCCGGGGGAAGGGGCTGCGAGGGCAGGGAGGTCATATCGGGGCCTTTCCCGTTTCGCCATCGTCGCGGCGAATCGATCGGATCGGATGGCCCAACTGTACGTGACAGAGGCGGCGGATGAGCTCGCTCGTCACAAGGCGTTGCCGCAGGTCGGGGAACGGCCTTCACGAGACGCCCACCCACGACTCCTGTTCGTCCCGAGCTGTGGATCGGCGATCACCTCGTGGGCTCGAATTCGGCTCTTCGAGCGTGACCCCGATGTTTCCCCGGCATTTTCGGGAAACGTTCACGGGCGGCCGGCACGAACAGGGCCCGCCTGCTGCGTCCTGCGGTACCTGCGGATGATCAACCACGCGAGGATTCCGACCAGCAACAGTGCCGGGTAGGCCTTCCACACGGGGATGTCAACGTCGTAGGTGGACACGTATCCCTCATCGGAATCGGCCTGGGTGAAACGGATGTCATCGGTGATCTCCGTCGGCATGAAGTTGCCCTCCACCGCAGTCAGGTAGCGCTCACCATCGCCGAGGCCCAGCTCATTCACCGGGACCTTCCCGGCGAACTTGACGTTCAGGTCGTGTGAATACGAGGTCGGTCCCTGCGCATCCATGCGGTGATCCGCCAGCACGAAGAGCTTCACCCCTTGGCGCTTCTGGGCATGCCGTGACAACTTGATGGGATAGATCGGCTCATTGGTGGGGAACTCCATGCGCAGCGAGTCCAGGCCGCTCGACAGCGCCGCCGAGTCGCCGCCGGGCGTCAACCGGGTCGCGGTGATCTGCCAGCCGGCGTCGAGATACTCCTGAAAAGTTGTTTCCACCTCTTTTCGGGCCGGGAACCCGTTGGCGTCCAGCCAGTCATTGACCGCGGCGGCGCTGGTGCCCTGCAGGGTGGTCACCTCGAACGGCCCCACCGTCTGGACGTCGACGACCTGAACCCCGGGGGCCGCTCCCTCCTTGGGCCCACCAACCCCGGATTGCGGTCCTCTGTCCCTGGAGTCGGGCAGGAACTGTGGCACGTACCGGGGGCGAGGTTTGGTCAGTTCCTTGAGCCGGCCGAAGACGTCCTTGTCACCCAGGCTGACCTTTCCCCCAGGAGGCAGCGGCATGATCCAGGCCGCTGTGGAAGCCTCACCATCGAGGTGCATCACCATGTCAATGCGCTCCCGCCCGTCGTTCATCACCACGAACGCGGTCTCAGCATTGATGTTCGCCTCCGAGTCGGTCACCAGGACCCCGCACGCGCACGCCTGCGCAGGGGTCGGCAGCCATGACGTTGCGACGATGAACAACAGGCCCAGGGCGATGCGGAGAGCGTTCTTCACATGGGTCAGGGTATGAGGCGGTCGGCTCATCCCGGTCAGGAGCCTGTGCGCGGGATGTGGCGGAAAAGACCGAGAGCAGGGGACGTGGATGTGTCGGCCAGCAAGGTATCGTTGCTTGAGGTGCCGGCCATGGCGATCTCGTCCGCTACTCCCGGGAACGGCTGTGGAAGGACCTGCCAGCGGTTGCGCTGGACATTGACCAGGCCCCGAAGGAAAGCATCGAGGTATTGTGAGCACCACACTGATCCTGATCCGGCATGGCGAAACCAGACTGAACGCGCTCGGGGTGTTCCAGGGGCAGCTGGACGAGTCGCTCAACGATGTGGGCCTCGGGCAGGCCCGGGCGGTCGCGGCATCGATGGCGGGTCTCGAACCGGACGCGATCTATACGTCCGATCTTCTGCGAGCCAAACAGACCGCCGACGAGGTCGCGAAGCTGACCGGCCACGAGGTGCACACCGACGAGAGGCTTCGGGAGATCCACTGCGGTTCCTGGCATGGACGCAGCATCGACGAGGTGTCACAGGAGCTCCCCCAACTCGTCGAGTTCCGCCGCAGCGGACAGGACTTCCGACGCTCGGATACCGGCGAGACCGCGGCCGAGGTTGCCGACCGGGTGCGCGAGGCGCTGTTCGACATCATCAAGGACAACAAGAACCAGACCGTCATGATCGTCAGCCATGGCCTGGCCATCCGGGTCGGGATCGCCCGGCTGCTGGGCCTGCCCGACGAGCTGTCGACGAAACTCGGCACCTTGCAGAACTGCCGCTACGCACTGGTCAGCCATTCCAAGCGGAGAGTTCGCCTGTCGGCCTACAACCTTCCCGGCTAGCCCGCCGGTGGTCCGCCGGGATCGGCAGCGTCCCCTGACATTGGACCCGAGCGGGGCCGGCAGCCATGAGGTTGTGACGATGAACAGCAGGCCCAGGGCGATGTGAGGAGAAATTTTCACGTGAGGGCAGGGTATGGGGCTGGTCAGATCAGCCTGATCAGGAGCCGGTGCGCAGGATGTGGCGGAGAGAACCGGGATCAGGGAAGTGGATGCGCCGGCCCGAAGTGTCCCCGCTCGCTCACCACCTGATTGCCCCACTGGGTCAGGGCGTTCAGCGCGGGCAGGAAGGTGCGCCCGAAATCGGTGAGCGAATACACCGTTTTCAGGGGCGGTTTGGTTCCGAAGACCTGCCGCGATACGAGGCCGTCCTGCTCCAATTGTTTGAGCTGGTTGCTCAGCACGGTTTCTGTGCTCGAAATGAGTGCACGACGCAATTCACCGAAACGTTTCGGACCGTTCTTCAGATGGTAGATGATGACGGCCTTCCATTTGCCGCCCACCAGATCCATTGCGACACTGATCGGGCAGGGATACGTCTTTTCTCCCAAGCTCACGAAATCGCTGACGCACTCCAGTTTCACGCCGTGCTCCTGCCGTCTTCGAGGTGGTATCGGAAAGGATAGTTCTTGATCGCGGGGATCCGTGGTCCCACACTGAAATTCGTACACGACCCTACCGCTCATCACGCAAGGGAGAAACACCATGACCTCCACCGCGCCACTCGTCGCCGTCGCGGGCGGCACCAGCAAACAGGGTCGCAGCGTCGTGAGGACGCTGCTGGCCGACGGGCGCTTCCGGGTGCGCGCGCTCACCCGAGATCCATCATCCCCGCAGGCGCGGGAACTCGCGCGGCTGGGCGCAGATGTCGCCGCGGCCCCGCTGGAGCCGGGGCATGACGACGAATGGTTCGCCGCTTTCACGGGCGCGCGGAGCGCCTTCCTCGTGACCCCACCCACACCTCCGGAGAACTCGTGCGAGTTCGAGCTGGGATGCCGCCTGGCGGACGCGGCGGTGCAGGCGGGTGTCGAGCACATCGTCTTCAGCACCCTTGAAAACGTGGACGAAATCTCGGGCGGCAAGCTGTTCGCTCCGCACTTCACCGACAAGGCGCGGATCGCAGACCACATCCGCACACTGCCCGTCGCGCACACCTTCGTGATGCTGGCCTTCTTCTACACCAACCTGCTGGAATACTACGTGCCACGCATGGAAGACGATGTTCTCCTGCTGCCCATCTACCTGCCCGAGGATTTCCATGCGCCCTTCGTGGATCCACTGACCGCGACAGGTCCGGCGGTCCTCGAAATCCTCACGCACCCCGAGCTCTACCAAGGAGAGACCCTCCCGCTGGTGGGGGACATCATCTCGCCGCGGGAAATGGTGGAGACCTTCCAACGGGTCACCGGAATGAGAGCCGAATATCGCAATGCATTCACGCGCGACGGACTGCTCCGCTGGTTTCCCGAATTCGCTTCGGATGAACTGCAGGTGAAAGAGCTCCTGGGTATGGTGAACTACGCCGTGGACCACGGCTATTTCAGGCCGGGGCGCGACCTGGAATGGAGTCGTCGCATCACCCCGGAAGCCCTCACATGGGAACAGTTCCTGCGTGCGACCGGCTGGCAAGGGAAGCGCACGTCCTTCAACGCCTCGTAGGTGACGTCGGGCCGAAAAGGTCATCGCTTGGTGGCGTGGGGTGGTCGGCGACGCCGAGGCGTTTCACCGCGGCCGGGACCAAGACGGCGCCGGAGAAGATGATCACCGCACACGCGGTACAGGCCAGCAGCCAACTCCCCGACTCGTAGAGGAAACCGGCGGCGAGGGAACCAATGGTCGCCCCGGCGAGACATGCCGCCTCGTAGAGACCCAACCCGCGACCGAGATGCGTGCTGCCCGCAGCCTCGGCGATCACGGACTGTTCCACCGGAATCACGCAGGACCAGGTGACCGCGGAGAGCACCCAGAGCGCCGCGATCCACGGGGGACTTGGCGCAAAGGCGAGGCCGACGGCGAACAGCGCGCTCGCCACGGAACCGAGCATCAGCATCCTGCGGCGGCCGAACCGCACAACCAAGCGGTGCAGATGGGGAGGGAGGAGACCCATCGCGACGGCTCCCGGCAGGAACACGTAGGCGACCTGCACCGCCCCGAGCTGGAATCCGCGCTGCAGGTGCAGGATCAGCAGCAGGCTGATCGTCGTCTCCGCGGTCATCGTGACCACCACGGCCGCGAGCATCGGTCGCAGCCTGGCGCCGAGCCCCCGAAGTGACATGCCCGACAGCTCCGCGCCTGCGAGCGCGTCGTCTGGCACGTCGCGTCGCGGCAGGCTTAAAAATTCCAGGGCGGCCGCGAGGCAGCAGGCGGCGATGCCGGCGAACATCCACTGATATCCGGCGGCGGACAGCAGAATGATCGCGGGCACCATGATCACCCAGCCCCCGGTTTCTTCCGCGGCCACCAGCTTCGCGAACACGCCCGAGTCCTCGGGCAGGCGCTCGCCGATGATCGCCCGGATCGCCACCCACAAGAAGGCCTCGGCCACCCCGGTCACGATCGCGGCGATCAGCGCCAGCGGCAGGCCCGTCGCCAGGGCGTAGAGCCCGCACCCGACAGCGAACACCCCCGCACCTGTGCCGGCGATGACACCACGATCCGCGCGGTCCACGACCACACCGGCGAACGGGCGAACCATGAACGTCGCCAGCGCGTTCGCCGCGACCAGCAATCCGGTCTGCCACGGGGGCAGGCCGAGCACCGCCCCGGCGAACAGAGGAAGAACGAACTGGATGGCCTGACCCACGCCGCTGGCGAGTATCGCGCCGTTCAGTGTCTGGCGTTCCCGCGGCGGTGCCGGGGTGTCGGGAGAAGACATCGACCCTCCAATTTATTAATACGATCGTGCTAGTAAAAGTTATGGTAACACGAACGCGCTACCATGGAGGATGCCCAAGCTCATTGATCACGACCGGCGCCGGGAAGAAATCGCCGAGGCGACCTGGCGGGTGATCCACGCCCAGGGCATCAGCGGGGTCTCCATCCGCACGGTCGCGGCGGAGGCCGGGATCTCCACCGGCTCGCTCAGGCATGTCTTTCCCAGCAAGGCCGATCTGCTCGTGCATGCCATGGAGCTGGTGGGGCGGCGCGCGCAGGGGCGGATCGAGGAACATCTGCACGAACCGGATCCGCGTGCGCTAGTCCTCGCCGTCATCAAGGAACTTCTGCCCCTCGACGCCGAACGGCGGTCCGAGATGGAGGTCAACGTCGCGCTCATAGCCGAGGCCCCCGGTGATGAGCGCGTCAAGGAGGTCCTGGATGTGGCCCACGCAGCGGTCCGGGACGCCTGCCGCCACATGGTCGCCCACCTTCACAGGGCCGGGCTCACCGCGCCGGACCTCGACGTCGAAGGGGCGACAACGCTCCTGCACGGGCTGGTGGACGGGCTCGCCATCCACATGCTCGTCAACCCGGATCCCGCCTTCGGGCGACAGGCCCTCCGCATGATCGAAACCACCATCGACGGGCTGTGACCGACCCGGTTGCGCAACACTCAACGCCGATTCTGCTCTTCCGGGGGTGATATGCGGCGTTGAGTGCTGCGCAACCGTGATTCCTCCTCCAGGGCCTTGCGGGCGTGCAGGGAAAACGGCAACGAAGCACGATGACTGGTACCGTTGATCCGTACCACTTTCAGGGGAGGGGTTGCCGTGTCCATCAGTGCCAGCGAGGCCCGCAGGACGTTGTTCCCGCTCATCGAGAAGGTCAACGACGATCGCACTGCCGTCGAGATCGTTTCCCGCAAGGGGAACGCCGTTCTCATGTCCGCCGATGAATACGCCGCGTGGCAGGAGACGGCCTACCTGTTCCGTTCCCCCGCCAATGCCCGAAGGCTGCTCGACGCCTACGAGAGGGCCCGGGAGGGGCGGGCCGAGGAACACGGTCTCATCCGGGGGGACTGAGGTGCGCCTGGCGTGGGATCCCTCGGCCTGGGAGGATTACACGTACTGGCAGGCCGCGGACCGCCGGGTTCTCAAGCGGGTCAACGCGCTCATCGACGCCTGCCTCCGCGATCCCTTCGGTGGGATCGGGAAACCCGAACAACTCAGGTACGGGGCACCCGGGGCGTGGTCGCGGCGCATCACGGAGGAATACCGGCTCGTGTATCTCGTCGACGGCGACGACCTGGTGATCCTCCAGGCCCGGTACCACTACTGAGGCCAGCCTCTCGCGATCGGGTCGGCCGCGGTGACGTGGGCCTGCCGCGCGAGGCATCTCGCCCGAGAACGGCAGACCGGGCCAGGGCGAACCGGCGGCCGCAGACCGCTGCATAGCGATATTCCTCGCGCACGAACCAGCGGCCCCGCCACGTTCGGCAGGCGACTGCTGATCACGTCCGTTCCCGGGAAGAAAGCGTGAGCGGCGGGCAGCGGCAAACACGGACCCCCGGGCCGCTCAGGCGGGGCCGCCTATTCCGGTAGGGGAGTCGTGAACAGTTCGTTCAGCAGCTTCTGATTGATGTAGACGGCGTTTCGGCCGATCTTCTCCTTGGCGATCAGGCCGGTGGTAGCCAGCTCATTCAGCCACTTGGACGCCGTCTGCCGCTGGGCCAGTCCCGCGTCCACCACGTTCTCTATTCGAAGATAGGGCTGCGTGAAGAGCAGACGGGTCAGTTCCCCGGCGGGGAGTTTCGGTCGGATCCGGCGGATGTCGTGCTCCACGGTGCCTCGCAGGCCATCCGTCGCCTCCACGAGAGCCAGGGTCCAGCGGGCCGTCGACTCGACCCCGGTCAGCATGAACAGTATCCACGGCTCCCATTCGTCGGAGCGGGTGACGGCATTGAGAAGGCTGTAGTACTCGTCCTTGTGGCGCACGATGTGACCCGACAGATACAGGATCGGGAGTTCGAGCAAACCGGTTTCGATCAGGGTGAGCAGGTTCAGGATGCGACCGGTGCGTCCGTTGCCGTCGAAAAATGGGTGGATGGCCTCGAACTGATAATGGGCCAACGCCATGACCACGAGAGGGTCCACGCCGTGGTCGCCGTGCAGGAACTTCTCCCACGCGCTCAGGTGATCCAGAATGATCTCGCGCCCCTCGGGAGGCGTGTAGATCCTTTTCCCGTTCGTGGGGGTTCCGATGTAGGTGCCCGGGGTGTTCCGGATGATGGACGGCCGCCCCAGGAGACGGGAACAGATGTCGATTGCTGTCTGCTTGGTCAGGGGGCGCGAGGTCAGGGACTCCACTCCGGCTCGGAGCGCTTCACAACAGCGGAGCGCCTCCTTCACCTGTGGGGTCGGCTGGGTCAACGCCCCGTGCGCTGCCTTGAACAACTCGTCGTTGGTGGTGACGATGTTCTCGATCTCGTTCGATGCCTGCGCCTCCATCAGGGGGATGAGGTTGATCAGCATGGTGGGGTCGGGCAACCGCTTGCAGGCCCCGTCGAGCCGGGCCAGTGCCCTGCTCGCCGCAACCGTCGCCTTCAGGACCACCGGTGTCTCCACATCCTTTGCCGGTGGGAGCGGGGGTAGGTTCTGGTGCGGGCGGTCAGGATGGTGCCACATGCACGAAGCGTAACCGCACAAGCGGGACGTGTCGAAATTTTGGTGATTTTTCGACACGTTTCACGGACGTGTCGATGATGTGTACACGTTCCCTCCCGGCTCCGGGATCTTCATGATCCAGTGGCAGGGCTCTCGATGCGCCTCTTGCAGGCGATTTGACATCATGTTTGATATCACTTGAGGGAGGTGGTTGCGATGGCATCCATCCTTGTCCGAGGCCTGGATGAGTCGGTGAAGCGGCAGCTCGCCGAGCAGGCCGAGCGACATGGACGTTCCATGGAGGCCGAGGCCCGCGACATCCTGACAAAGGGTGTGACCCGCCCCAACATCGGCTTGGCCCTCATACAGGCCGTGCAGGAGGTCGGGGGAGCGGATGACCTGCCCGTCCCTGAACGTGATGACGTGGCGCGGGCGGGGCAGGCCCTGACCTGATGCCGGTTCAGGCGCGGAGCAGGACTTCGCCATGGACGACGACGAACCAGCCGTCGTCGCTGGCGCCCCACTGCCGCCAGGCCTCAGCCATCGTCTCCAGGTCGCTTGTCGTGGCCAGGCCGAGCTCCACCGCCCGCGGGCCGAACGAGGTCAGGCACCGCTGTGCCCAGGTGCCGGACCACCATTCACGGTCCTGCTCGGTGGCGAAACACCAGGCCGACGCCGATGTCGTCACATCCCGGAAACCCGCGGCCCGCGACCACGCCAGCAACCTGCTTCCCGCATCGGGTTCCCCTCCGTTGGCCCGGGCCGTGGCCATGTAGACCTCCAGCCACGAATCCATGCCGGCGGGCTGGGGAAACCACGCATCCGCCGAGTACACGGCGTCGCGCGCAGCGACGATCCCCCCGGGACGGACCACCCGACGCATTTCGGCGAGCGCAGCCACCGGATCGTCCAGATGCTGGAGCAGCTGGTGGGCGTGGACGACGTCGAAGGTGTCGTCGTCGAAGGGCAGCGCGAACACGTCGCCTGCCATCAACTCCACCCGGTCTCGAAGGCCCCGTTCTGCCAGGAGGGCCCGGGCGATGTCGAGCACGGCGGGCGAGGCGTCGAGCCCGACGACCCTTCCGGGCGCGACGAGCTCGGCCAGGTCGGCGGTGACGGATGCGGGTCCGCAGCCGACGTCGAGCAGGTCCATGCCCCGGCGCAGGTGGGGGAGCAGGTATCCCGCCGAGTCCTGGGCGGTGCGACGGGAGTGGCTGGCCAGGACCGCCGCACCGTGGCCGTGGGTGTATCGATGAGTGGTCCCTGAAGCACGCTCGGAGGTCATGGGGCCAGTATTGGACCGGCGGGATTCGCGCTGCAGCCGTGTCCGGGATGAGAGATGAGGATCAACAACGTGTCAGGGTTTGAACGATGTCTCGACGCACGCCTCGTCGTCTCCATCGTCGCGGTGGGCATCATGTCGTTCGCCGGGGTGGTCGTGGAGACCGCGATGAACGTCGCCTTCCCGGCGCTCATGGGCGAGTTCGGGGTGAACACCGCGACCGTGCAGTGGGTCACGACCGGGTATCTGCTGGTGCTCTCCGCGATCATGCCGATCTCCTCGTTCCTGAACCGCAGGTTCCGCGCCCGGACGCTCTTCCTCGCGGCCATGCTCACCTTCCTGGCCGGGACGATCATGAGCGCGGCCGCCCCGCACTTCTCGCTCCTGATCGGCGGACGCATCCTGCAGGGCGTCGGGACGGGCATCGCGCTGCCGCTGATGTTCAACATCGTGCTGCAACAGGTTCCTCACGAACGGATGGGAACCATGATGGGTCTCGCCACGCTCATCACCGCCATCGCCCCGGCCGTGGGGCCCTCGCTCGGTGGTTTCCTCATCGGCGCGCTCGGGTGGCGTTCGATCTTCCTGGTGCTCGTTCCCTTCCTGGTCATCGCCCTGGTGCTCGGGGCCCTGACGATCCGCCAGGTCCAGGAGATCGGGCGGGTCTCCTTCGCCCCCGTCCAGTTCCTGCTCATGGCGGCCGGGTTCGTAGCCCTCATCTTCGCCACCAACGCCGCCTCCACCAGCGCATGGACCAGCCCGGAGGTGCTCGGGCTGTTTGTCCTGTCCGTGGCGCTCATTGCCGGTTTCGTCCTGCTCTCCCGGCGCTCCGACGATCCCCTGCTGCGCGTGCGGATCTTCACCGACCGCACCTACGCGTTGAGCATCGTCTACGTGGTGCTCATCCAGGTCATCGTGCTGGCGCTGGGATACCTGATCCCGTACTTCGCCCAGGTCGGCAAGTCGATGGACTCCTTCGCCGCGGGCTGTCTACTGCTGCCCGGGTGCATCATCGGCGCGCTCCTTACCCCGTTCGGCGGCGGGATCCTGGACCGCTTCGGTCCCATGCGGCCCATCCTCACCGGCGCCGCCATCGGGGTGGTGACCCTCGTGCTCTTCGCCGTCCTCGGCGTTCACGGCTCGGGCGTTCGGCTGGCGTTGATCTACGCGCTCTTCCCGATCTGCCAGGGGTTGTCCGTCTCGAACTCCATGACCAACGGCCTGCGTTCCCTTCCCGATGACCTCCAGGCCGACGGCAACGCCGCGTTCAACACCATCCAGCAGCTCGGCGGGGCCATCGGAACCGCGGTGGCGACCGCCATCGTCAACGCGGCCGAGGCGGCCGACCCGGTGGCGGGAACGACCACGGGCACCCAGCTCTCGTTCCACATCCTGCTGGGCGCCGGCGTGGTGGCGTTCGCCGCGGCGCTGGGCGTGTTCATCCGGCCGGGAAGACCCGCCGGTGATCCGTCCTGACGGGGCAGGGGCGATTCGTTTCCGGGAAGGCGATGGTCGGTGGCATGTTGGAAACACCCGCAGGGTTTACGTACCGAGCTGTCGTCGAGCGCGAGGAGGCTGTCATGACCGGTGAGACCGTGATCGCGGTGCCCGACCCCGATGTCAGGGTGGAGCTGCCGGGAGGTTTCGTGGTGGACACGGACCGCGGTCGGCTCGATCTGGGACGCGTACACCGCTGGTTGTCGACGGATGCGTACTGGGCGCTGGGACGGTCCCGCGATTTCGTGGAGCGGGCCGCGGCGGCATCGGTGAACTTCGGCGTGTACGGGCCAGACGGCGCGCAGGTTGGGTACGCGCGGGTGGTAACCGATGGTGTTGCCTTCGGGTGGCTCTGCGACGTCTACGTCGCGCGCGAGGTGCGTGGGCGTGGGCTCGGGGTCGCGCTGTCCCGGACCGTGGCGGAAACGTTCCGGCGACTCCGGCTCAAGCGGCTCATGCTCATTACCCCCGATGCACACGATCTCTACGCCGAGGTGGGGTTCGTGTCTTTCCCGGACCCGGAGAAGCTGATGGTGCTGGGGCCCGCTGACCGCTGAAGGGCGGTCGGGCTGAAGAGCCGGGGGTGAATCCTCCGGTCCGGTTGACGGCCCGCCGATACCGACCTTGGTGCGCATTGCGGCGAAAACTACCCGAAGGGATCCTTGATAATTGAATCACTGATCTGAGGTGGCGGGGGAGGTTGTTGCTGAAGAAGTTTGGTAACCGCAGTGATTGTTAGTTTGTTTACAATTTGACGGATGCCTCCCCCGCCGAGACAAGAGTAATGCATGAACTGGCGAATTGCCAACGTTTATCGAAAGTTAATTATCGCATGGTCGGGAGGGTTTGCATTGGTGTATTCGCTGAGGTTGTGGCTCGGAAAACCTGTCGATTCGGGGTCGCGGTGGCGCTGGATCACAAACGCGGGTGGGGCTGTATTGCGGGATCGTGTTCGGATGCGATCCGATTATTCATCGGATGTCTGAGGTCCGTGGCCGTAGAGATGCGGTGGGATGCCCCGGGGTGTTCGGTCCGGTGTGGTCGTGTCGACCTTCGTGGTCTCGGTTGGCTTCGTCTGTGGCAGGGCAACGTCTTTCTGATATATCGATAAAACAATTTAACGATCCTGCTTGGGTGCGGGTTCCGAGAGCTCGCTGGGGTGCCGGTGTCTCCCGGGGCGCTGGTGCTCGACACGGTTCTCGCGAGATGGCTCCTGCTGATTGGCCTTCTGGGCGCCGAGTCTCGGGGGGGCGTTGTGTCGTCAAGGGGTGGGTGTTCTGCGCGGGGCGCACCGTTCGGTGTTTGTCGGTCGACCGGGTGATACAGAGATGTGTGGAGGTCCCAATCGGTGTGACTCCATGGCGACGTTTCGTCGCCGCGAGGGGATTTTCCAAGCTATTCGTAGGTAGTTAGATAACGAAAGTTAGGGCGAGTGAGTTGGGTCCTGTCATCCGATTGGCCGGCGTTTTGCGAAATCTGGCGGTGCTCGGTGACCGCGGGGTGCGGAAACCCCCGGTTTTAGGGGCTCGGAGGCCGTCGGTGAGGGGAAACTGGCTGTTATCCGGCGCTTTTGCTTTTGAGGGGGATGCGCTAGCGTCATAGCTGCATTTCGAAGGAATAACTGGGCGAGGGAGGGTGTGGATGTCACTGGGTGAGATCAGCGAATGGACTTTGCGGGCCAAATGCCGTGACATGGAGGACGTTTTGTTCCCCGAATCCAAGGATCAGCGGCGGGTCCGAAACATCTGCATGAGCTGTCCAGTGCGCTTGGAGTGCCTTGCCGAGGCACTTGACAACTGCGTCCAATGGGGAGTCTGGGGCGGCATGACCGAACGCGAACGCCGCCGGCTGCTGCGTTCCCGGCCCGACATCACGTCCTGGCGGGAAGTGCTGCTCACCTACGGCCGGCTCGACGAGGCCAGCTGACAGCTCCTGCGTTTTCCTCCGCGCTGGTTGGGCCGAGCCTCACGAGCGCCGGCGAGTGGGGCGTGCCGGGGCCGTGGTGACCGTGGTTGGGGGCTGGGGTCGGGCCTGCTGTCTGGGTGCGGGGTGATTTCGGCTCAGCCGTTCGCTGACGTTCACGTGCTGGCTCAACCAGCTTCAAAAGGTAGGGGTTGGTTGAGCCGAGCCTCGCGAGCGTCAGCGAGCGGGGTGTGTCGGAACCTCTTGCGCGTGCCCGGGGAGTCGTGGGCGGTCTGGCCCGGGTGGAGCATTTGATGGCAGTCTTGGGGCATGACCAAATGGGAGTACCTGACCGCACCTATCCTCAGCCATGTGTCGCAGCAGATCCTGAACAACTTCGGGGCCGAAGGCTGGGAACTCGTCACCGTCGCACCCGGCCCGACCCCCGAAACGATGGTCGGGTACTTCAAGAGGCCGTTGGAGGAGGGGCGATGAGCATCCCCACCCAGCGACTCGCCGAACTCGGGCTGACCCTGCCGCCCGTCGCCAAACCCCTCGCCGCCTACACCCCCGCCATCACGGTGGGAAACCAGGTGTGGGTCTCGGGACAGCTGCCCCTGCGTGACGGGAAACTCGTCGCCACGGGTCGCCTCGGTGACGCCGTCGAACCGGCCGAAGGTGCGGAGGCCGCGAAGGTCGCGGCCCTGAACGCCCTGGCCGCAGTCGCCGATCAGGCCGGGGGTCTCGACAATGTGGCCCGCATTCTCAAGGCCGTGGTGTTCGTCGCCTCCACCACCGACTTCACCGCCCAGCCGCAGGTCGCCAACGGCGCCTCCGAACTGCTCGGCGAGGTCTTCGGCACCCCGCACGTGCGCAGCGCCGTCGGGGTGGCGGTCCTGCCCATCGACGCTCCCGTCGAGGTGGAGCTGGTGGCGGAACTCGCCGCCAGGTGACGGCGGCCCTGATCGGGTCCAGGCTCGCAGCCGCCTACCCGGATGCCCGCTGCGACCTGGATCACCGGTCACCCTTCGAGCTGCTCGTCGCCGTCGTCCTGTCCGCCCAGACCACCGACGCCCGCGTCAACCAGGTCACCCCGGAGCTGTTCGCCCGCTATCCCGACGCGGAACGCCTCGCGGAGGCGGAACAGGACGACGTCGCGGAAATCATCAGCAGCCTCGGGCTGTACCGGTCCAAGGCGAGATCGCTTACCGGGCTGGCCCGCGCACTCGTCGCCGACCACGACGGCCGGGTACCGGACAGCCTCGACGAACTGGTGAAGCTACCCGGGGTGGGGCGCAAGACCGCCAACGTCGTGCTCGGGGACGCCTTCGGTATCCCCGGTATCACCCCCGACACCCACGTGATCCGCGTCTCGAACCGGCTCGGCTGGGTGCACTCCACCAAACCCGACGACGTGGAACGCGCCGTCGGGGCGCTGTTCCCGCCCGGCGAGTGGGTGGTGCTCTGCCACCGGATCATCTGGCACGGCCGCCGCTGCTGCCGCGCCCGCACACCCGCCTGCACCGCCTGCCCCGTGGAGGATCTGTGTCCCAGCTCTCAGGCCTGACGGCGGCGCTGCGCGACGGCGTGGCCGGGCCGCTCGGCCAGTTCGGTCGCGCCCCCGACGACGCGCGCCCGGCCGCCGTCCTGATCCTGCTCACCGACGAGCCCGACCCGGCCGTCCTGTTCACCGAACGAGCCGGGGGACTGCGAGCGCACGCCGGACAGATCTCCTTCCCCGGCGGCGGCGCGGAAACCGGCGAAACCCCCGTCGCCACGGCGCTGCGGGAGGCTCGCGAGGAAGTCGGCCTGGATGCGGGACTCGTCACCGTCCTCGGTCAGCTCCCGACGGCCTGGGTGCCGGCCAGCGGCTACGAGGTCACCCCCGTCGTCGCACGGTGGTCGGAGCCGCTGCCGCTGGCGCCCGTCGACCCCGGGGAGGTCGCGAACGTGCTCCAACTGCGGATATCGCAGCTCAGCGACCCCGCCACCCGCGTCACGGCCACCGTCCCCGGCGGCTACCGCGGCCCCGGATTCCAGCTCGGCGACCTGTTCATCTGGGGCATGACCGCCCACCTCCTCGACGTCACCCTGCGGGTCGCGGGCTGGGAACAATCGTGGGACCGGGACCGGGAGGTGCCGGTGCCGGGTCGCTTCCTGAGGGACTGATCCACCGCCACCGTCGTCGGTTCGGTATCGGCCGTCCGCCCGTCGCCGTCTCGTACCACTGCCCGCCCGGTTGTCGCCTGCTGCCGCCTGCTGTCGTCGTCGGTTCGCTGGGCTTGTTGATGTTTGCTGGCCTCACAGCGCAGGCAAACATGAACAAGGCCAGCGAAACCGCGCCAAGACCAGCGAATCAGGATCAAGGCCAGCAAACCAGAACCAAGGTTAAGGCCAGCGAAACGGGGCTGGGTGCTGCGCAACCGTGCGACCCCCTGGACGCGCCCCGCAAGTGCTCTTGGAACAGAAACTAGACTTTTCTTGAGCAAGTACTTGCACATCTGGAAAGTTATTGTTACCGTAGGGCGCAACGACGAACCGCAGGAGGAACCGACATGACCACCGCCATCAGCTTCCAGAACGTGACCAAGGACTACGCGACCTCCAAGGGCGTCGTCCGAGCCCTCCGAGGCCTGGACCTCGAGATCCCGCAGGGCGTGATCTACGGGCTTCTCGGCCCCAACGGGGCAGGCAAGACCACCGCCCTCGAGATCGCCGTCGGGCTGCGCGAGGCCACCGGGGGACTCGCCCGGACCATGGGACTGGACCCGGTCAGGGAAAACGCCGAGGTCAGGAACCGGATCAGCATCCAGCCGCAGAACGCCACCGGATTCGACCTGCTGACCGGCGAGGAACTCCTCGACATCTGGAGCGCCCTCTACCCCAACCCCCGGCCCGCGGAGGAACTGATCCGCCTGCTCGACATGAGCGGCTACATCGACCGGCAGCTGCGACGCCTCTCCGGCGGGCAGCGGCAGCGGATCAACCTGGCCCTGGCGCTGATCGGCGGAGTGAACGTGACCGTCCTCGACGAACCCTCCACCGGACTCGACCCGATGGCCCGCGCCGACCTGTGGGACGCGCTGCGTCACCTCAAGCAGGAAGGCATGACCATCATCCTGTCCACCCACGACATGGAGGAGGCCGAGGTCCTCTGCGACTGCCTGGCCATCATAGACGCCGGCGCAGTCGTCGCCGAGGGCAGCCCGTCGGAGCTGATCGCCGACGCCGAACGACGCCACCAGGGACCGGATCGTTTCCGCGGCCTCACCGACGTCTTCTTCCAGGCCGCAGGCCGTTCCTTCCACCAACAGAACAAGTGACCCGCAAGGAGATCGTCATGTCAACCCTTTCCATCACCCGCCCACTGACCGCAGCAAACCAGGAGATCGCAATGCCCACCGCGTCCGTCACCCGCAAACTGTTCAAACTCCACTGGCTGGAACTCACCCGCAACCGCGCCCAGTTCATCTTCGCCATGGTGTTTCCCCTGTTCATGGGTGGAATGTTCTTCCTGATCTCGACGGTGATGCCCTCCAGCACCGCAGCCAACTTCGGCGCCATGATCCTGCCCATGAGCGGCTACCTGGCGCTTTCCGGGGTCGCCCTCAACCTGACCGCCGGACCTCTGGTGCAGTACCGGGAACAGGGCACCTTCCGGGTGCTCGGAACCACTCCGCTCAGCCGGACCCGTTTCCTGCTCACCCACCTGTTCCTGCGGGTCGTCTTCGCGATGGCGCTCTGCGTGGTGCTCTACCTCCTCGGGGCGGTGATCGGGCTGGCCGACTGGGCCGCGATCCCGGCCCTCACCGCGGCCTCCCTTCCCGCTCTGCTGCTGTTCCTGGCCATCGGGTACTGGCTGGGTGGCGTGATGACCAGCTCCCAGGCCACCAGCAGCGTCAGCGCTTTCCTGCAGGTCGGGTTCCTGTTCATCAGCGGCGCCGGAATCCCAATGTGGCTGCTGCCCGAAACCTTCCAGCAGGTCATTAGCTGGCTGCCGCCGGCCCTGTCCGTCGACCCCCTCTTCTGGGCGGCGAACAGCCCGTTCCAGCGGCACGATCCGTGGCTGACCAGCGGAATCACCATCGTTTTGGCGGCGCTCGTCATGCTGGCGGCGATCCGCACCTTCCGCTGGGAGGTTCGCAGCAGGTGAGACGGCATCGCGCCCGTGCAGCACTCAATGCGCCAAGGGTCCTGGTGGCCCGGGCGCATTGAGCGCTGCACGGACAAGGAATAACCTCAGCCCGGTTTTTCACCCATGCGGACGGTGCGCATGATGTAGCGACCCTCCTGCTTCTTGTAATCTCCTTCGTCGAACCAAGCCACATCGTCGGTGCGCAGCTCCCTGCTGTCCGGGGCGGCGGGCAGCCAAGATACGGGGACGTAGAAGGGTTTCTGTTCATCGTTGTCGCCGGGTACGAGGCGTCGCAACAGGAAACCGGGGCCCGTGGACAGGCCCGCGGAAACAACGTCCAGATCCGTGATGTCGAAGGCGGCCCCGGAATCGATGTTGAACAATTCCCTGGGCAGTACGTCCTTGGAACCCGCCTTGATGGCGGCGGTCGCGGCCTCCGGATCCTGGTAGCGGAAGACCCAGCTCCCATCCCTGACGGCGGTGACACCCGCAACTGTGCCCAGCTCCTCGCCCGAGGTGCTGATCCGGGTGAGGGTGGTTGGCAGGCGATCGTACCTCCGCAGGTCCTGGGACGACACGAGCAGGGAATCCGAGGTGGCTCCGACGAGCCACCGATCGGTGCGGAAGCTGGTGGGCCCGGCCTGCGCCTCGGTGAGGGAGAAGACGTTGAGGGTTCCGGTGCCCGCCGGATAGAAGTGCTGGGAGGTTTCAACCACCAGGGAATCGTTGGTGAGGACCTGCCCCAGCGCCAGCCCGGAGACCTCGAAGGTGCGGGTCGCGTCACCGGTCTCGGTGTCGATGACGACGATGCGCATGCGTTGGTCGCTCACGTCGCTGGAACTCCCCGAAACCAGGTATGGCTTGACCATGATCGCCAGGTGGTGCCCATTCGGGCTGGTGACGACAGGGCCCGGGTTGCCGGGTGAGCTATCCCTTCTGAACAGGTCCTGGGCCGTCCCGGTGTCGCTCCGGCCGATCTCCGAGGACGCCGGTTCCAGGATGCGGGCCCACTTCAGGGAACCATTCGCCGGGTCGAGGCAGAGGATCTTGGTCGCCTGGGAGTCGTCGTTCTTCGAGGAGGTATCCAAGGGATAGTAGGTGTTGAGGACGATGATGATGCCGAAGGGCGTGGAGTGCACCGAACGGCTGTTGTCGATGGACACACTGGCGCCCAGGTTCCAGCCGGAGCCCTTGACGGTGGGGGCGGTGAAGGGGGAGTAGCTGTTGCCCGCGTCCTTCAGGTTCAGGGAGAAGGGCGGGGC